>JAJZPH010000002.1 GCA_021811265.1 bacterium
TCCGATCTTTTTTTGCGGAAAAAGGAACGAGAAAGGCTTGGGCAGATACGTGAAGATGCTTTTCGGTGGAAAATTTCCATTGATCGAATCGATTTGTGCATAAATCCAGAAGATGGTCAAGTGTCAGAGAAAGCAAATAAACGCATTCAAAAGAGACTACATAAAGTGAAAAAAGAGCTTTTTGATGGCAGCTTGAGAAGATTAGTAGACTGCATGGGATTCTTTCACCAAGGAATTTTTGTGAATGCCGCAGAAATAGCAATAAAATTTTTGCAAGAGCACCATGAAGAAAGAAAAACATTTATTCCCTCAGGAAATAGCGGAAATCCGAAAATTTTTCTTTCAACTGAAGAAAAAAAACTAAGGGCTTTTTCTTTGTTCGACATAAAGGAATTTGATGAAGAAACCTTACAATGGACCATTGTCAATGGAGTTGCAATACGAGTTTTCATTGAAGTGAACTTGCAAGATGCAAACTTTCAGACAAGACAAGAAGTAGAAATTGTTCGTATCACTCCTGAAACCAAAAGGGCAATATCAGTGTTGCCTCTCTGGGAAGTTCCTCAAGACGCATCTACTTGGGAGCAATTTGTATATACCCAAAAAGCTTAAGTCCTTTAGTGGGGTTTTAAGGGATAGTTCCTAAGTTGCCCGCTATTTTTTTGTTTGCCTCTTTTCTCTCAGCGCTAGCGAAATGATAAGAGATGTGTCTGCGCTCTTTCCTCCTTTTATAAGGGCTGCTTTGACCGCCTTTTGGGCTTCAAAAGCTGGATAGCCGAGATTGGTAAGCGCAAAAATTGCATCTGAGGCTGTGCGATTGTGCGCTTCAGGAGGAAGGGGATAGCTCTTGTCGAGAATTTTCAGTTTGTCTTTCATTTCAATCACAAGACGCTCCGAGGTCTTTTTTCCAATTCCCGGAATTTTGCTGAGCAGGACAGAGTTGCTTTCAGAAATGGCTCTGTAAAAATCTTCATAGCTTACGTGGCCAATGAGAGTCAGAGCAGTTTTCGGACCAACGCCAGACAGAGAGATCAATAATTCAAAAAGATCGCGCTCTTTTTGCTCGAGAAAGCCAAAGAGCATTTGGGCATCTTCGCGCACAACAAGCGAGGAAAAAAGCTGCAGCGAAGATCCGAGTGGCGGCAGTTCTGCATAACTCCTCACGGGAATCTGCAGACGGTAAGCAACACCTCCTACATCTAAGACAACTTTTGCCTGGTCGAAAAAAGCAAGACATCCTTTTAAATAGTCGAACATGAGATCCTCTGTTGTTTTTGGAAATTGTGTGCGTGACATACTGCTAAGGCAAGGGCATCTGAAGCATCTTCCGGAGTGGGAGGAGTGGGCAGATGCAAGAGCATTTGCATCATTTTTTGCACCTGCGTTTTGCTAGCCCCGCCATGTCCTACCACGGCAAGTTTTGCAGCTCTGGGAGCATATTCATATACCCGAATATCAAAAAGAGCGGCGCTTAAGAGCACAATCCCTTTGGCACCACCAAGCTTGAGAGTTGTTTGTACATTTTTTTTTACAAATTGACTCTCCACTGCCATTGCAGTGGGGGTATAATGCGCAATTAGTTTTTGCAATGCTTGGAAAATAATTAAATAGCGCTTTTCCAAAAGAAGATTGGAGGGGGGGCGTATGCACCCATAATCTAGGGCAAAAAGGTGGTGGGAAGATGCTTCGAGAACTCCATATCCCGTCACACGCGTGCCGGGATCGATGCCCAGGATAATCTGTTTTTCTTTTGGATTCATGAATGTTTTTACCTACGGCCCAGCTGCTTTCTACAGTATAAAAGCGAACTTAGGCGTAAAATTCTTAGTCTATTTCAGTGTGCATATTCTTCAGTATATTTTATTAATCATTTGTGCCACAATTTTTTCAGGAGAATGAGTGATGGACCTTCCCTTTTCGCCCAAAAATATCATTATCCGTATGCCCAACTGGCTCGGAGATCTTGTGATGGCAACTCCCATCATCCAAGATGTAAAAAATGCTTTTCCCAATGCACGCTTAACGGCGATGGGCCTATCTCCTCTCTGTTCTCTTTTGCAATACAATCCTCATCTGGATGAGCTTTTTTGCTTTCATAAAAAAAATGGCGGCTTTTTTAGGAGAGCGCAAGAAGGGGATGTGATCGATAAGCTCGCAGAAGGAAAATATGACCTTGGCATTCTGTTGACCCACTCCTTTCGCTCGGCTTGGTGGTTTTTTATGGGAGGAGTAAAAAAAAGAGTCGGTTTTTCCACGTTCTGGCGAAGACCCCTGCTTACCCATGCCGTTTCTTTTCCAGAAAAGATTCAAGAGCAACATCAAATCTTGACCTATAAGCATCTCATCGCATCGCTTGGCATTCCCATTTCCAAAACAGAGCCCTATATCGTTTTGCAAAAAGAGGAGATCGAACGTGCAAGAGAGATTCTCTTGCAAGCAGGCTATAAGAAAGGAATGCTCGTCGTCGGCATCAATGCCGGTGCAGCGTATGGTCCTGCCAAACAGTGGCTACCTGAGCGTTTTCATGAAGTTGCCCTTCGCCTCATTAAAAAAATGGGAGCGTGCTGTATCTTTTTTGGCGATGATCTTGTTGCTCCTCTTGTAAAATCGATGTGCGAAGGGTTGCCTAAAGAGGCAATCAATATGGCGGGAAAGACAAAAATACGAGAACTCGCTTCTTTGATTCATGAGTGCGACCTTTTTTTGACCAATGACAGCGGTCCCATGCACCTTGCAAGCGCTTTGGGAGTCTTTGTCGTCGCGCTTTTTGGCTCGACGAGCGTATGCGTTACAGGCCCTGGAAAAAAGAGCATTGTGCTGCACAAGAGTGCGCCTTGTTCCCCCTGTTTTCTAAGGGTTTGCAATCGAGATTTTCGCTGCATGAAAGAAATTCAAGTAGATGAGGTAATGGGCGCAATTGCAGAGGCGCTCGAGAGGATACCGCGTAGTGTTTAGATCGATTTGCCGCAAACTGAGCCCGAATCCTTTGGATCTTCTGCTTTCGCGTAGTGTGAAAGCTAAAAAAAAGAAAATACTTCTTTGTTGGAATCGAGGGCTTGGAGATATTGCTCTTGGCCTTTTTGCCATCGTCGAGCGCATCCGCACCTATATTCCCGATGCTTCTATTACCTTTCTTACCAGAACCAATTTAGTCGAGGGATTCCACCTTCTCTGCAATGTCGAGGTGATCGAAGCACCAGAATGGCAGCGCGATCTTCCTTTTTCTCTTGAAAAGACCTTGCGCAAGTGCAAAATTTCTCCACATTCTTTTGATCTCATTATCGAAAAACCCGATCCTACCTATTGGGTACAATGGCAGCTAGGAGAACTTTGTCCCAAATTGCGCTGGAAAAAGCACTGGGACTCTTTACATACCTCTTTTGCACTACCAGACAAACCCTTTCTGATTGGAGTGCATCCTTTGGCAGAAGCGCCCTATGGCCTCAGACGCAATTGGCCCTACGAAAGATGGAGGGAGTTTTTTGACCGACTCGACATGCATAAAGAGGTCGGCGTTGTGCTTTTTGGCCTTACTTCCGAAATGGATTTTGAACATCGCTCTGTGGTCGATTTGCGCACAAAAACAAATCTTTTGCAAATGCTCTCCATCATCAAAAATAGATGTACTCATCTCATCGTTCCCGATTCGGGGATTTTGACCATGACCTATTTTCTCGATGTGAGTTTTCCTATCAAAGTCATCTCGCTTTGGGCCGACCCTCATCAGGGAGTTTTGAAGCAGGCAGTTGCCTCTCCCAATCCAAAGCTTGTCCATGTGCCTTTAATTGCTGAAAATCACAATCTTTACAACATAGAAGCGGAAAATGTGCTTATGCACCTTTTTCCGCAAAGAGGTCCCCATGAATCTCGATGAGCTATTGCTCCGATGGGGACAGTCTCATCTTCTTTCTCTTGTCCCAAAAAAAGCAGATCAAAAGGCTCTATTACACCAGCTGCTTTGTTTAGACCAGAAAGAACTAGACCGGCAAAGAGAGTTTTTTTGCACAAAGCCTTCTATCAAAAGACCCCCCTCCTCTTCTCCCTGGGAAAGAGTGTATGAAAAAAATGAAACATTTTGTCATGCAGGAGAAGAAATGCTCAGAGAGGGTAAAGTGGCTGCCCTAATGCTCGCCGCAGGAGAAGGAAGCCGACTCCAGTTTTCGGGCCCCAAAGGATGCTTTCCCTTTTCGATCGTCAAACACAAAACTCTTTTTCAGATTTTTTGCGAAAAAATTTTGGCTGCGCAAAAGAAATATCAGACGGAAATTTTTTTGATGATCATGACCTCTTTTTTGAATCAAAAAGAGACACAACTTTTTTTTGAGAAAAAAAACTTTTTTGGCCTCAAGAAAAGTCAGGTGGCTTTTTTTGTGCAAGGTCATTTGCCTGTGTGCGATCGGGAGGGCAAGTGGCTGCTGGAGCAAAAGACCCTTCTTACCAGGGCAAGTGGCAATGGAGATCTCTTTCGCAGTTTTGTCCAATCCAACCTCTTACAGCGATGCCGAGAAAAGAAAATCGAAACAATACTTCTCTTTCCCGTCGATAACCCGCTCTGCGATCCCGTAGATGCACAACTTGTGGGCTTCCACGAAGAGAGAAAGTGTGATGTGGCGCTCTATACTATCAGGCGTCCCAAAAAAGAAACTTCAATGGGAGTATTAGCACACGGCAGATCGGGACCTAGAATTTTGGAATATATGGAGATTCCTCCAGGAGAAATTGCCTCATTTCCCTTTGCTCATACAGGGATTTACTGCGTGAACCTCTTTTTTTTGGAAAAGGCAGCAGCTCTTCCTCTTCCTTTGCACTGCGTGCAAAAAACCATCTGTTATCAAGGAAAGGAAACGAAAATTTTTAAATGTGAAAAATTTCTCTTTGACGCCTTTTCCGTTGCGCGAAAAATAGAGCCTCTATTGACTTCCAAAAGCTCTCATTTTGCTCCTTTGAAGCGTGCTTATGGTAAAGATGGTCTCGCTGCCGTTCGCAAGGCTTTTCTCGCAAAGGAACGTAGACTTTTTTATCACCTGCTGCATCGAATGCCGAGTCGAAAGAATTTCGAGCTTTCTCAAGAATTTTATTACCCCACATCAGCCCTCTTGCGGCTCTATCAAAAAAAAGTTTATTTCCATAGGCGCTATTTTAAAGGCATTGACTTGTGAATCCCCCTTTGTTCTGGTATACTAGTTAAGTCTGAAAAATAAATATAAGGTATGTATGCGCATTGGATATTTGGGAGCTGGCACCTGGGGATGCGCTCTGGCCCAGCTATTGGCTCAAAATGGTCATGAAGTGGTTGTTTGGGATTATAACTCAGAATTGATCCATCTGTTGCGAACGACGAAAAGACATCCCAAGTTGAAAGGCAAGGCCCTTTCTGACAACATTAGTTTTGTTGACTCGATGGAAGAGGCCATTGCAGATGCAGAAATAATTGTAGAGAGTGTGACCGCAGGAGGCATTCGTTCTGTTTTAAATCAGGTAACGCATTTCCGAAAACAGCTATGTCCTCTCGTGATTACTTCGAAAGGAATCGAGCAGAAAACGGGACTTTTGCTTCCCGAGATTGCTTTGGAGGTTTTTGGTTTTGAAAACCGCTCTTTGATTGGTTGTATGAGCGGGCCCTCTCTTGCAGATGAGGTCTTTCAAGAGCTTCCCTCTTCTGTCGTCTGCTCTTCTTATGATTCTCTTTTGATGCACGAGGTGCAAAAACTTTTTTGCGCTCCTCATTTTCGTATCTATCCCAACAGCGACATCCATGGCATCTGTTTTGGCGGAGCCATGAAGAATATCATAGCCATTGCATGCGGGATATCCGATGCTTTGCGTTTTGGCGATAATGCAAAAGCGGCCCTCATGACGCGGGGACTGCACGAAATCCGCAAGCTTTCGGTTGCTAAAAATTGCAGGCCCGAAACATTAAATGGTCTTTCTGGGCTTGGAGATCTTTTCGTTACTTGCTCTTCTCAGCTCAGTCGCAACAATCGCTTTGGGCAGCTCATTGCTCAAGGGTATAGTTTAGTTGATGCAAAAGAAAAAATTGGTATGGTAGTGGAAGGAGCTTATACGGTCGTTTCTGCCTATGAACTTGGAAAAGAGCATGAAATTCCGCTTCCTATTACCAATGCAACCTACTCCATGCTCTATGAGGGAATGGCACCAAAAGAAGCCGTTAAATCTCTATTACAAAGGGCAATTAAAGAAGAGCATCTATAATCGATGAAAGGTCGCAAAGTTCTCTCTTCGGATGAGATGAAACGTGTGGAAGCTTTGGCATTTCTTCAACATGTCAAAGAAGAAGATCTTATGAAAGAGGCCGGAAAAAAAAGCGCCCTTCATGCTATCCATTGCCTGCTTTCTTCACACCTTCCACGAGAAGTGATACTTCTTGCAGGCATGGGAAATAATGGAGCCGATGGCTTTGTGGCAGCAGCCCACCTTATAAAACAGGGATTTTCCGTAAAAGCTTTTCTTGTAGGAAAAATGGCAGAAGCATCGCCTTTGTGTCAAAAAGAGGCGCTACGTTTTCTCAAAATGAATGGTGCGATACTAGAAATTGAGACAATCGAGGATCTTGTTTTGCCAGAACAAGGGCTTCTTCTCGATGCACTTTTGGGCACTGGATTTCAAAAAGAAGTTACGGGATTAATAAAAGAGATCATCGAAAAAGTCAATCATGCCCGTCTGTTTGTCATTTCGCTCGACATCCCCTCGGGACTCGATGGAAATACTGGAGCGGTACGTCCCGTTGCGATTCGTGCGACCGAGACTGTTACCTTTTCTCTTTCAAAGGTTGGTTTTTTTGTAAATGAGGGATGGAATCATCTGGGCAAACTGTTTGTAGAAGACATTGGATTGCCAGAAGAATACATCGAACGGGGGAGCGCATCATTTTTTCTTCTCGATGAACAAGCTCTAGCACAGGATCTTCCTCCCATAGAAAGAAGCAGCAACAAATATGAGAGGGGATCGGTGGTTGGCGTTGCAGGGTCTTTGGGCATGGAAGGTGCTGCAAAGCTAAGCGCGGTTGCTGCTCTTCGCTCGGGTGCTGGTATCGTGAAACTGTTTCTCCCTCAAAATGTACAAGTGGAAAGCGCCTCCTTTCCCGATGAACTGGTCAAGCGATTTTGGAAAGAAAATGATTGGAAAGAACTGAGAGAAGAATGCAGTAAATCTGCAGCAGTCTATCTGGGACCTGGCCTTGGAAGAGGGCGACAGATAGACCATTTAATGCAAGAGGTTCTTAGCTCTATTTCAGTTCCCTCTGTTTTGGATGCTGATGCGCTTTTTGTCCTATCCCACCATCCCCATATAGCGCTGCCCAAAAAAACCATTATCACTCCCCACCATCAGGAAATGGAGCGGCTGTTGGGTGTGAAAGGAGTAAAAAGAGATCTTGCTTTTCTCTCTACTTGCCAGAGATATTGCGAAGAGAAAAATGTAACTCTTGTTTTAAAGGGAGCTCCCACCTTTATTTTGCACAAAGGCGAAAAGCCCATCGTTGCGCTTCGCTCCGATCCCGCAATGGCAACTGCTGGCTCTGGCGATGTGCTGACGGGAATCATTGTAGCTCTATGCGCACAAAAGCTTTCTCCCTATAAAGCAGCTCTTTTAGGCGTCCATCTCCACGGAATGTGCGGAGAGTTGGCAGCGAAAGAAAAGGGCCCTTATTCCGTGATCGCTTCCGATTTGATCGATCAGCTCCCTCAATCTTTTAGGATCTGTGAAGCAATAAAATGAACGATTTCGCGCAGGTCAAATCGTTCATTTTATGCTTCACAGATCCTAAAAAACTGCTGCGATCGTTTATTTGGATAGCTGTTGGAACGAAAAAAAAAGCCCACTAAATGTGGGCTTTGATGAGACTTGAAGGATTTGAACCTTCGACCTACTCCTTAAAAGGGAGTTGCTCTACCAGCTGAGCTAAAGTCTCTGATGATAAAATGACCCCAAGGGGATTCGAACCCCTGTTGACGGAATGAAAATCCGGTGTCCTAGACCTGGCTAGACGATGGGGCCATCAAAGATAGATGGATTGTAAACTCTTTGCCCTTTTCCTACAAGGGCATTTCCCAAAGAAAGCTACGAAAAGTCCCTGGAGAAATTATATTTCTAAAATCTCCTTTTCTTTGGAGGCGCATATCTGATCGCTCTCCTTGCAAAACTGGTCGGTTAATTTTTGAATTTCTTTTTCTATTCGTTCGAAATCATCTTTGGAAAGGGTGCCGTCTGCCTTTTCCTTTTTTACTCGTTCGTTATACTTGCGTCGAATGTCGCGAATGACAATTTTGGTATTTTCCGTTCTCTTTTTGCATTCTTTTACCATCTCTTTTCTCACCGACTCATCCATCGGAGCGATAAAGACGCGAACGACATTGTGGTCTACTTGCGTTTGTACGTTGAGATTGGCCGCATCAATTGCTTTGGCAATCTGAGCGCAGTTTTGCCGATCAAATGGCGTGATCATGAGCTGTCTTGCGTCT
The DNA here is from genome assembly GCA_021811265.1 of bacterium. GTDB lineage: Bacteria > Chlamydiota > Chlamydiia > Chlamydiales > SM23-39 > JAJZPH01. The sequence continues at coordinate 8,481 of JAJZPH010000002.1, forward strand.
GGAACAGAAATATTGGCCAGGCTTTTTAATGACATGGAACTATTGTAGAGGTCGACACGTACATGCTCGAGAATGCCTGGATTGGCTCTTCCCGTTCGCAAGGTCTTTAACTCTTGCTTAAAATGTTCAATGGCTGCCTGCATAGCAGTTTTGGTTTCTTTTTCTACGTCCATCTTATTCTCCCGAAACTAAGGTACCTATTTTTTCTTTAGAAAAAACGTTTTGCAAAGAACCGCTTGTAAAGAGATTGAATACCAAAACAGGAAGCTTGTGCTGCCGGCAGAGAGCAATTGCTGTTGCATCCATTATTTTGAGCCCCTTTTGGAGGAATTCACTGTAGGAGATTTCTTCTTTCATCTTCGCATCTTTATAAACAGGATCTTTGTCGTAGACTCCATCTACTTTGGTTGCTTTCAAGACAATTTCCGCATGGATTTCCAAAGCTCTTAAAACAGCAGCTGTGTCTGTGGAAAAATAGGGATTTCCCGTTCCTCCAGCAAAGATGACCACATTGCCATTTTCCAAATAGTCGAGCGCCTTTTTCCACCCATGTGTCTCCACAATGGTTCCGCATGCAATCGCACTTAGAATTTTGCAGGGACAATGCACCTTTTCCAGCGCCTGCTGTAGTGCTAAACTATTGATTACGGTCGCTAGCATGCCCATCTGGTCGGCCGCTATGCGGTCGAAGCCATGTGTGTGAGAAGAAACTCCGCGTACAATATTGCCGCCTCCAATCACAATGCCAATTTGCATACCAGATGCGTGGGCTTTTTGTATGGCAGATATCATGGAATCAAACCAGGTAGACTCCTGGTTTTGAGGCTTTTGAAATCCGGTAATCACCTCGCCGGAGAGTTTGAGCAAAATCCGATGATAGGACGCATGTGATGGCATGAATGTTTATTTACCTTCTCCAACCTTCCATCTCCAAAAAGAGATAAGTTCCAAAGGCTTTCCCGTTTTTTTTGCTTGGTTTTCCACAAGCTGTTGCACCGTAATTGTAGTGTCTTTTACATATTTTTGTTGCAGAAGACAGACCGTATCATAAAAAGATTTGATCTTTCCTGCTACAATGTTTTTTACAATATTTTCAGGCTTTCCTTTGATTTGGCTCTTGGCAATCTCTTCTTCTTTTTTCACAAGCTCTTGGGGAACATTTTCGGGTTTGAGATATTCGGGGCTCTCTGCAACTACATGCATCGCAATATCGCGTGCAAGCTCGGAAAGACCGCTGTCTCCCTTCAGAACCACGATGGATACAATTTTGCCATTCATGTGTGAATAGATTCCATAGGAGGCATTGGCAATTTTTGCAATCACTTCCATGCGTCTGATTTGTATGTTTTCCCCAAAGCTTTGAATGAGAGTATTGCGATACTGGTCGATGGAAGTCGTGGCATCTTTTGCATAGGTTTTATGCAAAAAGTGCTCTAAAGAAATTGGCTTGTGGTGTGCGGCGATCGCACAGATTTCATCTACAAATTTTTGAAATCTCTCATTTTTTACTACAAAATCAGTTTCAGCATTGATTTCAACCAGTGCAAGAGTTTGGGCTGTCTCTGCAATGCCAATGATTCCTTCTCTGGTCTCGCGGCCCTCTTTTTTGACCGCAGAAGCAGCTCCTGTCTTGCGCAGATATTCAATGGCTTTGTCTATATCTCCATTGGCATGAACGAGAGCTTCCTTGCATTGGGACATCCCAACGCCGGCCCTTTCTCTCAGTTCCTTGATCTTTTCAGGAGTAATGTGCGCTGCCATTTTATTCTTCCTCTTTCGTAGATTCTTCTTCTTCGATGGGCTCTCCATCATCTTTGGACTCTATCTCTTCTTCAGAAGGAGATATGGGGATGCGCAACTCTTTTTTCTTCTCAATAATCGCATCGACAAGAGCTCCCAAAATGAGCTTAATGCTCTTCAATGAATCATCGTTGCAGGCAATGACATGATCGATCAGATCGGGATCGCCATTGGTGTCAACAAGGGCCAAAACGGGAATGCCTAGTTTTTTGGCTTCCAAAACAGCGGTCTTCTCATGTTCGGAGTCTACAATGACCAGAAGTCCTGGCGTTTTGCGCATGCCGCGAATTCCTGAAAGATTGCGTTCTAATTTTTGCTGTTCTTTGGAAAGTTGGGAGATCTCTTTTTTCGTTAATCCTTCTCCTCCTGCTGCAATGCGCTTTTCAATGCGTTCCAATGTTTTGATCGACTGACGAATCGTGGATAGATTGGTCAACATGCCACCCAGCCAGCGTTCGCATACGTAAAATTCCGCGCACGACTCGGCAAGCTCGCGAATCACGACCTTTGCCTGTTTTTTTGTCCCTACAAATAAAATGGGTTTATGCTGCGAGACCAGATCTTCCACCAAGCGAACAGCCGAGCGGATCTGCTGCATCGTTTTTGCTAAATCGATAATATAAATCCCACCCCTTTCTTCGAAGATGAAACGTTTCATCTTGGGATTCCATCGGTACCTTTGATGACCAAAATGGGCTCCTGCTGTAAGGAGATCTTTGATTGTTACTTTTACTTGGGTTTCTTTTTCTTTCGTTGTCAACGGTCCTTTCCTTCTTGTTCGTTCATGTTAAAAAGCGCCTGATCAGAATCGAACTGACACTCGTAGCTTGGAAGGCTACTGTTCTACCATTGAACTACAGGCGCCTTGAGGTAAATTCGAAAAACCATTTTTACCGATCATCTCGTTTTTTTCCAAGGGAATTTTAGATTCTTGCTCATTATGTCTCATAAGTAAGGTTCTTGTGGACAATTTCTCTTGGGTTATAAAAATATTAGTTAAGGATACAATTTATGGCCTCGCTCCAGCTGACGACAAAAACGAACCGCTCTTTGCAAATCATTCTTTTTCTCTTTCTTTTGCTCTTGTTTCGCATATGGCATCTCACGGTTTTGCAAAAAGAAGAGCGGCTAAAAGAATCGAGAAAGCCACAAGAGCGCTCAATTGCTCTGCCATCACCTAGGGGAATAATCGAGGATAGAAACCTTATCTCGCTTGCTGTCAATCACATACGATATGATGCTGCAATTTGCTATGCACAGATTCGCCAAATTCCCACCATCCTATGGCAACAAGAAGGAAAGAAGGAAAAGGTCAAAACATTTCCAAGAAAAGAATATATCAAAAAGCTTTCTCTTTTTCTTGCAAGTGAACTTGGGCTGAATGCTGAAGACCTAGAAGATTACATCCATGCAAAAGCTTCTCTTTTTCCCCATACCCCTTTTGTCATTAAAGAAAATATTTCAGAGAGCGAATATTACAAGCTCTCCTTGCTCGAACGGCATTGGACGGGCCTGCATGCTCTGATCTCATTTGAGCGCCACTATCCTCATGGTCCCGTTGCATCGGACATTTTGGGCTATCTGGGCTCTTTTAGCGAGGAGGAGTACTGGTCGTTGTTTGGCAAGATTCAAGAGCTCCAAACATTTTTGGAAGAGGAAGAAAATGGCGAAGATCCTCCTCTCGCTGAGGGGTATCGCAATCGCGAAGAGATCCTCTTAGATCTTGCTCGCCTCAAAGAGCGCGCCGCATCGATGCATGAGCTCATTGGAAAGGGGGGCCTCGAAAAAAGATTTGAAGAGCATCTCAGAGGAATTCCGGGAAAACGGGCCTTTGAGGTCGATGTTAATGGAAATTTTCTAAGGCAGCTTGCACAAAGCAAAGAGCCAACGCCTGGCAAATCTCTTATTTGCAGCATTTCTTTGGAGCTGCAGCGCTTTGCGGAAGCTCTTTTGGCGGAAGATGAAAAAAGTAGGGAAGGGAAAAGTTTTGCCTTTGATCCTGTGCAAAAAAAGAGAGTCTGTCAAAAACAGCCTCTGCTCAAAGGGGGTGCCATCGTTGCTCTCGATCCAAACAATGGAGAGGTTTTAGCTTTGGCGTCTTATCCTAGGTTCAACCCCAACGACTTCATACCCTCGGCGCTCCCTTCTCTTAGACAGCAGAGACAAAAAAGGGCCATGCGCTGGCTCGAACATCCCTCCTACGTTGCCAATCTATGGGACGGAAAAGAAAAGATGCAGTTTGAGTATTACAGCCGTAAGAAAAAAGATTTTACAATAGAAGAAAGAGAACTCACATGGGAATTTTTTTGTGAAACAATCCTTCCCAAAGATTCTTCCGTAAAAGAGGTCTTGGATCATGTGACACAGCTAAAAAATGCGGTCTCTATTCAAGAAGATGTCGAGTCTCTTCTCTATTTTTCCGGGCAAAAAAATGCAGCCTACCTTTTTGATTTGCTCTTTGTAGAAGAAGAGGGAAACATACTCACAAAAGAGCAAATTCCCGAAACAATAGGCCTCCTCGTAGAAAAGAACCTGCAGCAAGCCCTTCCTGAAGTGCTCGCATTGAAAAAACGACTCCTTTCATTTCTGCACATGATTCCGGAAAATCAAAACAAACTTTTTTTTATCGATCTTTGTCGTCTTGCCGTTCATAGTCCTTCCTTCTCCAATGAGCTTTTAGAAAAAGTAGGCGACCAGTCCATTTCTTCTTATTGGCAGATCTCCCGGGCCAAGTCTCGTGTGGAAGAAGAGATCTATACTCCTATATTTTCTCTGTTTCACACCCATTCCTTCAAGCAGTGGCGCCACAGCAATGAAAAGCAGTTTATTAAGCAAAAAAGAGAAATGGAAAAGAGAGAAAAAAGATATGCCAAGCCCTGGATCGACTATCTGCAAGAAGAAGAAAAAAGGCAGTTCGAAGAATTTTGGAGAGAAAATCGCATGGCCTTTCTTCTCTTTCTCTTGAAGGGTGAAACAATCGATATACCCGAGATTTCTTGCTACTTGCAACGACTCTCGGCTCTTTCTTTGCAAAAAGAAGATCTTTCTCTGCTCAGAAAGAGCCTCTCTTCTCTTTCTTCTTCTCTTGCACTAGAGTATTTGCGCTCCTTTCGCTCCTTTCAAGAGTTGGATCGACCCCTTCTTTTTCTCTATCCCTCACTGCCGAAAAGCGCATGTGAAAAAGATTTGGCCTCAAGCTTTTATCAGTCCCAGAGCTTCGGGGTTTCTTTTGCCTATCGCCATGGAGCTCCTCTCGGTTCCATTTTTAAAATTGTTACGGGATATGCAGCTCTGAAAGAGCGTTATCAATCGCTTCCCAATTCCACGATCCCTATTTTAAATCCCTTTACTTTCATCGAAGAGCTCTCTTATGACCCCCGCTCGGATAAGAAAAAAAGCCTGATTTTGGGACACGATCTTCATGGAAAAGCTTTTCCCCAACACTATAAAGGTGGTCGCTTAGCCAAAAGTCTCAACCGTCATGCGGGAAAAATCGATCTCATCGGCGCACTTGAGCAATCTTCCAACCCCTATTTTTCTATCCTTGCTTCCGACTACCTTGAGAGTCCCACAAGCTTATTACACGCTGCAAAAGAATTTGGGTTTGGAGAAAAAACATCTTTAGATCTTCCAGGAGAAACGAGCGGGACTCTTCCCGCCGATCTTTGTGAAAACAGGACCGGCCTTTATTCTTTTGCCATCGGTCAGCACACACTTCTCGCAACACCAATCCAAACAGCTGTGATGCTGGCCGCTCTTGCCAATGGAGGAAAAGTATTGAAGCCGCAAATTCTCAAGGATGCTCCTTTGGAAATTCAAAATGAAATCTTTCTTCCCCCATCCATCCGTAAAACCTTGTTGGAAGGAATGGATCGCGTAGTATGGGGAGAAAAAGGAGGCGCTCGAGCAGCTGTGATCAAAAAACTCTCCCAGGATCCCTCTCTGTATAAAGAATATCAAGATCTGCACCACCAGTTCGTCGGGAAAACCAGTACGGCTGAATATACTTTCAAGTCAGACAAACTTCCCACTTCTAAAGCACATAAATACAATGATACCTGGTTTGGCGCTATTAGCTTTGACCCCAACTCCTCCGAATGGGAAAAACCTGAACTAGTAGTAGTCGTCTATCTGCGTTTTGGCGATCGTGGAAAAGATGCAGCTCCCCTAGCCGCTCAAATGATCAAAAAATACCGCGAGCTATGCACACAAGCAACAGAAAAAGACACAGAAATTCTTCGAAATCACCAGTAGTCTATTTATAATTGGGGCGCCGCCCCAAGCCCCGGCAAAGGGCGAACCGCCCTTTGCAAACCCTCTACATATGCAATAAGAAAAAATTTAAAGAAATTTGTAGGTAAAATTGTTAGATTTATATAAAACACACGAAAAAAGGAGGGGCTTATGGCAATTAGAATAGAGGCGTCTGGAAAATATCCCATTTATTATGAATACGTAAGGCAATATCGCTCGATTGAAGAAATGTTGGGTATAATGAGGCAGGCGGCAGGAATAATACCAGAGACGGAACGAGAAGCGGTTATAAGAGATGCAACAGCTGAAATTCAATCGCAAAATGTTCATTCGCTCAAACAACTTTTTGCTACTAGATTTGTGCAGGTTATAGATCAGAGTGTAATAAATCAAAGGAAAAGAGCGATGGGATTATTTTTTCGCGAATTTGTTATTTCGAGAAGAATTGGAGAATGTATAGATGAATTAATATCTCTGAGGTATCCAGGAGTTAACAGAGTAACTTATGAACAATATGAGGATATCTTGAAGGAAGTAGATGACAAAGTTCGTCGAGAAAGAGAGCAGGAACAATTTGAAGATGCCCATGGGGTTAATCGTCCCTTTATTTACGGTCTCGGTGGCATGGTATGCGTGGCTGAGAAAGTCGATAAGTTATAAAGCTTTGTAATATAGACGCAGAAACTCTTCGAAATTACCAGTAGCCTGCCTACAATTGGGGCGCTGCCCCAAGCCCTGGCAAAGGGCAGTCCGCCCTTTGCAAACCCTCTACATTTGCAATAAGAAAAAATTCAAAGAAATTTGCAGATGGGATACCGAAAAGATTTATATGCCCTTCTTTTTTTCAAGGCCTTGTTCTCAGAGAGAAGGCCTTTCTCAAAAAGCATTGGCCAAAAAAAAGCGGCATCAATCAAGAAAATATCTCTAAAAGCGTAATTTTTTCTCTTATTGCTGGAGTATGTTCTCGGAAGAGAGCACTTGATCGAAGTATTCGATCGTTTTTTCAAGGCCTTGTTCTAGCGTCGTTGTGGGTTGCCAGTGTAAAAAGCTTTGGGCAGCCGAAATGTCGGGCTTGCGTTGTTTGGGATCGTCAGAAGGTAAATTTTTGAAAATTAAAGAGGATGAGGATCCCGTCAGCTGCAAAACTTTTTCGGCAAGTTCCAAAATGGTAAATTCGGTCGGATTGCCCAGATTCAAGGGTCCTATCAAAGAGGTTTGCGTTTTCATAAAGCCAAGAAAGGCTCTGATCAGATCGTCTACATAACAAAAAGATCTCGTTTGCATCCCGTCGCCATAGATTGTCAAGGGCTGGTTGGTCAACGCTTGTACGATGAAATTGGAGACCACTCTTCCATCATTGGGATGCATGCGCGGCCCATAGGTATTGAAAATGCGCGCTACCTTGATCGGAACCTGATGCTGTCTCCAGTAGTCGAAAAAGAGAGTTTCGGCACATCGTTTTCCCTCGTCATAGCAGGAGCGAATGCCGATTGCATTGACATGCCCCCAGTAACTTTCTTTTTGCGGATGTACTTCGGGATCTCCATACACCTCGCTGGTCGAAGCTTGAAAAATCTTTGCCTTCAAACGCTTGGCAAGACCTAGTAGATTGAGAGATCCACACACGTTGGTCTTCAAAGTGAAAATGGGATCCGCTTGGTAATGGATGGGAGACGCAGGAGAAGCTAGATTGTAAATTTCTGCAACTCCTTCTAGGAAAATGGGGGAAGAGATGTCATGTTCCAAAAGGGAAAAATTCTCATGCTTCTGAAAAGAAAGAATGTTTTTGCGACTGCCCGTGTAGAAATTATCGACACAGATCACATCATGCCCTTCCTTCAAGAGCTCTTCACAGAGATGAGATCCTAGAAAACCTGCACCTCCCGTCACGAGAACTTTTTTTCGTGCAACAGGTTTCGTCAAAACTCAAACCTCACTTTTTTTCTCAATCAGCATCAATCTATTCTTCTTATCAGAATTTGCCCAGTCTGTAAATGGCTTTAATTCTAACAAAGTCTCTTTCTCGTAAGTTAGAAGAAGAAAATCGGAAAGAGTCAAAAAGATTTGCGGCTCCATATTCTTTAGGGAAGAGTCGTTAAACAAAAGAATAGCATCATATTTTTCTTTTAAGCAAGCGATCATTGCACGAAAATTGTGGAGTTCCGAAAGCTGCAAACTGTGGGAGCTGTTCTCCGCACGCACAAGAAGGTCAAAGCCATCGCACCGCTCAATGCAGCACTGGGGAGATTCCGAGATAGGAGGGCAGAAAACAGCTGCAGGCTCTTTTCGCACAGATATATCGAATAGCAGGACTTTTTTTCCAATCTGCGATAAGAGATCGGCCAGAGAATGAGAATAATTGGGACCCTCATTTGCAAGAATTGAGACGATAAAAGGTTTTTCGCCTCTCTGATTTGTTTCTAAAAAAAATGCGAGCTTCTGCAGGGTTTTCCCATAGGTGCGTTCCGCATCGCGAGAGGCGATGGGGCCCAAGACAGAAAATCCAAGGTCGAAAAGCCTCTCTCGCGACAGTGGGAAACCTCTCCATGCTCCTTCAAAAAATGCAGTCAAAAAAGCAAGAAAAAATCCAAGCACAAGCGATAAGAACAAAGTGCTAGAGAGGGAAAACATTTTTGGCGTCTGCGCTGCAGAGGCAGAGTCAATGGTCTTGGATTCGAGGCCTTGTAGATGCAAAAGGAGCGTTTTGTTTTCAATATTCTCACTCAGCCTTTCAATGATTTTTAGACCCGTATCTGTCTGCAGACAATCCAGAAGAATTTCCTGAAGCGTGTGGATCTTTTCTTTGAACATCGCAGATTTTAGCTCTTCTCTGTGCTCAAGCTCATGGAGGTGTTGAAATAATAATTTTTTCTGCACAGCAATTTCTTCTCCAAAACGCTCTCTTTCTTTTGAAGTATAATTTTTTTCATCTAGCAGATGGAGCGAGAGAAGGGTAACTCTTTTGATCAAGTCTTGGGTTGCAGAGTCCTCAAAAAGTGTGCTCAGTGCGCTGACTGCAAAATGAGGATCAAACAGCTCTTTTTGCATACGTGCACACTCTTCTTGTTTGAGTTGCGATGCTTCGAGTAGTTGGGTGTATGCAAAAAAGAGTTTGCGCGCTGTTTCGCCATCCATTTTTTCTTTATCGGGATCTTTTGTGCCATGTGCCTTGTTTGCAAGAAGGTCTCTTGGCTCTTGCAGCGTCTTTTTCATCTCGGAAGTGAAATGGGCAAGCCTTGATTCTAGATAGGAAATTTGTCCCTCTCCTAACTGTCTGTGCTCTTCTTGCAGGTAGCTTTCATACTCTTTCATGGTCTGATTGAGAACTTTGATTGCAAGGTTGCGGTCGGGATAAAAAAGAGTCAATTTTAAAAAGGAAGAGTTGTTTTTGTCGGGAAGAATGGCCATTTTTTTCGCAAGGGCATTTGTTTTGTCGAGCCAGGGATGTAAAACGATGGGAAAGTTTTTGTGCAGTTGCACTTTGCTGCTTTTTAAATTGAGAGTGAATCGCAGAGAGGGAAGTAGAAGCTCTTTGCCCACGCTGCCATTTGCGAGCACTTCTCCTTTTTTGTCGATCAGATCAAAAGAGGTCGGTGAATGGAAATAGAGGTAGTAGCTTTCTGCTTGCTCGGAAAGAAAGCAAAGATTGGAAAATGAAAACTCTTCCTCTTCTTTTAATGGAAAACCCAAAGCTGCACGAAAGCATGAAATCCAATTTTTTTTATAACGTGAAAGCCAACTGCTCTCTTTTTCCGCTTGCAGACCTAAGCGCTCCACTACTTTCTTGAGGATCTTTTTGCTCTTCATTAAGGTCGCTGCTTGCATCTCATTTTTGGAAAGGTCAACACCTTCAGGTAGTAAATTTTGGAGCAGGTTCGCAGAGGTTTTATTCCTCTCCCCCACTTCCTTGAAAAGTGCTTCTGCCTGAAATTGGAGAGGAGATATTCCCCACGAGCTTAGAAAAAAAACAAGCAGGGCAATGCTGAAAAAAAAAGCCCTTTTTTTTGCAGACCGTAAAAGATAGATGAGATCGGACAAGTAGAGAGCATGATTTTCTGTACAAGAATGTCTCATGGTACAACCACTCCTACGCTGCCCGCTCCCTTGCTGGCAATTTCCAATCCTGAAAAAGAGGGAAGAAGCTGAGAAATAAAACGGTTCCACTCTGTGATCGGCTTGGAGGCCACGTAGATGATATCTCCTGGCATCAAGAGGAGGCTGTCATTGGGAAGATGGATGACGTGTTCCCAACTCAACTGGTAAATTTTTGGCTTTTGAATACTTCCCCGGATGACAAAAATACAAGATTTATCTCCTGTATAGGGAATTCCCCTCGCTTCTGCAAGGGCTTCCCGAAGAGAAATGTGGCCGCTAGGCACTGCCACCGATCGTTCGGTTCCCACCTCTCCCATTACCATCACCGTCGCAGCATGATTTTCTGCAATGTAAATCTTGTCGCCGCCGCGCATCACGACATTCTGCGTCATGTCACCCTCCTTGAGAAGCTTATAGAGGTCTACGGAGAGCATTTTTCCTTCTCGCACTACATAGCTTTTGAAGAGGTTGGCATCCGAGGGGATTTTTGCAATCGCAAGAGCATCAAACAGACGTAGCTTCCCATCGACAGCAATATTGCTCACTGCCACCTGCCCCGCAAGCTCAATTTTTTTTACTTTCCTGTCCCGAAAGCTCACAAAAACTTCTACATTGGAGATAAGAGAATTGTACTCTTTTTGTATTGCGCAAGAGGCCTCTTTTAGTGTAAGACCCTCCACATGAACTGGAGCAAGATCGGGCACTCTGATCTCGCCGCCCACAACGCGGTATCCTATTTCTCTTCCAATGGTGCGCACTGCCTCCACAAGGTCGGCCCTTGTTGGGTGAAAAAGAGCAATGTGCAACACATCCTCTTCATGGATGGTATCTTTGTATTCGTCTAAAAGCTCGGGATCAAGTTCGGTATAGGATTTTCCTTCCATCTCTAGAATGGAAAACTTGCCTTCGCGGATTTTGTAGGAGTCCAACACAAATTCACTGGCACCAAAACGATCCTTCCCATAGTAGGTAGAGGAGCATCCGAAAAGAAATAAAATTGGAGCTAGCAAAAAAACAATGCGCATATTGCCTCTTTTCAAAGTTGCAATTTTCTTGTATATCATATAGCTTCTTTAAAGAGAAAAATTCATGAAACGCGTACTTGTTACTGGATCTGCAGGGTTTATCGGCTTTCATTTGAGCCTTTTTTTGAAAAAGAGCCATGCCCATGTCATTGGTTTTGATAATTTTAATTCCTACTACGACCCCCATCTCAAAAAAAATCGCGCAAAAATTTTGGAAAAAGAGGGTATACCCGTTATTTCCGGGGATATCAATGATCAACAACTTCTTCTCTCTATTTTTGAAAGAGAAAAAATTACCCATTGCGTGCACTTAGCGGCACAGGCAGGAGTGCGCCACTCCATGGTGGCTCCCCATGAATATGTGCATAGCAACCTATCTGGATTTGTAACACTTTTAGAAGTGTGCCGTCTGTTTCCCCATGTGCGTCTTTTGTTTGCCTCTTCTTCATCTGTCTATGGTTTGAACCAAAAGGTTCCTTTTAGTGTAGGTGATCCTACCGAAAAACCTGCCAATCTCTACGGTGCTACAAAAAAGTCCAATGAACTCATTGCACATGCCTACCACCATCTCTACAAAATTCCCTTGATTGGCCTGCGCTACTTTACAGTATATGGCCCTTGGGGACGGCCCGACATGGCCTATTTTCTCTTTACGCGCAACATTTTGGAAGGAAAGCCTATTCCAGTTTTCAATTTTGGAAAGATGAAGCGCGATTTTACCTACATCGATGATATCATTCGCGGCACTGCCGCGGCACTCGATATGGATGTGGGATTTGACATTTTCAATTTGGGCAACAACAAGCCCATAGCCCTTTTGGAATTTATCACAACATTGGAAGAAGCCCTTGGCAAAAAAGCAGAAAAACAGATGCTCCCAATGCAAAAGGGAGATGTGTTAGAGACCTGTGCTGATATCTCGAAAAGCCAAAAACAGCTCGGCTTTTTCCCCTCCACCTCGTTAAAAGAGGGTATTGGTCATTTTGTTGCCTGGTATCGCGATTATTATAAGGTGGAATGAAGCCATCTTCTACAATTGTTTTCACGCTTTTTTGACTTCTATGAGCGACCCCGTCGTGGAAGAGTCTTTCAATAGCTCTACTACTGTTTCTGCTACACATTCAGGTGAGAGAAGCTCTTCTACATCTTCTTCTGGAAAATTGGACCTTCTCATAGAGGTGTTGGTTCTTTGTGGAATGAGGGCATTGATGCACAGGTGTGGCTTTTCTTCTGACAAAGCTTGCGTGAAGTTGACGACAGCAGCTTTTGTGGCAGAATAGATGGATTGATCTTTTCTTCCGCGAAAAAAAGAAGAGGAGGCAATGTTTACGATGTGCCCCTTTTCTTTGATGCGCGCGAGTTTACAAGAATAGATGAGGCCAAAAAGGTTGACCTGGATCATCTCTTCAATTTCAGAGAGGGAAAGTTCTTCGAGAGATTTTGCTGTCAGCACACCTGCGCTTTGGATCAGTCCATCTATGGGCCCATGCTGCCGATGAAAGGAAGAAAAAAAAGATTCGATGCTTTTGGGCTGTGTGAGGTCCATTTGCCAAGGAGAGGAGAGTTTGGAAACAGAGGTGACGCAAGCTCCCTCTTTTTGTAAAAGAGAAGAAATGGCCCTGCCCATCCCGCCATTTCCGCCAATGAGAAGAAAATGTTTGTTTTTTAAGCTCGCAGAAGAGGGGGGCAGAATTTTTGGCTGGAGGCGGAGGATCTGTTCTGCGAGGAAGAGGTCGAGCTTAGAGGTGATCTTGATGTTGCTCTCTTCTCCTGCAACAATAGAGACATTTTTTCCAAGCTCTACAACCAAGCGGCAGTCGTCTGAAACACTGTTCATTTTTTTCTTTAGAGCATGCTCATGCGCTTCGAGGATGAGCGGATAGGAAAAAGTTTGCGGCGTTTGCCCGCGCAAGAGCCTTTTTCGATCGGGAATAGAGGTGAGGATTTTTTGGTCTTCGGAATAGATAATGGTATCGGAGGATGCAACGCAAGTATCTACAGCCCCAAAGTTAAAAGCATGCTCGATATTTTCCAAAAGAATTCTTTGCGAAACGAAGGGGCGCACTGCGTCGTGGATTAAAACGAGATGGGGATTGGAGCAGTGCAGAAGCCCCAAATAGGAAGATTCTTGTCTAGAAGAGCCGCCTTCGATAATGGAAACAGTGGGTATTTTTTTTGTCTCTTTTGCTACCGTTTCTTTCCAATCCTTATGGCAAACGAGAAGAATTTCATCGAAAAGACCACTGCGTGCAAGAGCATCTAGGGCGTACAGATAGACTCTTTTCCCCGATAGGTAGTGGAACTGTTTGGGAAGAGTACTTTGGAAACGAAAACCCAATCCGCCCATCAGCAGAACGGCGCTAATTTTCTGATTTTTATACATGCATTTTTTCCGAAGAGAGATCTCGCTAATCTTTTACAATAAATTTCTTCTGAGGATCAAAAGGATTAGTGGACACCTCCCCAATCAGTCCTTCTTCAATCATTGTCACCATTTTTGAAAATTATTCATAACTTTTTTCGTGGGCACACGTCATCACGGGTAGATTTTTTAGGAAAAATTCTTCCAAAATGTTTTTTGGAGGAAAAATTACTTTTTGCTTCGCTGAAAAGCTTTTGTATTGGAAGGCAGAAAAAGAAATTGAGGGAAAAGAAAAGATTCCGTAGGCTTTTTTTCATGCCTGAATAGCTCAACCGGCAGAGCGGCGCATTCGTAACGCGTAGGTTGGAGGTTCGAGTCCTCTTTCAGGCATTTTTTGAAAAAAGCTTTTTTAAAAAACTTTAAAGAGTCTGATGCATCTTTTCTCTGAAAAAAATCTTGTACAAGCAAGGCCATTTTCTTTCCTTTGTTGAGAAAAATTGCAAAAGCATTGCGAGAATTCTCAAATCTTGCATGATGAAAAGAACAAAGAGGTTTTTGTGCAGTCGGTTACTTTTCAGGGAAAATCCCTTACATTGGTAGGAAGAAAAATCCATGTGGGAGATATCGCTCCCAATTTTAGGGTAGTGACCCATGACCTCCAACAAAAGAGTCTTATTGATTTTGAAGGAAAAATCAAAGTGTTAACCTCCTTTCCTTCGCTGGACACTTCTGTCTGTGATTTGCAGGTCAAAGAGTTTAATAAAAGAGCAGAAAAATTTTCCCAAGAGGTGGTAATGCTTGCCATCAGCAAAGACCTTCCCTTTGCCCAAGCGCGTTTTTGTGCACATTTTGCGATCAAAAATCTTTACGTGCTGTCTGACTACAAAACCTCTTCTTTTGGCATCAATTACGGTCTTTTGATCAAAGAGTTGAACCTTCTTGCGAGGTCTGTGATTCTTTTAGATAAAAGTGATCAGGTCCGCTACATCCAAATCGTAGATGAGCTGTCCCATTCTCCTAACTATGAAGAGGTGATAAAAAATCTTGCCGAAGTGGTTCAAAATCCTATTGCAAGCGAAAAGCCAAGGGAAATAGGACATTGCCTTCCTTGCGAGGGAAAAGAAGCTGCTCTTTCGAAAGAAAAAATCCAAGAGGCCCTTGCACAAGTAAAGGGGTGGCAGCTTGTGGAGGAGAAGAAGATAATAAAAGAGTTTCTTTTTGAAAGTTATGGGGATGCGAAATATTTTCTCGATCTCATTGCTCTTATTGCAGAAGAGCAAAGCCACCATCCCACTTTAACTCTGACCTATCGCAAGCTCAAAGTAGTCCTTACGACTCATGCAGCGGCAGGAGTTACGAAAAATGATTTTATCATGGCTAAAATCATTGACTCTTTGCAGAACAAAGAGGTCTAAAACCGGTTAGATCTACTCTTTTCCTATTTCTTGCAAAGCTTTGCGGCAATAGTTGCTACATGCTTTCCTTGAAAACGGGCAGCGTTGCGCTCGTTTTCTGTAGGGCTGCGTTCGTTTTGTGTTCCCGCAATGGTAGACGTTCCATAAGGAGAGCCACCGGTGATTTCTGTGGTGACCATCTGTCCTGGGTAGGTGTAGGGAAGTCCTACCAGAATCATTCCATGGTGCAGAAGAGTGATGTGAAAGGATAAGATGGTGGATTCCTGCCCTCCATGCTGCGTGCAGCTACTGGTAAAAACGCTTCCCACTTTTCCAACAAGCGCTCCTTTTGCCCAAAGCGAACCGGTGGCATCTAAAAATTGTCTCATCTGTCCGCACATATTGCCAAAACGAGTGGGTGTGCCAAAACAGATGGCATCATAATGGGAGAGCTCTTCGACACTGCAAACAGGGATATCCTTTATTTTTTTTGCTCCTTCTTCTCCTCCCACTTTCTTGATGATTTCTATGGGAAGTGTTTCAGGGACTTTTTTGATATCTACGCTATTTCCAGCAACTTCTTTGGCGCCCAGGGCCATTTCTTTTGCAAGTTCATAGATGTGCCCGTATTGCGAATGAAACAAAACAAGAGTCTTCATCACCATTCTCCTTTTTTTTTCTCTTTAATTCTTTTGTAAAAAAAATTCTATAGTTTTTTAAAACATACCAGCAATGAGGGTCTTTTGTCCTGCTTTCTCCGTTTCCTTTATGTTGAACCCAATAGTTGTTTCCTCGCTTGATAAAGATTTGCAAGAGCCGCCAACACCTGCCAATGGATTCGATTTTTCTTGAGTCCCCGATACCGGGTTTTAGCGTGCCCCCAAAGATTTTTTATCACATGAAAGATAAATTCCACCTTGCATCGAACTCCGGATAAAAGTCGGTTTTTCTTCTTTTGCCTTTCCGAGAGCTGTTTTCCTTGTTTGCGACGATCCAAGACTCCCCAAAATACTTCTGCTTCTCGAGCGTAATGTTTTTCTTTGTCGCTGCAATATGCTTTGTCTCCGAAAATTGCTTCTTCTTGACCATGTAGTAATTCGGGATAGATCTTTATGTCTGCGTCTTTAGCTGTGGTCTCTACCAGGGAATGATTTGATCCATTTCTTGCAAAAACTGTTCGGAACGAATTGTTTTTTTCTTAGGGGCAAGGGAAGCAAAACTCAGCTCAAACATAAGAACCTTCAGCAATTGCCCATAGAGGTTATCAAAAAAATGTTTGTCGGAGAAATAATTTAACTTGGTTTTAACGAGACTTGTTCAGAGACTCCTTGAACAACGCATCCAAAGCGACTTATATTTTTTATTTGCTTTTTTTGTAGCGTATGCGCTACAATTAGCCCATGAATATCGACGTTCTTTATCTTGAAATAGCAAATGGAAAGTCGCCCTTTCTCGAATGGGAGAAAAAGCTGGATACTGGGGTCAGAGCAACAATTAGAATCCGAATCAATCGCATTCGACTCGCAGACTATGGCGACTGCAAATCCATCAAAGGAACGCCAGGCCTTTATGAGCTTCGAATTCATGTTGGTCCGGGTTATAGGATCTACTTCGGGAAAATAAAAGAAACTCTTGTCATTATTTTATCCGCTAGTGATAAGGGGTCTCAAGAGCGCGATATCAACAAGGCCAAGGATTATTGGCGATTATATAAAGAATCGCTCAAAAACAGGGGAAAAAATGGTTAAAGCAAAAAATTATAAAGAACATCTCTTAAAGCAATTGCAAAAACCTGAAGAAGCTGCAGCATATCTTAATGCAGCACTTAACGATGATGATCCTCATGTTTTTCTTCTAGCATTGCGAGATATTGCTGAAGCCAAAGGCGGCATGAACTGGCTGGCCGAACAAGCTGATTTAAATAGAGAAAATCTTTATCGCACCCTCTCTTTGAAAGGGAATCCTCGCTTTTTCAATATTCTTGCAGTTTTCGAAGCAATTGGGCTACAGCTAACCATTCAAGCAAAATGCAGAAGGACCATCCATGCCTAAAAAAGACCACTGGATGGCCACTAACGCCTCAAAAGTGGCAATAAATCGCCAAAGATTACAATAGATCGAAATGTCTCAAGTCGCTTAAACTTCTTCTGTTAGTTATTGCGAATTATTGCTAAGAGAAGGGACACCGCGGACTCATAACCCGTCGGTCCCAGGTTCAAGTCCTGGTTGCCCCACTTCTTTATGTGACTTTCCGACAACATCTTGTGGTTTTTCGTTTAAATTTGTTTTTGAACAAAAATCTCTGATGGAGCAAAACTGGTGCAGTAAAAAACAATCTTAACGAGCACTATCCAGTCACTCAAACCTAGCAAAAGGAGTTTGAGTATGGCGTCCATCTACAAAAGAAATAACCAAAAAATAATCGCTATGCCTTAGCATCAATTTGATGTGACATTGCATAGATAGATCATTACCTCTTCTCACAAACGGTCGATCTTGATAATGCAAAAGCCATCAGAAAATACGCTCTAAAAGCCAATCCCCAAAGACACGCTACCCAATGAGTTTTTGAGAGCAAACGTACTATAGTGGCCAGCAAATCTCGGATAAGTAAAGTCAGCCTGTGCAAACAGAAAAAATTTGCTTTTTGAAAAAAATTCACATCCTCCTGTAAAAACAGGCCCTACTCCCCAAACACCAGCATTCACTCCAACTCCGCAATATACTCCTTGCGTTTGTGGATAATAAAGAAAAGATCCCTTGGCATATGGCAATCCACCTATTTGGCCACAGATCGAAATCAAAAAAGAATGTAAGGAAATATCGCCACCTATTTTTTCCTTATGATATCGATATCCGATGCCAAGCGTTGGAGTAGTGTCCCCATCGAAAAACAGACATCCAGGAGTGATATAGAATCGATTTTTTACAATATCGGTGTTTTGCGAAAACAAAAAAACGGGGGAAAATATTGCAAGAAAATAAAATTTTTTGAAAACTTTCATAAAATTCTCGAAAGATAAAAAAGTATACCTACTCCCCGTTTTAGGTCCACTTTTAAGTTAAGGAGTCTCCGAACAGTTTTTGCAAGAAATGGATCAAATCATTCCCTGGGAACGACTCATCACACTAATCAAACCTCATTATCCCAAGGCAGGCAATGGCAGAAAGCCAATGGATTTGCTTTTAATGCTTCGTCTTTATTGCTTGCAGCAATGGTATAACCTCAGCGATCCATCGCTGGAAGAAGCAGTTTATGATCGCATTTCTTTTCAGCGTTTTTTGCGAGTGGACTTGATGCTCGATAGGATCCCAGACGAAACCACCATTCTACACTTCCGCCACCTGCTTGAAAAAAATGGCCTTACAGAAGAGATTTTTCAAAGCATCAATGAACACTTGCAAGACAAAGGCCTTCTCATGAAGAAGGGAACGATTGTCGATGCCACTATCATCCGCAGTCCAAGCAGCACAAAGAATCAAGAACAAAAACGTGATCCAGAAATGAGTTCTACAAGAAAGAATGGTCAGTACTATTTTGGCATGAAGGTTCATGCAGGAGTGGATGCAAGGTGGAATTTATCTTTCATGTGATAAAAAATCTTTGGGGGCGCGCTAAAACCCGGTATCGGGGACTCAAGAAAAATCGAAGCCATTGGCAGATGTTGGCGGCTCTTGCAAATCTTTATCAAGCGAGGAAACAACTATTAGGTTCAACATAAAGGAAACGGAGAAAGCAGGACAAAAGACCCTCAAAGAAGCGTAAGAAAAAGGAGTTTTTTAGAAATTTTTTACGAAAAATTTTGAAATTCGAGTTAAAAAAATCTGTTTTTTGATGTTGACTAGCTAACAGGGGCTTCTTCAGAGCTTCCTTAAGTTGGCTTGCACGTAATAAAAGATTTTTCAAGAAGATTGCTCTTGAGATATACTGCTGTTTCGAACTTTTTATTAAAGGATAGCAGATGGAAGTGCAAGTCTATATTTTGTTCTCTTTTGTTTTGATTCTGGCCATCTTTGTGGGATTTGAGGTGATCTCTAAGGTTCCCTCTATTTTACATACCCCTCTGATGTCGGAAACCAATGCCATTTCCGGTATTACACTGGTGGGCGCTTTTTTGGCTGCTGCCAAGCCCTTTTCTTTTGCTTCTGCTTTGGCTCTCGCTGCCATCTTTTTTGCGACGATCAACGTTGTCGGAGGATATCTTGTCACCGATCGCATGTTGACCATGTTTAAGAAAAAACCTACCGGAGAAAAGAAATGAATCCCGACGTTGTCATTAACCTTGCCTATCTTGTCTCGTGTGTGAGCTTTATCTTTGGATTGAAAATGCTGCAATCTCCTCTGACGGCGCGCAAGGGAAATGCAATTTCTGCCGCTGGCATGCTGCTCGCGGCCTTTGCCACGAGTATGAATAGAGAAGCGCTTCCCTATCTCTGGAGTTTTTTGATCTTTTTAGCAGGCGGCTCTTTGATTGGAATTTTTGCTGCAAAAAGAGTCAAAATGACTGCCATGCCTGAAATGGTGGCACTTCTGCATGGATTTGGAGGATTGGCCAGCATGCTGGTCGGATGGTCGATTTACCACGCAACGCCCGATCTTTCTCTCTTTACCAGCATCGATGTTTTTTTATCTATTTTCATCGGAGGAGTGACTTTTACTGGAAGTATGGTTGCCTGGGCCAAGCTCAGCGAAAAGCTCCCGGGCCGGCCCCTTGTTTTTTCTTGGCAGAAGTTTTTTAATCTTTCCTTGATTGCTCTTGTGATCGTTTTGGGAGTCTTTTATTGCACCGATCCCAAAGAGAGCTATTTTCTTCTTTTGTGGGTTATTTTGGGATCGCTTTTCTTGGGAGTGACGATGATCATTCCCATTGGCGGCGCCGATATGCCGGTAGTGATTTCTCTGCTCAATAGCTATTCGGGACTTGCCGCTTGTACAGTAGGACTTGTGCTGGAGAATAACCTGTTGATTGTTTCTGGAGCACTTGTAGGAGCCAATGGAGTCATTCTCTCTTCTATTATGTGTAAAGCTATGAATCGTTCTCTTGCCCATATTCTTTTTAGTGGTTTTAGCAGCAGCGATATCCAAGGCCAAAAGCAGCAAATGGGAGAGATCAAAACGATGACGCCGCAAGATGCCTATTTTGTCCTGGAGGCAGCAAAATCGGTCGTGATCGTTCCTGGCTACGGACTTGCAGTGGCGCAAGCACAACACCTTGTCAGGGAATTGGAAGAAAGGCTCGAAGAGAATGGAGCGGAAGTACAATTTGCTATCCATCCCGTGGCGGGAAGGATGCCCGGCCATATGAATGTCCTTCTTGCAGAAGCCAACGTTCCCTATGATCGTCTCATAGAAATGGAAGATATCAATCGGACGATGTCGAATGTGGATGTCTGCATGGTGATTGGGGCTAATGATGTGGTCAATACATCGGCAAGAGATGATGCGAAAAGCCCAGTGTATGGAATGCCCATCATCGAAGTAGATAGGGCAAAACATGTGTTTGTTCTGAAGCGTTCTATGTCCACGGGGTTTGCGGGCATTGAAAATCCGCTCTTTTATAAGGAAAATACCACCATGATTTTTGGAGATGCTAAAGAGACTTTGCAGGCGATTATCGCAGAATTTTGAAAGGGGGCGATGATGAGAAAAATTGTTTATCTTTTCCTTCTTTTTTCTCTCTTTCTGGGAGCCGGCGGCTTTCTCCTACATGCTTTTTGGAAAAAAAATGATGCGATATACATTGCGGCAGGTCTTTTTGTAGGCCCTTTTGGAGAAAAGGGAAATCGAAAAATCCAGCCTCTTTGCGGATATTATCTTCCCGATCTTTTTCGCCCCTATCATCTGAGGGTCAAAGCTCCTAAATCGTATAAGTATGACAAACTAAAAGATGCAAAAAAAATCATTATCTTTGATTTGATTTCGGATCATAAATTGGGCTCTCTCTCTTTCCAGCCTCCAGAAAAACTCTCTCTCTTCCTCTGGGAGCCTCCCTCAACCGTTCCAGAAAATTATGACACAAACAAACACAAGCTCTTTTCAAAAATCTATACGTGGAACGACGATCTTGTAGATAACAAAAAATATTTCAAGTTCTACTATCCCTCAGCTGTGCAAATGATCCCCAATCCAACTCCCTTCGCAGAAAGAAAGCTTTGTACTCTTGTCGCCAGAAATAAAACATCTTCCCATCCCCATGAACTCTATTCTGAAAGAGAAAAGGTGATCTGCTTTTTTGAAAAAAATGCTCCGGAAGATTTTGACTTTTATGGAGAGGGGTGGGCAAAAAAAGGCTACAAAACATATAAAGGCGCTCCTGTGACGAAAGAGTGTTTACAAAGGTACAAATTCAACTTTGCTTATGAAAACATGCACAAGATCAAGGGCTATATTACGGAGAAGATTTTTGAAAGCTTTTTCTATGGCTGCGTGCCCATCTATTGGGGAGCTGACAATATCGAAAGTTACATTCCTGCAAACTGTTTCATCGATCGCCGCAAATTTTCTTCGAACGAAGAGCTTTTTGCCTGCTTAAAAAGCATCACTGCTGAAGAGCATGCTATCTATTTGGAAAACATCCGCACCTTTTTGAAAAGTGAAAAGGCAAAACTCTTTATGCCAGAAACTTTTATCGAAACATTCAAAGATGCAGCAGGGGTGGAAAACCACGCATATAGAATCGATAACAGCAATTAAGGAACTGCTACTCATTTCTTAATGCAAGGTTGGTCTTGCGAAAGTCGAAACCAGACTGCGCTTCCATCTCTGTTAAAATGGAGCAGCTTTCTAGCTCGCCGCAGGAACAACAGCCCTGATTTTTTTTCTTTAAAGCACATGCTCGCGCAGAACACATGGAGCAATATCCGCACTGTATTCCCTTTTTTGCTCTGCATCCAGAACAGTTGATCATTTCTCTTGTAAAAGCATGGTGGAATTTTTCGGACCACTCGGCAGCTGTTTTATCTCGAAGAGCATTGTCATCTGTTTGCAGGGCAATATATGCAGGACATTGACTACATTCTAACCCGCAAAATCCAAGTTTGTTTTGGCGCATGAAGACTCCCTATGTAAAGAAAAGAAAGGATACTGAAAGGGAAACCTGCTTGGCAACTCAAAATTTTTTCTCTGACACAAAAAATTAATAAAGGTATGTTATATTTTTTATTGGACGTCTTAAGTATTGGGTTTTCAAAGGGTGTCCTTTTGGGGAGAGCTTGAGGGCACAGCTCTCGAATCCTTAAGTTGGTAACGTTGCCATGACCAGCTAGCCGTGCGAGGGGTATGAGAATTTTCTTTTTGTGCTTTTTGTTCTGGACTCCGTTTGTTTGGGCCTCTTCTCTTGTTCATTTGGGAGTCGATGTCTTTTTTGCAGAGGGAGGAGTAGAGCTGTTAAAAAAGAAAAAGGTTGCTTTGGTTTCCAATCATACAAGCGTGAACAGTTCTCTTGTTCCAACTTTTGAACTGTTGCGACAACATGCTAAGGAGTATCAGGTAGTAGCAATTTTTTCTCCAGAACATGGCATCACTGGCTCTGCACTTGCAGCGGAAAAAATCGATCATGAAAAGAAAGTGGGCTCCGTACCTATTTATAGCCTTTATGGATCTTTGCGAAGACCGACGGAAAAAATGCTGCAGGGAATAGATCTGATCATCTTCGACATTCAGGAGATTGGATGTAGGCCCTACACTTATGCGACCACCCTTTTTTATGTCATGGAAGAAGCAGCAAAGCAGGGAATCGAAGTGATGATTTTCGATCGCCCCAACCCCCTCGGCGGCCTGCTCGTCGATGGGCCTATGCTTCATGATGAGTGGCGCTCTTTTTTAGGGTATGTCAATGTGCCCTATTGCCACGGCATGACCATCGGAGAGCTTGCTAGCTATTTTAATGACCAATATAAGATTCAATGTGCACTCACCGTCATTCCCATGAAGGGTTGGAAGAGGCAGATGCTTTATCAGGAAACCGGACTTTTGTGGATCCCCACAAGTCCTCACATTCCAGAAGCGGATACGCCTCTGTATTTTGCCTCTACGGGAATATTGGGCGAGCTGGATCTTGTCAGCATCGGCATTGGGTATACTTTGCCTTTCAAAGTGGTAGGCGCTCCATGGATTGATGGGAAAAAGCTGGCAGAAGGGCTCAATCGCCAAAAGCTTCCTGGTGTCAAATTCTTACCCTTCTGCTTTCGTCCTTTTTATGGAGCCTATAAAAACCAAAATTGCTATGGAGTTCATATTCTGATTACCGAAAGGAAGAGCTATCGTCCCTTGAGTGTGCAATATGCACTCATGGGACTTTTGAAGTCGCTTTATCCCAACGAAGTGCTCAAATATTTGCAGCGCACAAGCGCAGAAAAAAAACGCCAGTTCTGCCAAGTCAATGGAAATGCAGAAATTTTGCACTTGATCGAGAATGAAAAATATGTGGCATGGAAGATCATCCAATTTGAGAAAAAAGAAAGAGAAGATTTTTTGGAAAAAAGAAAGCCCTATCTATTGTATCAGTGAGCTTCTGCAAATTGGTCGAGCGCGAGATTGAGCATTAATACGTTGATCCTATTTTCGCCAAAAAGAGAAAAGGTTGGTTTTTCTAAGTGTTCTAAAATGAGCGCACGTAGATCTTTTTCTTCCAAATTTCTAGCAAGAGCTACTCTGGGAAGCTGGAGAAGAGCATTTTCCAAACTAATGTGCGGGTCGAGACCGCTTGCAGAGGCTGTAATGGCATCTACAGGAACTTTAGCATCAGGTGGCAGTCGATTGATTTTTCGATAGATTTCTGCTGCTTGCTGTGTCTTTTGTTTGAGTATAGAAGAGGTGGAGGCAAGATTGCTTGCCCCTGAGTTTCTAGCATCATAGCCGTGGATTCCGGCAAAAGAGGGGCGCGGGTGAAAATAGCTATCTTTAGAAAAGTTCTGTCCGATGAGCTTGGACCCTATCAGATCGCCTTTTAGATAGACTAAAGAGCCACTTGCTTTTTTTGGAAAAAAAACTTTGCCGCAGAAAAATATGAGAGTGGGGTAAAAAAATCCAAAAAGGATCGTGAACAAGAGCAGAAGCGAAATGGAAGAAAAGAGCTTTTTGGCCATCTGTTTCATAGAGGTAAAAAGTCCAAAGTTGCGATCAACATGTCGATCAATTTAATTCCAACAAAGGGCAGGATCACACCTCCTCCTCCATAGAGAAGAAGATTTTTCTTTAAGATGTTTTCCGGTTTTTGCAGCACAAATTTGACCCCCTTCATGGCAAGAGGGATCAGGGCCACAATAATGAGCGCGTTGAAGATGATTGCGCTTAAAATGGCCGTTTGGGGCGTGGTTAAATTGAGAAGGTTCAACGACTGAAAAAAGGGAAATACCGGCAAAAGCATGGCGGGCAGGACAGCAAAATATTTTGCCACATCGTTGGCGATGCTAAATGTGGTAAGAGCTCCTCTTGTCATGAGGAGCTGCTTGCCAATTTTAATAATCGAAAAAATCTTTGTGGGATTCGAGTCGAGGTCGATCATGTTTCCCGCCTCTTTTGCAGCCTGCGTGCCTGCATTCATGGCAATCCCCACATTGGCATGTGCGAGCGCCGGTGCGTCATTTACCCCATCTCCTGTCATAGCAACCATAAAACCCTTTTTTTGCATGCTCTCGACATAGGAAAGCTTGTGTTCTGGAGTTGCCTCTGCGATGAAATCAGACACTTCTGCCTCTTTGGCAATTGCCTCTGCGGTAATTTCATTGTCTCCGGTGATCATGACGATTTTTTGTCCCACGGCACGATTCTTGCGAAACTGCTCGGCAATTCCCGGCTTGATCACATCTTTCAAATGGATGACGCCCAAAATGCTTCCATTGCGTAAGACAAGCAGAGGAGAGGCTCCTCTTTTTGCAATCTCTTGGATTTTATGTAATAGATAAAAAGAGGGGGGCTTGAGGGCCAATTTCTCGATGGCATCTTTAGCCCCTTTGCGGATGGAGACATCTCCGATGTCGATGCCGCTCAGCCTGGTAGAAGCGCTAAATGGAATGAAATTACCTTTGGTTTCGAGAGATTTAAAATGGGGATAGAGCTTGAGGGCAAGATCTACTATGCTCTTTCCTTCGGGAGAGAAATCTTCTATTGAAGAAGTATAAGATGCTTTTGCTAGATCTTCTTCGGTGATGCGTTCTTCGGGGAAAAAACCAACAGCATGGCGGCTGCCGAGAGTGATGGTTCCCGTTTTGTCTACCATAATGATATCGACGTCTCCTGCAGCTTCAATGGCCTGCCCACTCATGGCAAGAACGTTAAATCTCATCAGGTGGTTGATTCCCGCAATTCCAATGGCGCTCAAAAGACCTGCGATTGTTGTGGGGATCAAGCAGACAAGAAAGGCCACCAGCATGCTATAGGGAAAGTCGATGTGAAAAAAGCTTCCGAAAATTTTTAAAGAGATGATCACAATGAGAAAGATGAAGGAGAGTCCCGACAAAAGAATGGTAAGAGCAATCTCGTTATGAGTTTTTTTTCTTTTTGCTGTTTCAATGAGGTGGATCATCTTGTCCAGATAGGTTTCTCCAGGATTGGCAGTAACGCGTACCTTGATCTCATCGGAGAGAAGTTTTGTCCCTGCAGTAACGGTATTTTGATCGCTCCCATATGCGCGGATTACGGGCGCTGATTCTCCGGTGATGGCAGACTCGTCGATGGAAGCGCTTCCTTCGATGATTTCTCCATCGGTGGGAACGATTTCTCCACTTTTGATGAGGATGAGATCATTCTTTTTGAGAAGAGAAGCTGCGGTGCGGGTGATTTGGCTCCCTTGCAGAAGATTGGCAAAGGCTACCTGCCTAGTTGCTCTGAGAGATGCTGCGTAATGTTCATTGCGGCTTTCGGAAAAAGCTTCGGAAAAATTGGCAAAAAGGACTGTGGCCCAGAGCCATAGGGCTATGTGCAGAGTAAAGGTAAACAGATGTTCTTTGGCAAAGAAAAGCTCAAGAGTAGTAAAAAAAGCGCCGACAGCAGTCAAGAACATCACAGGGTTTTGGATCAAGGTCTTGGGATGGAATTTGGTCAAAGCGCTCCATATAAGATGAGACCAAGAGATTTTTTTGCGTGGAATCTGTTTCATCGCCAAACCTTTTAATAAAAAATGTTTCTTACCATATCCATGTGTTCCAAAATGGGACCTAAAACAAGCGCAGGAGAGTAGGTCAAAGCGCCTAGAACGAGAATGACAGCCAGCAAGATGGAGAAAAAGAGCGCGCCGTGGATGGGAAAAGATCCTTCAGGGAGAGGGTGTCTTCCTTTTTTCACAAAATAGTGTGACAAGATCATGACGGGGACGATGAGGCCAAACCTGCCAATGAGCATAGCCAAAGCCAGTAGTATGTTGTAGGCAAAGATGTTGTAGTTGCTTCCTTCAAATCCGCTGCCATTGTTTGCGGTGGTCGAGGTAAAGGCATATAGTATTTCAGTAAGTCCGTGAGGGCCTGGATTGAAGATAGATTCCTTTCCCCATATGGTCAGCGAAGAAAATGCAGTAAATCCAAGAATTGTCGTAAATAAAATCAGCATGGCCAGCATGGTCATTTTAATTTCACCCGTTTCTAGTCTTTTGCCCAGATAGTCTGGGGTGCGTCCTATCATAAGCCCTGCAATAAAAATGGCGATGATCACGATCACCACCATATCGTATAGCCCCGAGCCTACCCCTCCAAAAAGAATTTCTCCGAGCTGCATGTTAAGCAGCGGAATCAAACCTCCGAGCGGTGTAAAGGAGGTATGAGATGAGTTTGTAGCGCCACAAGAAGTGGCAGTGGTGGCTGTTGCGAAGAGCGCAGAATCGAAAACTCCAAAACGAACCTCTTTTCCTTCCATGTTGGGTGCAGAAGAATGAAGGCTCGCTTCTTGTAAAAGGAAAGATCCTTTGAATTCTGCATGGTTGCAAAGAAATACCCCCAAGGCAAAAAGAGTGCTCATGAGCAGATAGAGAGTCCATCCATGCTTGTGATTTTTTACCTCTTTTCCAAAATAAAAAGTTTGTGCTGCCGGGATGAGTAGAAAAGCGAAAATTTCAAAAAAATTGGTGAGAGGCGTTGGGTTTTCATAGGGGTGGGCAGAGTTGGTGTTGGTATATCCTCCTCCATTGGTGCCGATGAGCTTGATGGCCTCTTGTGAAGCAATGGGCCCTTGCACAATCGTTTGCACCTCTTTGCTTTCAAGACAGTGGGCCTTTTGATAGGATTGGAAGTTCTGCGGGACTCCTTCCGATAGAAGAAAGAGGGAAAAAAGAAGAGCTAGGGGCAAGAAAAGATAAAGAGATAAGCGGACCAAGTCGGTGAAAAAATTTCCCACGGTTTTTTCTTTTTGGCGCACGAGCGCTCTTGTAAGGACTGCAAGTGTGCACAAACCGACGGCGGGAGATAAAAAATTTTGTACAGCCAGAACTGCCATTTGAGAAAAATAGGAGAGGGTGGTTTCTCCACTGTAGTTTTGCCAGTTGGTGTTGGTGACGAAGCTGGCGGCGATGTTAAAATTTAAATCCATAGAGGCAGAGGGGAGATGTTCTGGATTGAGGGGGAGTAGGGTTTGCAGTTGCAATAAAAGAAAAACAAAAAGAAGTGAAACAAAGCTAAAGAAAAGAAGTGATAAGAGATAGTGCAAAGCGCTTTCCTCTTCTTCTGGTTGGATATGGCAGAGGCGGTAGATCAAACGCTCGAGGGGTCCGAGAATAGGGTGCAAAAAGGTTTTTTCTTTGGGATTTAGAATTTGTGCAAGATAAAGACCGAGCGGTTTTCTCAATAATGTGAGAAGAGAGAGAAGTAAGATAAGAAAAAAAAGGGTATGTAGCTTCATGGTGATCTCTTAAAAATGCTCGGGCCAAAGAATGACTGCTAATAGATAAGCTAAAAGAAGAAAAGAAGTGATGGAGATCAAAAGAGAGAGAAACATGCTCTTTTTTCCTTTTTTTTCAATCTGCGTAAAAAAAAATAATTTGTCAATCCCTGGGGGGAAGGATACTTAAGAGAGCTGGAAGTTCCAAGATGCTTCTGTATTTTTCTTCTTTTCTTGGACAATTCCTTAGAGAAGAAATAAGGGATAGAGGGATAATCTCTCTGTTTCTTTTTTGACTTCCAAGGACAAACACAACACATTCAAAAATAATTACTTGTCAATAAATTTTTCTTGCAATCGCCCTGCTTCTCCAAAATCTCTCTCCTGATAAAATTTTTATTAGGGCATTTTAACATTGTGTATTTAGGACAAGTCTACTTTGGCCCTGCAAAAAAAAATATTTTCTTAACAAATTTTCATTTTTTTTGTCCCTTTTCTCGAGGATTTATGATAAAATTTACCCTCGCAAGGTTAGCAATGAGGAAAAAAATATGACTATTTCATTTGGAGGAGCTGCGATTTTGGTAGGGGGAGCCTATCTTTTGCCGAAGGTATTGAACTATCTTACGACTCGCCCTGAAGATGATACTTCTAGATTAGGGAAATTACGGGGAGATTTAGCAGATTTACGAGACGAACTAAAAGAAATAGCAGGAGAAGGGATTTGGTTTGTGGTTAGTAAAGTGGTGGGAGAGAATGGGTGGATTGGCATGTTGGGGTTATTGTTTTCTCTTTGGCAACTAAAATCTGGTATTTTGATTTCCGAAGCAGTTCTTTCTTCAACATGTCTGGACCATGTCCTTGTTACCCTTGAAAAAATAGAAAAGGGAGTTGTATATGCAGGAATATTTCTTGGTTGTGCTGGCATAACTGCTAATGCGCGAACACTTCTTGTCGCCGCGTACCCACCTTTAGGTAAGTTTTTATGAGGTTCATTCCTTTGGATATTTCTTCCAGAAGGCCAGGCCTTTTTTTACGTGATTTTGTCGTGCGAAAAGGCCTTCGACTTTTTTAGGACGTATACGAAAGAAAAAGGAGAGCGTGCCGCCGCTAATAATAATGAAAATCCCGATCCAGATTGACCAGTGTTGCGGCTCGTGAAAGAAGAGCCCGCTAATGAGTGTCGTAAAAATAATGATCGAATAGGAAAGAGGAGAGAGAAAAGAGGCGGTTCCATAGCGATAAGCGGTGGTGAGGAAAATTTGGGCAAGAATCGACAGGGCTCCTAGTAAAATTAAAAGCAGTAGCTGAAAGAGTGTAGGGGTTTGCCATTGAAAGAGGCAGAAAATGAGAGAAAAAAGAGTGCCGGTAATGAAAAAATAGAGAAGGGTTCTCGATAAGGACTCTCCTTGTCGATTTAGATTTTTTAGCGCCACAACAGCAAATGCGGAACAGAGAGCCGAGAGAGTGCCAATGAGTGAGCTTAAATAAAAAAGGTTTTTGGGCTTCAAAATGATCAAAACCCCGATAAACCCAATCACCACCATCCACCAGACATCCTTTTCTATGGGCTCTTTACGCCAGAGTTTACATACGAAAGGTACATAAAAAGGACTCATATAGGATAGGACTGTTGCATTGACAAGCCCCATTTTCTGGATGGCTAAAAAAAGCGTCCAAAAGCTCAAAACCCCTGCAAGGTCGCGCACTAGGTGCAGAGAAAGATTGGTGCGTTGAAAATTTAACGTACCCTTTTTCATGCAATAGGGGATGATCACGATCAGAGAGATGAAGTTTTGAAAAAAAACAATTTCCATTACGGGGAAATGCTCAGGCAGCGCTTGCACGCAAGCGGAAGAGAGGGCAAAAAATAGATTTGCGATGATGGTAATGCCGATGCCAAGCAAAAGGGAAGTTCTTAAATCCACGAAAGCCTCTGATCATGAAAGTAGTTCATGATACGAAAAAATGGAACAATTTTCACTTACAGAATTTTTTTGGGAGCTGCTGTCTCATTGCGGCGGAATTTGTTTGTCGACTCTGGCAGGATCATATTTGTAGAGAACATCGTCGATCTCAATGGTTTGGTAGATCCACTTTTCTTCATTTTCTCGAAGCAAGCGATCAAATCCCATAAAATAGCCTTTCAAAAATCCATAGCGCTTCATGGCAAGCTGCATATATCTCGAACTTGTCGGACGAAAATGACTTCTGGGGCCGTCGATGGGCGAGATCACTTTTTGGTGGAAGAGAATAATCTTATCGAAAAAAGATGAGGGAAGAGAGATCGATGTTTTTTTCTCTCTGTCTTTTTCGGCAAGCTGATGGTCCTTTCCCCATGGAGGAAAGTAGCCGGCAGCGGCATTGAGAAAGAGGGGGAGCGATAAGAAGAAAATAGAAAGTATTCTAGAAGCCATAGCGCAGCATCAATAGAGGAAAAAGTTTTTCTTGCTTCATGAAAGGAGTTGCGGTCTTTTCAAAAACGCGCTCGTTGTAAAATTTGGTCTCTTCGGCAGCCCCATAAATTCCTCCAAAATACCAGCCTGCTTCAAAAGAGGCTGTGATGATGCCGGCGGCTATATGTCCGTGGTGAAAAAATTCATAGGTGGCTGCAATGAAAAGGCCATTCATCAAAAAAGCTGTAATGGCTGTTCTTTTCAGTCCCAAATACCAGTAGCCGCTGCCGGGGAGAAGGAGGTTGAGGACTTCTGCTTTTTGTGCGGATTTTTTTCCCCTTTCGTAGAGGGAAACAAGTGGGTTTAATTCAGGCTTTTTTTTTATGAAATCAAGATCTCCACTCAAAAGAGCAGAAGAGGTAAGAAGCTTTTCGGATAGGTCTGGAAAGTGGAGATAGATCTGCTGCAATATCTGCTCTTTTTCTTCTTCCTTTTTTAAGATGCGGTAGGAATCAAGGAGCATAATCAGAAGTTCGCGGAAGGCAGGAAAAGAAGCATCGCACTGTCGCAGGGGACCCTTTTCAAATGTATCCACAACCTCTTGATATTGCTTTCCCAGATAGTAGCAATAGAGGATGTCATAGGAAACTTCTTTTTTTCTAGCGTTGAAACTGGGAGGAAGAAGAATTTCTGCACGCTTGAGAGTAGAAATGGCTCTGTAGAGATCAAGATCCTGAAAGAATTGACGGGAGATGAGAAGTTCTTTTCCCCAGTCCTCTTTTTCTTCGAGAATATTAAGAGGCGGAAAAGGAGAGGGAAGAGAGGTAAGGAAACGATCGTGCACTTGGCATTCGATTTTGGGATGGATCTGGCAGACCGTTTTAGAACAACTACACAAAAAGAAAAAAAGAAGAAAGAGAGCCGTCCTTCCACTCTTGAGAACAGGGGGGAGGATTTTGAAACTGGCGGGAAAAATGGTTTTAGCCTGCCTCTTCTTCCTCATAGGAGTTAAAGGAGTCGATGGATTCATCATAATCTCTTTGGAGTCCGGGTGTTCCTGCATGATCTCTAAAGTAATCTTCCTGGTTTTCTGAAACGGTTTTCATGTCTTTATAGGAATTGATGATGTGCGGACGAATGAAGATAACCAGGTTGTCTCGTGATTGGTTTTTTTGCGTTTCTGAAAAAGCAACGCCTAGCCATGGGAGCCCCCCTAAACAGGGAATGCCTGTTTTGGACCTGGTTTTGGTCTCCAGGGCCATGCCGCTTAAGATCAAAAAATTGCGGTTGGGGATGTGCACGGTGGTGTTCATCGTTGTTTTGGTGCTTGTAATTCCTGTAATAGAAGCTGAGTTTAAAGTAACCGTAGCACCCGATGGAGTTGCGGGAACGGTGGAGTTTTCCATGATGATGGTCAGGGTAACTACATCGGTATTTCCAAGAAAAGGAGTGAGAGAGAGGTTCATGCCAATGTCGCGATATTCGATGTTTGTAGAAGCAGAACTATTGGCTCCAGATGTAGAGATGGCAGATCCCACAAAGGGAACGTTTCTTCCGATGAAAATGGTGGATGTTTTGCTATCCTGCGTCAAGATTTTGGGCGTCATGACAATGCTCGTCTCGGAGTCTTGTTGAAGTGCTACAATAAGCGATCCGAGCGAAAGGTAGGATTTTCCTTTGTGCATGATGATGTCGCCGATGACTCCTAAGTCAAATCCATTTGTAAAGGTGAGCATGGAATTGGCGTTGGGGGTAGTACCAGTATTATTCAAACTATTGAGGCCAACGGGAAAAGCACCGGAGGGCTGACTGGATGGGACAGAACCGGCAGGCGGAACGGGAAGGTTGGAGAGGCTTCCTGCGAATTTATTTTTATATTGTAGGTGGCTTCCCCAATCGAGACCAAAATCCATCAGATTGTTCAGGGTAGTTTCAATGACCAGCATTTCGACAAAGACCTGTTTTAAGGGAATGTCGAGATTCTTGATGAGCTCTTTGAGCCTAGTCATTGTCTCTTGATCTCCGGAACAGAGAAGAGAGTTGGTCACCTGGATCCATTGGACGGAGTTGATCGAGCTGAGAAGAGTGTCTTTTACGTTGGCGTTCGACTTGATCAGGTCGGTGGCGATTTGGCGCAAGGCTGCCTGAATCTCATCTCCTTTGTGGTATTGGAGTTTATAGACAAGAAAGCTGGTATTGTCGATGGGTTCGATCGATTCGGTGGGGGCACCTGTTCCTTGAGGAACGTCGAAGGTCGCAAGGAGGTTTTTGATTTCGGTAATTGATTTTTCATCGCCCGTAAAAATGAGCGATTGGGTGTTGTCTGCCCACTTGACGCTTACAATTGCATTGTAGAGAGTGCGGTTGGAAAATCCTGCAGTTTGCAGGTGAGAAGCAAAATCCTTCAAAATGCTTTCCAAAGCAGGACCTGTGAGAAATTGCGGTTTGTAGACAAAGAATGCGTTGGGTTTTGCAAACTCTTCTCCCGTAGTAATGTCAAATTTATCGACGAGAGGTTTTACTTTTTCCAAAGCTTCTGGGGCTCCTGTAAATAAAAGCGATTGGGAAAGAGCGTCATATTTCCCGCTTGTTAGGGCTTCGATAAAATCTGTGTCTGAGCTTCCCGATTGTTTTAGATCTGCAGCAATGGAATTTAAAGCTGTCGTGATCTGCTGGGGGTTGCCGCTGCGGATGCGATAGACCCAGATGGTCGATTTTGCTCCGGGAGCCCCTTTGGATACATCGATCGTTTTAATCAGCTGTTCGATTTTGGCAAGAGCAGCTTCTGTTCCTGTAAATACAAGTGAGTTGGTGGATTCTACCTGTTTGATGCTTTGAATGGACGCAATGAGTTCGGGGTCGGCAAGATTGGACTTTTGCAAATTGTTAGATATTTCCTTGAGAGAACTTTCGATTTGAGCTGCAGAAACATACTTGGGCTCATACATAAAAAACTTAGTATGGGGCGAGGCCTCTTTTCTCTGGATATCATATTGTGCAATGAGCTGCTTTGCCTCTTCGATTGCCGTTGGATCTCCTGCGAGAAGAAGAGAGTTGGTCTCTTTGATCCATTTGATGTTTTCGATCAGTTTGATCAAGGCGGGGTTTTCGATTTGTTGCGTTTGGAGTTTGGAGACAAACTTGTCGAGATCTTCTTCGATGATATCTCCGGAAACGTGTTGTAATTTATAGAGGAAGTAGGCGCCCTTTTCAAGGGCTGTTTTTTTAGTGGAGATGTCAAACTCTTGAAGGATATCTTTTACTCTCGCGAGGCTTGCTTTGGTTCCTGAAAAGAGAAAAGACTGGGAGTCTTCGATCCACTTCATGGTGTTCAAGCAGGAGATAAGGTCCAAAGCAGAAATGTCAGATTTATTCAGATGCTCTGCGACATTTTGAAGGTAGTGTTCCAGCGCTACTTTGGAAGCAAATTGAGGGCGATAGATGAAAAAGTTGGCCTCTTTTTCTGTAGGTTCTCCTGGAAGGTCCATCCCTTTTAATAGAGACTCGACGCGCTTGAGAGAGGCGTCGTCGCCAGTAAAAACAAGGGCATTGGCAGAAGAGACCCATTGAATGCTTCGGATGGTTTGCAAAAAAGAGGGGTCGGTAAGACGCGCCTCTTCTAGGTTTTTTGTGATGTCGAGCATCGACTGGTAGAGTTTTGCGCCAGAAATGTTTTGTGGCTTATAGACTAAAAACTGATCTCTTGAGGGGCGTTTGTCCTGCTGCACTTTGTGCTGCGATGCATCGATATCAAATGAGGGAAGCATCGATTGCAGATCTTTGAGAGTGGCGCCCTCTCCCATGAAAAGTAGAGAGGTGGTTTCGGGAATATATTTTGCACTTTGAATGGCCTCGAACAAAGAAGGATTGTCGATTCCCGATTTTTTTAAATTTTCCTCCATGGTTTTGAGCGCTTGGAGAATCTCGGCATGAGGAGCATTTTGGATCTTGTAAATGAAGAAGGTTGCCTGTCCAATATGCTGCACGGAGAGAGGAATTTCTAAGTCGATGTTGGCAAGCAGCTCTTTAATCTTTGCGATTGTTTGCTTGTCTGCGCTAAAGAGAAGAGAGCCGGTGGAGGGGATGAGTTTGACTTCATTCAATGCAATGAGCAGTGCTTTATCAGCTAAGGAAGATCCTTTAAGATTTTCCGCAATCTCCTTCAGAGTGAGTTGCACGTTCTCCACTTTTTGGTGCATCGGCTTGTAGGTAAAAAATGTCGCTCCTTCCATCTGCGCTGCCTCTTTGGAAAGGCTGTCGATGGAAGAGAGGATTTCTTGGATTTTTTTAATAGTGTCGGGCGTGCCGATGAAGAGAATCGAATGGGTCTCTTTGATATAACGAGACGAAGCAATAGAGTCGACAAGTTGTGAGTCTCCATAGCCGCTCTCTTCTAGGTTTTTGGCGATGCTGTTCAATGTTCCTTCTACCTCTTTGGCAGATCGGTACTGAATTTTGTAGATGAAGAGGTTTTCATTTTTCAAAGGAAGCTTTGTTTTTGTTTTGGAGGCGTTGTCGAGGGTGTTTAAGATGGCAAGCGCCTTTTCAATCAAAGGCGGTGTGGAGACGATGTAGATAGAGGAAGAGGGGGGTTGGGGAATCAAGAGAAAAGGGGTCCCCTCGATCATGGGCGCCATTAACTGTCGCGTAAGCTCGATCAGAGTTTCTGGGTGGCTCTGTTTGGCCTGATATGTTTCAATCTCATAGATGCTATGGGGAGCATCGATCATATGGATGATTTCGGCGATCTTGTCGATGTTGCTGGGAATGTCGCTGATCAACAACTGTTTTGTTTCTGGAGAAACTTCTAAAAGTGCGCTTGTAGAAAGCATGGGGCGTACGAGGTTGGCAATCGAGTCGGGCTTAGCGCTTTGTATTCTGAACAGGCGGGTTACGATGGGAATGGAAGGATCGAGCGTTTGTCCTTCTTGCGTTAAGGGAGCAGCTCCTTTGACGTCAGAGCTTTTGTGAATGACTAGGTTGCTATTTTCTTCAAGAAGAGAAAGGCCGTGGATGCGCAAGACCTGAATGAGTGTAGATAAGACGCGCGCGGTGGGGATGGGTTCTTCCGAAACGATCGTGACGGGAAATTGGAGATCGGCTTCATCGAAAACGAAATTGACGTTGCAAATTTTACTGATGAATCGCACATACTCCAACATTACCACATTTTTAAAGTTGATAGTATAGGTTTGCTGCTTTACAGAAGAAGAGGGATGTAACAGATTTTGCAACGGATGTTCTTTAGCCTCTTCGGCATGTCCGAACGAATGTTGGAGACAAAAAGCCGCAAGAATAAAAATTAAGAGAAGTAATTTTTGTTTCATAAATGCGTCCAGAAAAAGCATCCCCTGCAAGAACCGTTTTTTCGTTCCTCTCTTACATGCTAAAAAACTCTGTAAAATATTGCAACAGATACCAATCAACTCATTCTGGAAGAAAGAGGTTCATGACTCTTTCTGCTCTTGTTTTCTTGGACAGTTCCTAAGGATTTTTTAAGGCAGATCGAAAATGGCTTAAGATTTTCATCCACCGAAAAAGAGCTATCTTTGTGGAGCAGCAATTCAATTTTGCATCCTAGAGTAGTAAGAAAGAGAAACAACTCTTCCCACAAGACAAAATCCACTAAGCCCCAAAACGAGGCTACCCAAGTAAGTTCCTATTACGCCAAAAATTATTAAAGCCACGCTTGCTATCAAAGTGATTGCATGACTTCCACACATCCAAGAAGCGCGACGTTGCAATTCACGAAGTTTTAGAAAAGCAGATCTCCTTCTGTCTTCTTGCCTCTCTTTCGCAATGCTTGCACCTTGAGAGTTCGTTTGTAAATTGCTCACAGCGCTAACAAAAAAACTAATATTCGAAGTCGAACCATATAGCTGTTGAATTTCCCCAAGTTTGTCGTTGATCGAGGGTTGCGAGGGATCCTGGATTAAAGAAGTAAGGTTTAACTTCTCATCTAAAAACCCAGGAAATAACTCAGAAAAAATTTGTTTAACTTTTCCCCGATCATCATCAGTTAATAAACTTTTGTGCAACAAAAAGAGCCTTCGAAGAGTGCAACGCTCAGGTCTTATCATGCTTCCGCGGGTTTGATGGAAGGAAGAGTCAACATACTGAGCGCATAAAAGTTGCTTTTGATCCCAAAAATATTCTTTTGCGAGTAGAAAAGGATCTACTATCTGGGCCAAGCAAGGAATATATGGGATAGAGGTCATTGCTTTTTTCCTTTGGAGCGAGAAATACAAATCTTCAACATTTTGTCAAAAGTTCGAATTTTTCGCCCTTGTTTTACGCATTCTTATCTATATGCAAAGAACTTAGAAAATCGGTTTTTGAAGCTACGCGAAAATCCTCGCGATCTTCCGTCCCCGAGTTTTTGGCGTGCTCCAGAAACCGACGAAAAAGAGCTATCTTTGTGGAGCAGCAATTCGATTTTGCATCCTAGAGTAGTAAGAAAGAGAAACAACTCTTCCCACAAGACAAAATCCACTAAGCCCCAAAACGAGGCCACCCAAGTAAGTTCCTATTACGCCAAAAATTATTAAAGCCACGCTTGCTATCAAAGTGATTGCATGACTTCCACACATCCAAGAAGCGCGACGTTGCAATTCACGAAGTTTTGGAAAGGCAACGCTCTCTCTGCTTTCTTGTATCTCTTCCGCAATGCTTGTGTCTTTAGGTTGTGTTAGATAATTCTTTTGTAAGTTGCTCACAGCCAGAACAAAAGGAATAATAGTCTCATCTCCACCACGCTGTCGAATCTCCGCAAGTTTGTTACGGATCGAGGGTTGTGAGGGATCCTGGATTAAAGAAGTAGGATCTAACTTCTCATCTAAAAACCCAGGAAATAACTCAGAAAAAATTTGTTTAACTTTTTCCCGATCAGCCTTATTTAACGCTCGTTTGCGACTCAAAAAGATCGTTCGAAGAAGATCTTGATCTCCTGACATGCTTCTGTGGGGTTGATGCGAGGAAGAGTCAACGTACTGAGTGCATAAAAGTTGATGGCGATCCCAAAAATATTCTTTTGCAAGTAGAAAAGGATCTGTTATCTGAGCCAAGAGAGGAAAATATGAGATAGAGGTCATTGCTTTTTTCCTTTTTTTGATAAAATATCGCAAACTAAAAAGAGAAATGCAATGGTATTTATCGTATATCTTCCCCCAATGGCTCAGATGGTAGATTCTTTTTTACTTGCAAAAGAATATTTTTGGGATCGTAAGCAACTTTTGAGAAATCCAGATGAAGTCTCGCAACGCTTCTATGAGGTGCACAGTGACATGTTAGGAGATGATTTTAGAGGGGCTCGAAGGCTCTTTTCGAATCGCAAAGCAGCAGTATTGAAGAAATTTAATCCAAGAGAAGTTCAAGAAATGTTTCCTGGATTATTAGATGAGAATTTAAACCATACTTTTTCGACCTATAAGGAATCTACGCAGCAATTAATCGGAAAACAGCTTGCGATGATAAGACAAAAACATGAAGAAGACTCGGATATTTTTCTGTTTGGTAGGTGTTTGGACAACTTACATCAAAGTCTATTCTCGCAATCTTTTGATGCAATCAATTTGGAAGAGATAAGCAAAGAGGGGAGAAAGCATTTTGCAACAAAACTTCTTGGTTTGCAACACCGCGCTTCTTTGATGATCAAAAGTCATGTAGTTACTTTGATAGCAAGTGTGGCTTTGATAGTTTTTGGCATAACAGGAACTTACTTGGGCGGCTTCATTTTGGGGCTTAGTGGATTTTGTCTTGTGGGAAGAGTTGTTTCTCTTTCTTATTATTCTCGGATGCAAGAGCGGTTTGTTGCTTTGCAACGATAGTTTTTTTCTACAATCTGAGCCACAACTATTGCATTCTCTGAATGGAAAGAGCAAAAGTGGCTTTTTGAGAAGAGGAGAGCTCTTCGATTTTTTGTAACAGCTTTTGCATCTGGCGTTTTGGTGGAAAAATCAGATTGGTTAGTATGCTTTTGTTGACCTCTTGTTGTTTTTTTTCTTTTTCTTGAGGAGCAAGCGCGAGCATCTCTTCCTGGCTATAAAAAAAGAGAAGGTCTCGTACATTCCAGTTACTCGAAGTTTCGACGATGAGTTTGTTGCTAGTTCCGAGTTGGTTGTTGGGAGTGGAGAGTGCAAAAAATTTTTCGGTCCCTTCAGGTTGGTAAAAGAGATCTCCCATTCCACAGGAGGAGAAAAAGAGCTGGTTTTCTCTATGATCTAGAAGAAGGAGGGCAATAGAGAAGCTCTCTTGCATAGGATCTTTGAGAAGAGCGTCGTTGAGAAAGTTCATCAGGGCAGAGGGGTGTTCTTTTCTTCTAAAAAACTCCTCGCAGCTCATGCGCACCATGCCTCGAAGAACAGAGGTGGGAATGTAAGATCCAATATTTTCTGTTTTGCTCTTACCAAGGGCGATCAAAAATCGGTTTTCCGAAAGATGAAAAAAGTCTAGATAAAGAGCGGTCATCGAAAGTCCTTCGCTCAAGGCGATAGCAATTTCGGCTTCTGGCCAATCGGGAGGACTTTTGGGCAATAGTAGCTGGAAATTTTTTTGGAGAGAATCGTAGATTCTGTCAAACCTCTCTTCGTTCTTATTTTCTCGAAAGTCTTTTAAGTATTGCGAAATGTCGGTGATAAGATCGACAATATCTTGCGTGCGTTCTTTGGGATCGGTTTTGAGTGCTTTGTCTAAAATGTCTGCAAGTTTTTTGGGTAAAAGAGAAAGGTGGATTACCCCGTGGCTGAGCCTTCCAATCAAAAGTTCATAGGCGATGATCCCCAAGGAGTAGATGTCGGAGGAAAAAGTAACAAGACTGCTATCCTCCTTCTGTTCTGGACTCATATAAGCTGGTGTGCCAATGGTGCGCTTGGGAGCTTTTTTTTCCAAAGAGAGTTGATCTTGCAGCTGTGCAATCCCAAAATCGATTACTTTTACGTCACCATTTTCCGTGATGAGAATGTTTTCCGGCTTGAGATCGCGATGAATGACTCCATGGGCATGAAGATGGCAGAGCGCATAGGCTACCTGCAAAATGATTTCGAGGGCTCTTTTTTGCGACAGGGAATGGTTTTGGATAAACTGTCTGAGAGAAATTCCTTGGATAAACTCCATGGCAATATAAAGCCCTTTTTCCCACTCTCCCTGCCCATAGAGTTTTACAATGTTCGGGTGGTTGGTCATGGCAATGATTTTTGCCTCTTTTAGAAAGCGAGCAGTTACCTCTTTGTTTTTTGAGAGCCTGGGAGAGAGTACTTTAATAATGATGGGGCGTGGAAGGGTGGGGTCGGTGGCCAAATAGAGAATGCTCATTCCCCCATGATTGAAAAGGCTTTCAATCTTATAGGGTCCAATGTGTGCGGGACAGGGAGATGGAATGTCCTTCTCCGAGATGAGGTCGGGTTGTGTGTTTTGTTTGTTGAATGCCATAGATTTTTAAATATAACAGTCCTTTCATTGAGTAGCTCTTAAGAAATTTCTGAGATTCTCACTCCAAGAGCATCTCCAATATAGACGAGCTCTCCTTTGGCTAGCTTTTTCCCTCCGACCAGGAGAGAGACTTGGTTGTCAAAGGAAGGAAGAGTTAAAAAATTGCCGGGCTCTAGCTGGGAGAGCTTTTCTAGAGTAATGGGAATGCGCCCCATTTCGACCACAATGTTCATGGGTAGATCGGCGAGTGCTGTTTCTAGATTTGGGGATGGCTTGTCTTCCATTGTTGTCTCCTCATGATAAGATGCAGGGTTGATAAGCTCGATGGAATCCTTGTGGAGCTTGGCTTGAAAAAGAGGAAGATCGCCAAGGGCAACGAGCAGAGAAAATTTTTCTTTTTTTGGGTCATAATTCATAGAGTCGAGCAGCAGGAAGTCTCCCACGCCAATTTTTTGAAAGAGAGATGGCAATAGTTGTGTGGAGCCTGCTTGGCATGAGAGCGACAACTCTAGAGATGAGGCTATTTTCCCAGAGACAAAAGAGGTGGTTGCAGCAAAATGCTGCTGCCACGACTTTTGCAGCAAAGAGGAGATGGCAACTCTTCCCGAAACGGCATGTCCATCGATTTTCATAAGAAGATCTTGGCAGAGGTAAGAGGTGTCTTGAGGCTCTGCAGAATCGGAAATTTTTAAGGAAAAAGGAGAAAAGAGCTCCATCTTGGAAAGCAGGGAGAGGAGTTCTAGAAGAAGATAGCGGAAATATCCCTCTTCTAGCACGTCGGACAAAAATCCTTTTGCTTCTCCATGTTTAAAAAGCAGGTTGCTTGTGAGCTTGTGCATGTCTGCTTGGGACATGATCCATAAAGCCTCTCCCTCTAAAGGAGAGAAAAGAACTGGAGCTACTTGAGGATTTTCTCCCATCAGATGAAAGAGCTCCTCTTTTGTTTTCCAAACTTTGGGTTTTTTCGTAAATTGTACTTCTTTCCCATCCAAAAGGGGCGAGAGCTCTTGAGATAGTGCATCGAAGGGAAAAGGAGTAGGCGCAGAGAGCAGAGGGATTTGATCAGAATGGAGGAGAATTTCTGAAATCTTTTCAAGAGTGGCGGGAGGAAAGTTTTTTTCTTTTTGCATAGTGTTTATCTTTTTTCTTTTTCTTCGGAGACCGATGGTTTTCTTTTAAAGAGAGGACGCTCAGTTTCATGTTCTGCCCATAGTCTTCCAATTTTAATGGGGAGATGGGCACTTTGGAAAGCTTGCATGAGCCCTTCTAGGTGTTCGTTGAAAAGCACGACGGCCTCGTCGGATCCGATCAGGTGAATGTTAAAAGAGTCGGGGGCGGTTGCATATTTTTCAAAAATGATTTTCGTTCCATAATATTTCGATCCCACGAAGGCAGCGGCTGTTAGCAAAACCTCGCAGGTTTCGATATGTTGCGTTCGCATCTGGATAATTGTACCTACCATGCGTTCGAAAAGGGGAAGGCTTTCTGGCTGCACATAAGGAGCAACGGCAGATGCGGTTGCAGACGCCTCTGTCATAACGGCTGGAGGAAGTTCTTGGATAGTTGGCATGCCTTCTTTAATTTGAGTTGGAGCTTCGCCTTTTGACTCTACCGCTTTTATTTTTTCTTTCTCTTTTTTCCCAACTTTCTCTTCTAAGGGGACAAAGGCTTTTTTGGTAGGAAAAGAGATTGGTTCTTTTTTTTCTTCTGTCGGGCCCTTTTTCTCTTTAGTGGCAAAAAGAGGCGTTTTTTCGATTTTTCTTTCTTCTTTTTCTTTGGGGAAAGGGAAAAGAGCCTCTTTTTTTTCTGGCTTTTTCATGACAGGAGGTGCTTTTTCAAACTCTTTTTTCTCCTTAAACGGCATGGCTGCCAACCTCTTTTCTGCTTCTTCTTTGAAAAGAAGAGGTTTTTTTTCCTTTCCCAAAGTTTCTTTTGGAAGGGCAAGAGGAGAAAGTAGCTCTTTTTCTTTCTTCTCTTCGGGAGCAAGAATGGTTTTTTCCTTCTCTTTTCCCTCTTTTTTTACAAAAGAGGGCTCTTTTTCTTCTTCGCTTGTTTTTTCAAAAGACGGCGGGCCTTTTCTAGTCTCTGTTTCCCTGTAAAAAGCAGGAGATCTAGGCAGATCTTCTTTTGGTTCTTCCCTCCTTGTTGTGTAGAAGGAGGATTCATAGGGAGAGGGTGCCTCTTTTGGGGGAGCATCCTCTTCTTCTTGTAGCATGAAGAAGCGTTTTTTTGATTTTGGTTGATCCAGTTCAGCTTCTCCTGGCTTTTCTACTTTCTGAATCTCTTTTTTAAAACGATCAGAATTGGGAACTTTTTTTCGTTCGGAGGGAGAAGAGGGAGAGGAGGGACCAATGCGCTCAACCATAAAGAATCCTTTGTTTCTATTTTTTTCCTTTTTGCTGTTTTTGTCGAGCATATCGAACAGAGCCCATTTCATCTTGAGCAAGGCCCTCTTCCCGTTCGCTACAGAGTCGTACCTCTTGGATCCACTCTTTTTTGTGCATCTCGAGTTTTTCCAGATCTTTTTGTCTCAGGAAAACCACTTTTTTTGCTTCCTCGGCCTCTTTTTCTGCCTGCGCAACTACTGTTTTTTGACGTTTGACGGCCTCTTCCTTTACCGCTAGCTTCTCTTTGACAACTTCTAGATAGCTCTTCATCTGCTGGATTTTAGCCGAGGAGGACTCCTTGTCTAGAGTTTCTCTAAGCTGCTGCAGTTTTTCTTTTTTGTGCGCCAAAACCTCGTCGCGTTCTTTTTCCTTTTGGAGGAGGATCTCTTCTTCTTTTTTGAGCTTGGCTTTTTTTTCTTCTAATATTTTAAGCGCTTCTTCAAATCGTTTGTTCTTGACTTTGATGAGCTGTTCCAGAGGATATTGCAGCACGTTCATTCTTTTTCTCTATTTGAAGAGAGCGTACAATTGGTTCAACGATTGTTCAAAAGAACTTTTTTCATCAATTTTTTGTTTTAAAAAGTTAGTGACCTTCTCATGAAAGCGGATGGCAAAGTCTGCGTTTTTATCTGAACCTGGTTTGTATTCGCCAATGCGCAGGAGCAGCTCGATTTTTTTGTAGTTGGACAAGACCTCGCGCAAAATCGCAATCTGGTCGAGGTGCTTTTTGTCGACAATTGCGGGAAGGATACGGCTGATAGAGGCGAGTACGTCGATGGCGGGGTAGTGGTTCTGTCTTGCCAGTTCATTTGAAAGAACGATATGTCCATCGAGAATCGATCGCACCTCGTCGGAGACGGGCTCGTTCAAATCATCTCCTGCTACGAGAATCGTATAAAAAGCAGTAATCGATCCTTTGTCGGAATTGCCCGACCTCTCCAAGAGGCGGGGCAGTGTGGCAAATACGGAAGGAGTGTAGCCTGCTCTTGCGGGAGGTTCTCCTGCGGCAAGGCCAATTTCTCGAATGGCCCTTGCATATCTTGTGACCGAATCCATCATCAAGATGACTGACTTGCCCTGGCTTCTAAAATATTCTGCAATAGCGGTTCCTACGTTGGCAGCATGGATTCTCAGCTGTGCTGCCTGGTCGGATGTGGAGACGATGACCACGGAGCGCTTAAGTCCTTCCTCACCGAGATCGTTTTCTATGAACTCTCTTACTTCGCGGCCCCTTTCTCCGATGAGAGAAATCACATTGACGTCGGCAACGGCATTTCGGGCGATCATGCCCAGAAGAGTAGATTTTCCCACTCCAGAGCCCGCAAAGATACCCACGCGTTGTCCCTGGCCGCAGGTAAGAATGCTATCGATGCTGCGAATACCCACAGAGATGGGCTTTTCAATGATTTTTCTTGTCAGCGGGTCGGGAGGAGGATTGATGACTGGAAACTCCCTTTCGGTGATCAGTGGCCCTTTGGTTTCTGTGTCCATGGGCTCTCCAAGGCCGTTGAGGATGCGTCCTAAAAGATGAGGTCCCACCTTTATGTGTAGAGGAACGCGCAGAGGAATGACTTCAGA
The DNA here is from genome assembly GCA_021811265.1 of bacterium. GTDB lineage: Bacteria > Chlamydiota > Chlamydiia > Chlamydiales > SM23-39 > JAJZPH01. The sequence continues at coordinate 52,003 of JAJZPH010000002.1, forward strand.
AGAAGGGCCAATGCCTGCGAGGTCTGCCAGTGGAGAGAGAAGCACTTCTTCTTTTGTAAAACCGACAACTTCTGCAGGTAGGGGATGGGGATAGCGTTTGATCAAACAGACATCGCCCATCTTCACATCGGGAACAATGGCCCTGATCAGCATGCCGACTACTTCGGTGATTCTTCCATGAACTGTGGTGAGCTCGACCTCATCTAAGTGGTCGATGATCTGATCAAGAGAAGAAGGATGTTCTGTATCCATGACATATCACAGTTGAATGCTAATCATTTGTTTTGCAATATCTACCAGTTTGCTCAAGAGAATCGAGGAGTACTCGATTTCTTGCTGTGCTTGCGACAGCTTGATCTGGACAAGAAGCATATCTCCTGGGTTGATAGACTCTCCGCTTGATTTGATCTTTTCTACCTGAGCTTTTGCAGCAAGCAATTGTTTTTGTCCATCGGTGAGCATACTGATGAATTTGAAAACGGGACCCGATCCTGGTGGAATGGGGGTTTCGGAAAGAAGTGGTGTGCCCAATTTTTGCGAGGCGGAAGCAATGTGGGATTTGGCATCGCCGAGCTTGCTCTCTAAGAGTCTTGCTTGAGAAGATTTAAAGCGCAAATTAGGCGTGGGTAAATTATTTTTCATATCCTCGATTTGCGCATTTGTTGCTTGAATTTGTCCGAGGAAATTGTCAAGAGTAGGAGCAGGTTGTCTGGGCAGGTTTGCTTTTGCCAGGTCCATAGGGGAGATCAGCGCTGGATTTTCCTTTCCAGCAGAGGAGAGGGGCTCATTCATGAAGGATTGAAATTTCTGCTGATCAGGAGGTGTTAAAAGATTCTCCTGTTTGGCCTCTTTGATGGGCTCGATCTTTCCGAATCCAGAAATATCGGGAGGTGGCAAGGGGTTTTCAGCCATAGCATTACTTCTTTTTCTCTTTCACTTCAGCAATCGAGGGCTCTTTTTTGATGAACTTGTCGACAAAGTTGATGGCGGTATTGGAAAGAGATTTGATTCCCTTGTCGGAAGATTTGAGGGTTTCGTGGAGAATTTTTTCTCCCTGCTTGGTATGGTCGGGAGACATGCTCATGGCGATGCCTAAGAAGGATTTGGCCATTTCATTATGGGGTTCTTTTTTTAACACCTCTTCAAAATTGCGGATGCACTCTTTCAGCTCTAGCTTGTGTAAGTGCAAATACCCAATGCCAATTTGAGAAAGGGAGTTGGAAGAATCTAAGAGCTCTGAAACTTTAAACAGTTTGCGAGCAGAGTCTTCGTCTGCCTGATTGACGGCGATAAATCCCGATTCCAGGAAGAGGAAGAAGTTTTTTTTGTGTTTTTCTAAGAGAGTTGACATAAGTTTTTTTCCTTTCAGTCAAATGTTACTTGACGTTTTGGTTACGGATAGAGTTCATAAGTACGGTGTTAACCTGAGAAATCAAGTTGGAAATGGACTCTCCGACCTGCGTGATTTGCGACATTTGGAATTGGAGCAATAGAAATTTTCCAGGGGTTGCATAGCTGATTTGGCTGGCCAAACTTCTTATTCTCTTTACCAAAGCGCTTTGTGCAAGGATATATCCTTGGATCAAGGTTTTGAAAGTGATCGATGCTTCGTGACCTTTAGCTGACATGTGTTCTCCTATTTTTTAATAGCTCTTTTGAGCACTTTTTGCAGTGCAGTATACCCCTGAAGTATAACTCCGAGGTGGGTAAAATCAGCCGAAGATTCCCCTTTTCTCAAAGAAGCTTTGATTTCATTGATATTCGCGTCAATCAGGTCGAAAACCTCTTTGGCACGCTTGGGGTTTTTTTTCAGATCGTTTTCTAAATCAAAAACGAATGGTTTTTTTTTGCTGTCTTCCAATCCATACATAATGTTGCTTCCTCTTCTAGCGACTATAGTTTATCTTATATTTTAAATTTTCTTTTTCAAGAAGAATAATATTTGGTTCGATGGCAGTGACTTTCATGCCGTCGAGCATTTCTCCTGTGGTGATGATCTGTCCGTTGACGACCACGCCGAAATTTTCTTTTCCTTGAGATGCAAATCCCGTGATTTGATATCTGCTTGTCAAATCGATGCGGGCGGCGTTGGGTGCGGCGGGTATCGCCAGATCTTTTAGCGTGCGTATTCCCTCGAGTGTTTTGATCATATTGAGAGTAGAAAGGTAGCTATCCTTTGCTTTCACGCTGTAGTTTCCTGTGATCACGAGCTCGCCACCCGTAAGTTGAAAAGAAAGGCCTTCAAATCCTTTGGAGATGAGCAGGGCAGCGATTTGCGTATTGAGGATGTTTTCGACAACGATATGATTTTCCAAACGATCGGTATAAGGAAAATGGATGTGGAGGTAGTTCATGAGTTCTTCTGCAATGGTGGACTCTTTGACAAAGCCGCTTAAGACAAATTTTCCAGGAGTTGGGGAGTGGATACTGACACCTCTCCAGGACTCATTTTCGCTTAAAAGATCATTCATGTTTTTCCAGACATATTCATCGATGATGATATTATCTTCTAGATGATCAATGGTGCTGATCTGATGTAAGGAATAGAGAAGCTCTTCATGATCGATGGCTGTAAGAACGTGGCCGAGTAGGAAAAGACTTTCATTTTTTTGGTTGTAGGAGAACTCAACGCCACTATATTTTTCCATGATTTTTCTAATATCTTTGCTGACATCTTTCGTAGCAATTTGCATAGCATGGGGTTTCACCAGAGAAAAAAGGGAAAGGAAGACCATGAACAGGATGAAAATAAGAATGCTGCCAAAAATCAAAACGCTTTTGGGAAGGATTACCTGTCGCCAGCTAAAGGCTTGCGTAGGCGGGGGAGGTTCTTCTGTTTTTGCTTCTTCTTTTTTGGGAAGAAGCGCGCGTTCGTAGGGCGCAGCTTCGGAATAGATGGTTTCTGCAGGAGCTTCTTTGTCAATGATGAGAAAAAGGCTGGTGCCGATGGTGATAAGATCATTTGGGAAGATCTGCTTTTTTTCTTTGATTTCTTCGGAGTTGACAAAGGTTTTGTTTTTCGATCCCAGATCTTCAATGGAAATATTGCGGTCTTTGTCGATGGTGATTTTCGCATGCTTTCGCGAGACGCTCATATCGTTGAAGGCAATATCTGAGCTTTCTCTTTCTTTCCCGAGAATATATTCTTTCCCCAGTTCCATGCCAAATTCGGCACCGCTGTTGGGTCCTGCGATTACCTTTAAAATGAAGGGAGGTTCTTTGATGGGAAGAAAAGAGATTTCTTCCTCTTCCATCTCGGGCTCGAAGATGGTGTCATAAGAAGGAGTCTCCTCATAAGAGAGCTCATCCGAGGGCTCTTCGTGAAATTCTTCTTCCTTTTCATGAGAAGCTTCTTCTGCTGCGGGCTCTGCTAAATTTTCTTCTGGTGTTTCTTGTGGAGGCAGTTCTTCTTTATTTTCTACAAGAGCTTCTTCTGAGGCCTTTTCTTCCGTAGAAAGAGGAGTTTCATCGAGAAGAGGCAGTGGTTCTTCGGAATAGAGGAAGATGTTTTGTCCAATTTTGACGAGGTCGCCCTCTTTGAGGGGGTGGTCTTCTCCAATGGTCTGGTCGTTGACGAGAATGGGATTGGTCTGTGAAAGATCGGTGAGGACAAAGCCGTCTGCTTCTTTTCGACAGAGCAAATGCTTTCTAGAGACGGTGGTATCTTCCAGGACAAGGTCGACCTGATCGGGATCTCTACCGATGAGCCACTCATCTCTTCCTTCTAAACTCAACACTTTGCCCTTTAGCGGGCCCTCTTCTGCGACTAAATGCGGAGGCATCTTTTTTCTTTAATAGAGAGTTTCTTTAGCTTGTCGTTCAAATTTTTCTACCTCTTCTCTCCAATAGAGAAGATAGTTCACGAAGTCTTCGATTCTTTCTTTAAACTCCGTATAGGTTAATTCATAAGCCAATGAATGCGAGAGAGTCAAGTTCTCTTGTGGATCTAATCCGATGCTGGACCCACCAGTTCCTCGGCCGAGTAGATTGGCTTTCATGAGATAGAGAAAGAGGTCTTCCTTTTTGATTTGTGGGCATGCGATGATTTTTGCATGAAAGTAGTATCCTTTCTCCATCTCTTTCAAAAAGAGATCAATTCCCTCCCTTGGAGAAAAGGTAACACTTTTTTCTTTTTCATCAAAAGAGAAAACGTCTGTTCGTTTCAAATCGGAATGGAGTCGAGAGAGAAAATCTTTGAGCATGTTTTTTTTCTTTTTATTAATCCACAAAAAAGAAAATTAGCTCAAGGATTTTCGACTTCTCATTTTCTTTAGAGGATCTTTCTTTTAGGATAGAGGGAGAGAGCTTGGCTCTAAATTTCATAGCAATAAAGCCCATCTCTTTGTGAACTGCTCTTTTTAAAAGAATGCTAGTTTTTTTGGGTATGCAAACTTAAAAAAAAAAGCAACTCCTGCTTGTGGCGGGAGTTGCTCTTGTTTTGACATGGCGATTGTGTCTTTCGCCGTTTTAACCTCTATGCGTTGCGTCCATAAGGCCGGCAAGCGCTTGGGCGGTTGCGCTCATTGCTTCTTCGTTCGCTTTGGCAACCTGGCTCATGTTGGCAATGACCTGGTTCGTGATAATGCCGTTGATAGTTGCAAAAATTTGTCTTTTTGCATCTTCTTTAGCCTTATCTTCTACATATCCAGCTTCGACAAGTTTAAACACACCGGTTGTAGCATCTCCAAGAGATCTGCCAAGGGTAGAGAAGGTGCTGGCGTTTATCTGTTGTTTGTTGCTTACCGTGTTTAAGACCTTGTCAACATCAGCAATCTGATCGTCAATGCGTTTGATGACTATCTCTTGCTGGTTTTGGGACATCTGTCTGATCATTCCCATATCCTCATCGGAAATAGGGCGCTCATTGTAGGACTTGTTTTGGAAGTGCTCGAAATTTTCCGAAGAGAGTTGGTGAGCTCCGCTTCCAGCAGATGTTCCTGCATCGCTGCCCGATTGAAGACGAACAAGTTCAACTGCTTCTCTGTTTGCTTGCAAAGTTCCTTTTTTCTGAGAGCAATCGCTAATGACGTCTTTGTTAGACCAGTTGTTTTTTACCGCTCCAGCTACTTGAAATCCTAAAGAGAGACCAGCGCTTGCTATGCTTCCACATCCATCAAGGATCAGATTGGTTGCTTCATCGTGACCTGATTGTCGAATGGACCCTGCTTCTTTGAGAAGAATTCCTTTTTCTCCACAGACCATTTCCGTCATTTTCGAAGAAGCTTCCCAGTTGGCAATTGCTACTTGGCAATCAGCACTCATGATTAAGTGCATGTATTTGCTTGCCCAGGCACCTATGCCGGGTATGTAGTTGGATGTTGTCATATTTTTTTCCTTTTTTTATGTTTTTTATTAAACTTTTTTATCCAGCTATAGCAGCCAGTAAATCTGCAAACCTTTTATCCGGATCTTGATTGGGCTTGATTTGCGTTTGTTGCAATGATCCTACCTCTTCGCTGACTCCTTTCCACCTTGCCTGATTTTGGTGTACCATCTGAGAGATTACACGCATAATTTGCAGTAGAAATTCTTGGCTAGCTTGTGCGTCGGTGAGTTTTTCATAGCTCTTTCCTTGTTGGATTTTTACGACTCCCTTTCCTGTATTGGCAACGGCGTTGCCAAGAGTTGCAAGGGTATCGCCAATGGTGAGGCCATTGCCATACTGCAAATAGTCTTGCGCTTTTTTCAAGAATTGACCTAGTTTTCCTGTATAACCTACTTGTGTGCTCGATTTGAGACCCTGATAAGCGGTGGCACTGCAGCAAACAGCAAGGGCTACTTCTACTACAAGGCCAATGATCAACTCGAGCCTTTCCTCACGCTTCTTTTTTTCTTCTGCAGAAGCATCTTTATTGTAGACTTCTGTACAGTAGACAATCAGGTCGTTGAGAGCGCCGGTGCTCATAAAAGAAGAGCTAAAGCTTTGCGTGAACATCATGCGGCCCTCTGGAGATGCTAGAGCCTTGACAAGATGTTGGAGTATCTTTGCTATAGAAGAAGAGGTTTCAGCAGCAGCAGCGGCAGTACCTTCTCCTGCCATATTGACCATCTCCACACTTGCTTCTTCGCCGGCGGCTTTAGTACCTTGTCCAATGCCGGCAATGCCTCCCGTAATAGCACAAATAGCAACAACAAGAGCGATTTTGATGAAGAAAGACTCTAATTTGTTAGCGCCGCAAGCTTCGGAAATAGCATTTCCTAATTTTTCAAGGGCGCCCGATTCTTGCAGTGTTGTGACCATCACTATGCCCACAAAAAGGCCTACGTTTCCAGTAGCGAGGGAAAAAACAAGAGTAAGTGCGGTCAAGAGTCCGCCAAAAATCTTAGCTACAACAGACCATTTTGCACTTTCTCTTTTCTTGACAAGATATTCATTGGTTTTGGCAATAACTTCTTGCAGTTGCTTGTCCGAAGCATCGATCACATGCTTGTTGATATCCACATCCCATAAAGCCCTTTTCGAAGAACATTCGACCATGGTAGAGGCCAGCTGCGACAGGGCATTTAGGAAGAACAAAAGAAACTCCCTCATCTCCATAGAGCTCATCTCTCGATCTTCTTTCATCGATGAGAGCTTTTGGAACGCAAGGCCAAGAGCATCTGCGGGTCTTGCTGGAGCTACATTTCCTAAGGATGTTGGCATAAAGTTTTTCCTTTTTTTTAATGCTTTGCGATCAGTTGTCCAGCAAATTGTAGCTGAGACATGATACCCTGGTTGTTCTGGTCAATTTGCGACTGGGAGGTCGCGCAACTTGTCACCTCAGTACGCGAGGTCTGTACGTTCTGCTCCAGTTCGTCGTTCTTGGCATTGACTTTGTTCAACTCTGTCTGATAAGCAGCCTGTTTTTTGCTAATATCATCGCCTTTTGCTTCTCTTAACTCCTTTAAAGCTTTTCCAAGAGCCGATTCATCGCTATAGGCGTAATGGTTATAGTCTGCCTTTTGCTGCGCATTGGCGGCGGCTAACTGGTCGGCTGCTATGGTCACTTTTTGCATGAACAGTGTCAGTTCACACAAAATATCTGCCAAGCGGTATTGATAACTGGCAACAGATGTGCCTGTCTCTTCGGTCGCATCGGGGATCGCGAGGGGATTTGGGGCGCGCTTTGTCTCAAGAATTCTTTCTGGCATAAAGCCTCCTAAATTTTTTTATTTTTTTATTATTTTACTACAGCATTTCGTACGGCCTGCTCTCCCTGCTTGATGTAGTCATCACGTAGGCTTTTCATGATGGCAAAGAACTGGTTCAAGGTATTTCCCATGTTAGTAACCAAGGTTCCCTGAGTTGAGGACTGCTCTTTGCACGAGTCGACGTTTTCCGTCAGCGTGTTGCTAAATTTTGTGAAAAGGTCCAAAGAAGTTGGGGTTTTCGAACTTCCGCCAAAAACATACTGGTTGAAGTAGAATGTTAAGCGAATGAGATCTTCAGGTTTTTTGGATTTGAACAACTCTTCCAAAGTTTTGGGAGGTTTTACGCTATCGTCTACGTGCGTAAAAATGGTGTCCAGGTTGTTTAGAATCTGTCCTTTTAAAGCATCTGGAATATCTGCATCGTTAGTGATCAAACGTTTTGCATCTTCCAGAGCTCGAAAGAAGGCTGTGGTATCGCTGCCATCTGTATTCCAGTCCTTTTTTGCCAAAATGCTCAACGCTTTAGATAGTGCTTCGTTGACGTAGCCGAGGTATTTTGCAGGTTGTCCAGCGCCTACAATTTCTTCCTGACGACCTTCGTTTTGCTGGTCGAGTATGGAAAGAAGATAGAGGAAGAGAAGGAATGGGTTTTTACAGTCGCCCATTTGGGCAAGAAGTGTTGCAAAATAGTTCTTTTCCCAGCTGCCTGGTTTGCGATAGTTTCCAAAGTCGGTCATGAGAAGAAATTTTCCCATATAACCTTCTGCGTCGAGGATCCAACGGGTAAAATCTACGGCTTCTCCATGATCGTCAAGAGTTCCTAATTGTGCACTCCAGTGCTTCATTCCCCACTGATAGAGAGTACCCCAGGCAACTCCATATTCATCGGGAGCTTGGAGTTTAATGAGGGCTTCTTTAAAGTTTTTAAGAAAATCGCAACTGCTCATGAAATCTTGGGGAAGGCCATTCAAATCGCTCATGAGTTCCATGATTCTTTTTTGCACAGCTTCGATTCTGCTTTTGAAGGTTCCGGGATTATAGTAAAATTCAGAAAGACACATTGTATAGGCAATCAGTTCGCCCAGATTCGATACGGTAAATTGTCCAAAGATGACAATGTTTTTACCATCTTTTCCTTTGATGGGCTGGTTGAGGATTTTACTGAGCTCTTTTTGCTGATCTGCAGATAATTGCCCCCAAACGCCGCCGAGATTTTTTAAAAATAGAAAAGCTTCTCTTGCAGCTGCAAGGTTCATGATGTTGCAACGCAAAAAGTTGAAGATCTTATTCAAACGCTCGAGAAGAGCTTTGTAGTCGATGTGTTTGTGTCCTTGAGCATCTATGTAATAGGGAATCGAGGTGTCAAAATTGGGATCTTCTTGAGGATGGGGAAGGGGAGGTAAATCACTGCTTGTCAGTGTGGATACTGCTAACTCTTGTCCTGTTGTATCTACTACAGAAGTAGTTACACTTGTAGAAATCTGAGATATTGCCAACGCGAGTTGATCGCAAGTTGTTGCGGCTATGGATTCTGTAGAGGGAAGATCAGCAGCTTGTATAACATCTTGAGCAGAAGGCTCTAAGAATGTTATTTTTGTCTCGAAGCTAGTTTTTTGAAGTATTGTCATCTTTTCTCTCTCTTTTTATATAAATCTATTATTTCTTAACTCTATTGTAATATAAAACAGATTCATTGTCAATAAAATCTTTATATTTTTAGTTATGTTCTAATGATAAGTTAGTTATACACAAAGAACTTGGAAAATCGGTTTTTGGAGCACGCCAAAAACTCGGGGATGGAAGATCGTAAGCTACCCCATATTTCATTAATATTGGGTAGCTTACGATCTTCCAACCGCGAGGATTTTCGCGTAGCTTCAAAACCCGATTTTCCAAGTTCTTTGTGTATAAAGAGGAAGAGAAATAAACTGAAAATAGAAATCCTAACTAGCTCTCGATGAGCATTGTACAATTCCTTAATGAGGCGTTCTGAAAAAGAATCATTTTATTCTTGGACAGTTCCTAAGAGATAGAAGCTTTAAGCTTTTTGAAACAACTCATGCCATCTTTCTGCCACCCGTTTCCAGGAGTAATGAGCGAGGATTTGCTCGCTCATTTTTTTTCTTGTTTCCAGAGAGATTTTGGCAGACTCTTTCATTGCCAGGAGAAGAAGAGGGAGATATTCTTCTTTTGTGCCACAGCGATACCCATAAAGAACGGTTTCTCGAAGAGCAGAGCCATCGATAATCACGGGAATGGCTCCGCTCACTTGCGCTCGAAGAGCGGAAACGCAAAAAGTTTCAGGATAGGTGCAGGGATAGGTCCACAAAGAGGCTTTTTCATAGGCAGCATTGAGCTCTTCATGCCCAACGCAGCCATGCTCTAATACACCATAGGAGCGCATCTTCTCGATTTGCTCTCTCATTTTTTGCTCTTTTTCAAAAGCGGGGCGTCCCCACTTTTGCCATCCATAATAAATATCGAGAGTAGCTTTTGGGTATTCTTTATGCACAAGGGGCCATATATCAAGAAGGATCTCCAATCCACGGGTATAATTGGAGCCATAGATGCAAGAATGGGGATTTTGCCTTTCTTTGACTCCTTTGCATTGCGCGGGCTCAATTCCATGAAAAAAAACATGAGGAAAGGAAGAAAAAAGAGGGTTGATGAGGGAATATTGCTCTTTTTCAAACTGAGAAAGCCACAGAACATCATCGAAACTCTTGATTTGGGATTTGTGCCAAACTTCCGAGCAAATATCGTGGGGCCAAAGATAAACTTTTTTGGCACGCTTCTTTAGTTTAGGTCCCATTTTTACCATGCGCCAAGAGATAGCAATATCAAAGTAGGTGCTGTCTTCATGATGAGAGCTCAAATATCTCGGATTTGCAGTTGGTGCAGAGTAGGGAGAATTTTGCGGAGGATTGGCAAAGATGGTCACTTGGTAGCCGAGGCGGGAAAGCTCTTTAGCTATGTAGATGACCGATTCTTCAGCTCCGGCAATACCCGTTTGAATCGTTCTTGGATCCCAAGGAGGAAAGCCTTCGGTTTTGTAGCAGAAGATCGCAAGAGTAGGTGGGTTTTTCTGTTTGGGAAAAACAAGCACATGCTTTTGGAAAAAGAGCTTGATGCATTGAATAAAAGTCTGCACAAATAGCTTTTTGTGAAATCTGCCTTATTTTACACAAATCGAAGCTTTCATTACTGGAAAATTTTTTTTCTCAAAACCGAAGAGGAAAAAGAAAAATGGTCATCTGTTTGTCAAGGATCATATGTCATTGTTTTTGTTCGAATCGTTTTGATTCACTGCAAGAGGAGCGAAGTAGTAGTGTGGTGTCCCATTGACTGGTTTTTCTTGCTACCTATGCATTCTCGAAGGGTTGCAAGAAGATGCAAACATAATCCTACAAGAGGGCAGACAAGAAAGGAGAGAAATTCTGGAAGCGCTTTGCTTTCTGAGATGAGGGGCAAGCCATAAACTGCAAGTGTCAAAAACATGGTGGTGAGAGGAGCATAATTTACAATTTTTTCTATGATAGCCGCGCAGTTTAAAAGCTTTTTAGAAAATTTTTCCTCGAGAAAGAGCTTACATCGATCTTTGCAGCTTTCCGGCAGGAGTTCTTTAACAGTGGCTGAAATATTCGAAATGAAAAAGCATATATATGAAACTAAAATGATCGGGCAAAGGAGAGAGGAGTTTACTGTGAAAGATGCTGCTATACCAAACCCGATGAGAGCGATGGTGGTGACCTTGGCAATTGTCATGAAAGAAATATCCAAGAATTGTAGCGTTTTTTCGCAAGGAAAACATCCATCGCTATGTGCCATAGCTTTTAAATATTGCAGGGTTATCGGAATGCAGAAAAAAGTAATTCCGCCAACAAAAGAACATCCGAATGCGAACAACAGGGCATAAGGAGCGATTTGCACTACTTTTGCTAAAGCAGATATCCAGGGATTTTTATCAGACTTTGACTCGACAATATTTGCTTCAGTTAGCAACGATGCTCCCATTCCCAGTGGGAGAAGAAAAATTTCTGATGGTAAATGAGCACTTGCGAAACCTGCCATGCTTTATTTCCTCGATATAGTTTTTTATTTCATTTATTGTAATTTAATAAATCTGTTTTTTTCAATAATAAAATATTAATTATATAAATTTCGTGAATGAAAATAATTCATTTCTAAGAGATCTTTAAAAAAGCCTCTTCGAGCTCTTGTATAGGATTGGGGAGTCCTTTGAATAGGATGTTTTTTGTAAAAAGGAAAAAGAGGGTGGTAGAATAATGATTTCCCTTTTCTGAGAAGAGCGTTACCTCTACTTGCTCGGGATGGAAGAGAGAAAATTCAAGGGGTTCTGGGACTTTTCCAAAAAATGTGACTCTTTTTTGGGGATCAAAATATTCGACGCCAAAAGAAGTTGCATGCAAAAATTTGTTTTTCCATGCAAGCAGTGAGGAAAAAAGGCGGCTTGCCTCTTCATTTTTTTTCTCGCAAATAGAGGGAAGGTGGTCGAGTGTTTGGAAGATTTTTTGTAGATTTTTACCATCTAAAGGAGAGGTAAAAAGAGAAAAAAGTTCTTTTACATAGTTGATGAGAAGAGAAGATTCTTCTATCTCTCTACATAAAGTTGTAAAGCCATCGTCCGAAGAAAAAAAAGCGAGTAGATGCTCCTTCATCTCTTGCAGCCATTTCCCGCCATGGATAGAGCTTTTCATGGCAGAGGGCCAGCCATGAGGGCCGCTTGGCCAATGATTTTCTGTAACCTTCATGATCTCAAAATTCTTTTTCATGTTCTCTTGCATTGAGATGCCGAGAGGGATCTGTTGGAGGGTGTCTGGGAAAATGTTTACAAACTCTTCGAGCATCTCTTTGCAGGCTTCCCACTGTAGAGCATTGTTGTGAAAATTTTTCCAATAAAAGTAGTTGCAAATGGAATTGGGAAAAAGCGTGCATAGCTCTCTTCTGCTCGGAGAGCTCCATTTCCAAAGATCGTTTTCCAAAAAGGAAAAATTTTTAGCTGCAGAAAGAGAAAGAAAGAGAGTGAGAAGCGAAAAAATCAGCTCTTCTGTTTCTTCTCTGTCTGCAAGAAGGTGGTAGAGAGAAGAAGAGACGCTGTGGAGCCATCGCCAGATCAGAGCGCTCATGCCGATGCCTTGTAGAGAGGGGTTTTCAAATGCGGTAATAAAATCATCGGGGTGATGCAGGTAGGTCATGAGGGGAGTGAAAAGCTCTAGAAGGGAAGAGTCGCACAGCTGCGTATGGTAGAGGGAATGGATTTCTATCTGAAGATCTTTATGAACAATTCCCTTTTTGTACATAAGATACAAGTAAGAAACATTCCCCAATAATTGGAGATCCTTTTCCATTTGTTTTGGTAAGAAAAAACTTTCCAGGGCAGACATGTTTTTGTTTTATCATCCTTTGATCGAAATCTTTCTTGTGCCTTTGGGTGTGGCTTTTTTCGCAAAAGCTTTTTCTTTTTCTGCGCCCTCTGTCTTTTCTTTGAGCACCTCTTTTTGAAAATCAAAAAGCTCTTCTTTTGCCTTTTTGAACGATTCCCACTCTTCTTTGGTAAAGTTGTTGGCGTTCTCTGTAAAGGCAGAAATCTCTTCTTTAGTCATGCCCGATGCTCTATATGCTTTTTCTGCCTGTTCTTCGAGCCTCTTTTGCAATTCTTGCGCAATGCTCATGGCCTCTTTTTTTTCTTCTTCGTTCGAAGATTCCAAAGCAGCTTTGAGGTCGTCGAAAAATTTCAGAGATTCATGAACCAGTTTTTCTAATTTTTCTGCATTGAGTTTTTCCATGTCAGAAAAAATCTCATCAAACTTTTCCAATATTTTTGTCTTCATGAAATTACCCTGATTTTATAATTGTTTCTTGTTAGTTATAATATAGTATAATTTTTATTTTGTTCTCAACTATACTTTAAATTTTTTAATCTTTTTCTTTTCAGTTGCTGGCTTTTGTATTGTGGTCTCTTGGCATTGGATGACGAGTTGGTTAAAGGCGTTGACTTTTTCGATCTCTTCTTCTGTAAGTCCCGCTTCTTTAATCACTTGCTCTAAAATTTCTTGCCCGCTTTTTCCTGTTTCTTGGGCTACCTTTTTGATTTCACTAGAGAGAATAGAGGCGAAGAGTAAAAGTTCTCCACGAGCTTCATTTTTTTCCTCTTTGGAGCCCTGAAGTTTTTGCTTAAGCTCTTCATTTCCAATGGAAACCATGCGAAGCATGGCTACAATTTTTTCAACGCCTTGGCTTTGAATGGATTGTAACTTTTCTTGCAAAGAAGACATGTGTTCACCCTTTTTTTTATTATAAACACATTATTTTAATTAACGAAACCAATTTTATAACTTGTTGTTTTTAAGCAGTCAAGTTTTTAAATATTTATTTACTTTTTGATAAAGTTGTGTTATAATTAAAGAATAAAAACAGTAAAAGCTTCATTTGGAGAAGAATTATGTCGACATCTGATACAACACCAGTTAGCACACCTAGTAGCTCCAGCCCTCCATCGCCAGTTTCGGGTTTTGACCCAGGAGCTGGGACCTCGGCATCTGCAGCACAAAAGACTAAATCTGCAGCAACGCCCGCACTCCTCGAGCTTTCTTTGACGCCGACTGTTGCAAGCTCTTCTGTGGCAACTATCCAAGCAACAGAGGTGAAATTCGTTTGTTTACAGAGATCAGGTGGCGTTATTAGCAAGATGGGGATAAGTAAAGAGCAGGAAAAACTAGACGAAAATTGGGCGGTTGTCAGAACGGAGCTCATCCGTCAGGCAAGAGAAGAGAGGCCAGAGTGGATGGAGGGTCTTTCTGATCATGAAGTGGCTGTTGAGATTTTCTTCCAAACAGGCCTTGTCACAATGGAGAAGAAATCAGACCCTTCTTCAACAATTAGCTTTGTTTTTAAGACAAGAGAGGATGAAGAGACGCAAAAAGCAGCAATATCGCTCCGAACGATAGAGGCAACATTGAAGCAATTGGGTGCTGTTGGCACAGACATGACCAGCACAGCTCATACAATGGGAATGGTTGGCGCTTCGATGGGATCTGGTCTTAATTATTTTTCTGATTCTCAAATAACTCACTATAAACCTGACAAGACAAAGCAAGGATACGGAGAGAGCATTCTTCCAAAGAAAACTTTTTGGCAATGGATTGCAAGAAAACCTGTAACAATTGTTTCTAGAATCGCAAGACAAAAAAGAGAGTTGGACGATCTTCATCGTTTATTAGAATCTCTAAAAGCAAAAGTAGGAAAACGTGTAGAAAAAGCTCTCGAACATGCTACCAGCAAACCTCCTTTAAAAGGACGTGCACTCGAAAGAGCACAAAAACAAATAGCTGCCCTTCAAAAGTATCAGCACCATTTAGGCGCAGTTGATGAATTTGCAGTAGGATGGGCGTTGGAACACCCTTTCCATGATCCTATCGAAAAATCAATGGATGAAAGAATCGAAGCTGCGAAAGAGCATGTAGGCCATCAAGTAAAAGCTCTTGCTCGGCATTTAGGATATGATCCTGTAAAATATGGAAGAAATGCACAAGAGCACCATGCGTTGGAGCTCTATTTTAGAAACATCACTCTTTTGGGAATATCGGATCAAAATCTTCACGCTCAGATATGCGAAGAGTTAAAAATGCGAGAACCTGAATGTTCTCTTGAAAGATGTGTTCTTCTTTCTATGCAAGCAAAAATTCCACATCCTGCACCACTTCCTGGGAAAGGGTCGATAGAGGAAAATGCGCATAGGATGAGAGAAAGATTTGCCTCCTTTTTTGCCCTAGATCCGAAAGATGCAGCCTCAATTGAAAGATGCTTTACAGAGTTTTGCACTCCTATTTCCAAGCAAGGTGGCTTTAAAATCGTTGCAACAGAAGCTCCAGATGCAGAAGGCACAACAAGCAGTATAGATGGCATGGAGGAAGAAGATGCTGCTGGCACAAGTAGTGGTCCTGTCGTTGCCCCAGCTCCGCTACCGGCAGAATTTCCAGATGTGGCTTCGTTAGTTGAGCAACCACTTGCTGCAAGTTCACCCGCTGCGCCGCTGCCAGAGTTTGATCCCGCTCTTCCACGATCGCTTATAGATGGGTTCTCTGATGATGGAACGATAGATCCTATTTTCGGCAAAACACCATAAAACTTGCATTTGCATCGATTTCTTAAATCGAAGAAATCGTTCCAAAAACAATTCTTTCTTATGCATTATTTGCGAATGACAACGGGAGGACGCTCTTTCAGCACTGAGGATTTTTCAATGAGAATCTCTTTTACTGAAGGATCGGAGGGAACGTCAAACATAAGGTCGCGCAAGAGATTTTCTACAATCATGCGAAGAGCTCTAGCACCCGTTCCTGTCTCTTTTGCCTTTTCGGCAATTGCTTCTAAAGCATCTTCGGTAAAGGAGAGCAAGACCCCTTCTTCTTGAAACAGGGCCATGTACTGCTTGATGATGGCATTTTTTGGTTCGGTCAAAATCGCGATGAGATCTTCTTTGGTCAGTTCATTACAGTTGGCAATGCTATTGAACCGCCCTACAAATTCGGGAATCATGCCAAATTGCACTAGATCCTCTGGCTCGACCTTGGAGAGTAGGTAGTTGGTATCGTCGATGCGATCGTGCTTCTTTTGCCCTTCTTTGAACCCAATCGTGCTTTTTCCAAGCCGCTTGGCGATGAGCTTGTCTAGATGGACAAAGGCACCGCCGACAATGAAAAGAATGTTTTCTGTGTTGACGCGAATATATTCTTGGTGCGGATGTTTACGACCTCCCTTGGGAGGAATGTTGGCGACTGTTCCTTCGACGATCTTGAGCAGAGCCTGCTGCACTCCTTCTCCAGAAACATCGCGGGTAATGGAAACGTTCGAGGTGGTTTTGCGAATTTTATCAATCTCATCTACGTAGATGATGCCGTGTTCCGTTCGGGCTACGTCATAATCGGCAGCTTGCAGAAGACGTAAAATAATGTTTTCCACATCCTCTCCTACGTAACCTGCTTCGGTGAGGGTTGTTGCATCGCTCATCGCAAAAGGAACATCGAGTATGGTGGCAAGCGTTCTTGCAAGTAGTGTTTTTCCAGATCCGGTAGGCCCAATGAGCAGAACGTTGGATTTACTATACTCTACACCCGAAGGTTCTTTGGCGAGAGATAGAACGCGCTTATAATGGTTGTATACCGCAACGGCAATCGTTTTCTTGGCATTTTCCTGCCCGATGACATATTCGTCCAGGTGGAGCTTGATCTCTTTTGGTTTCAACACCTTGATCTGCGGCGCTGTAGGTTTTTTGTGTAGAATGTCTACGCATAGATGGATGCATTTATCACAGATCAGAGCATTGGGGCCCGCGATCAACTTTTCTACACTTTCTTCCGTTCTTCCGCAGAAGGAGCATTGGGGAGAGGGAGGTTTTTGGTGTGTCATGCCCCGCTCGGCGGTTTGGCAATTTGATCGATCAGCCCGTAGGAAAGGGCTTCTGAAGCACTCATGTAATAATCCCTTTCAGAATCGTCTAAAATCTTGGCAAGCTTTTGTCCTGTGCTGTCAGCCAATACTTTGGCAGTAATTTTTTTGAGCTCTAATATTTCTTTTGCTTGCAGAGCAATGTCTTCCGATGTTCCGCCCACGCCACCAATAGGCTGGTGGAGCATGATGCGTGAATGGGGAAGAGCAAAACGCTTTCCTTTCGTTCCGCAGGCAAGAAGAATGGCGGCCATGGAAACGGCCTGACCTATGCAATAGGTATTGATGTCACAGCCCAAATAGAGCATGGTGTCGAGAATGGCAAGTCCCGAGGTGATTTGGCCCCCTGGGGAGTTGATATAGAGGTTGATCTCTTTTTTGGGATCTTCCATCTTCAAAAAAAGAAGCTGAGCAATGACCACGTTGGCCACCTGGTCATAGATTTCCGTCCCAATAAAAATGATCCGGTCTTTTAAAAGTCTAGAAAAAATATCCATGGAACGCTCGCCGCGTCCCGTATCTTCAATTACATATGGAGTTAAAGACATGCATCACCTGTTTTTTTCTTTTTATAGACTCTTGAAGGGTCCATTTCAAGCTTTTTGTTCTGTGGAAGGAGTAGTGTTTTTGAGCAGGGCCTCTTCTGCTTTTGCCAGTACGAGCTTTGAATAGGCAATCGCGTAGAGATCCTTTTCGATCTCTTGCGGGCGCGCAGCTTTTCCATGCTTTTCCGAGTAGAGAAGCGAGGCTTCTTGTGTTACTTCTTCGTCAGAGATTGCAATTTTTGCATCTTCTACGATTTTTCGCGAAGCATAGAATAGTTTGATTGCATCAATGGCCTCTTGGGCAATGCTTTCTTCCACTTTTTCTCTTTCTTCTTTGCTCATCTTGTCCCAACGCTCTTTAAAGCGGGGATTTTGCAACGAGGAGCGGAGTCGGTAGCTCTTTTCTGTTTGTATCAAAGAAGAGGGAAGATCGAAAGAGGCGTGCGTTAAAAGAAAATGAGCCGCTTGGTGGTGCTTTTCCTCGGCGACTTTTTCATCTGCCTGTTGATTGAGGTGGTTTTTCATCCAGTTTTCTAGCTCTTCGACGCTCTTGAGACCCATTTTTTTTGCAAACTCTTCGTCTAGAGGAGGAAGAGAGGCCTCTTCAATTTTTTGAATCGTTACACGTACCTTTTTGGGTTCAAAAGCCTTTTTTTCCTCTTCCGGAAGATTCTCGTCGGGAGAGCTGATGCCTGCAATGACATCGTGGAGCTTTGCACCCACTAAAAGGCGCTTCATCCATTGTGCCATTCCCTTGTCGGATACTTCAAAGCGGGTCTTGGAGAAAACATTTTGCGGTTCTTCTCCCTCCATGGAGTCGAGGTCCAAGATCACATAGTCGCCTTCTTGTACTGGTCGATTTTCTATCTCTTTCCACTGTGCGTAAAAAAAACGGGTTTGACGAATGGCTTCTTCTATCTGTTTGGATCCCACTTCGGCCCGAGCAATGGGCTTTAATTGAAATGCAGAAAGATCGATGGAGGGGATTTCTGGCTCTGTTTCATAGAAAAAAACAAGTTCTGCCCCTTCCTCAAAGGAAGGGTTTTTGAAGTTGTAGCGGATAGATGTTTGTGAATGTACAGGAGGAATGGGAACAGCCCGGCGGGCTAGAGTAAAGCTCAGATCGGCGATGGCTTTTTTCCACTCTTCGGTAAGTTCGTTTAGGTGTTTTTTCACGATCAGTTCTTCGGGAGCTTTTCCTTTGCGAAAACCAGGAATGTTGATTTCTTTGGCAAGCGTTTTTATTGCCTGTTTTCTTGCTTTCTGGACGCACTCTTTTGATGCTTTCACTTCGAGCTCGACGCGGCATTGCTCTTTTTTCTGAATGCTTACGCTTACTTCATCTTTCTGACTTTGTTGTGAAGAATCCACACGCTTTTCCTTTTTTAATCAAATAAAAAAGCGGGTGATGAGGTTTGAACTCACGACACTCACGTTGGCAACGTGATGCTCTACCACTGAGCTACACCCGCGCTTTTGCGTAAAAATGAAGTTATCATAAGCTTTTCTCAACTTTTGGGCAATCCGAAAAGAGCGCAAGAAAAATCTTTTAAATTATAAAACTTTTAGGAAAAATTAATGGCACGGTTTTCTGTTCCAGCTAAAGCAGGAGGACTTCAATGTGCGCAGGTGTCGCATTCTTTCTAAAAAATTTTATTGCATGAGTTTGAGAAAAAATGTAAAAAGGCTGTGAGAAGAGCTGTTTACAAAATGGATGAGGGATATGTTAAACTTTCGCAAGCTCAAGCAAGATTTCGCATCAAATATTGTAAAAGAAGGGAAAGATTTACACGATAAAAAAAAGGTGGTGGGGGCCAAAATTCTGCGGCTGGACAATGACCTCATTCGCTGTAGTGGCAAAGTGCTTGGAAATTTTGATAACACCTATGAGTGCGAAATCGAAGTGGATCGCTTTGAATCGCAAATGATTCACTCCAATTGCGACTGCTCTTATCGTTACGATTGCCAGCATCTGGCTGCCATGATTTTTTATTTGGAATCTGAGCTCGAAAATATTTTGTTGGAATATTCCAAATCGGCAGAGCTCGAAAAAGATGAAAATTTCAATCAAAAGCAAAAAGAAGAGCTTTTAGAGACTATCAAAGAAGCAGAAACCAAAAGGGTAGCCAAAGAAGACAAAGCCTATCAACGACAGCTGCTCGAAGAATATGTGACCTCTTCTGCTTTTCTCTCCTCTTCTGCTTTCTTCCGCCCCGCAGAGGAAAATATTCAAGAAAAAGCAGAGCTTTCCTTTCTCTTCAACCCGAAAACTTTGAAAGAAAAAAAACCGGTTGAGTTTCAGCTGGCACTGCGCCTGCCCTCCAGGTCCAAACCTTTACATATCCATTTTTTAAAGCAGTTTCTCCATGCTTTGCGTTACGAAGAATCGTTGATGATCGGTGGTAAACACTACTTTTTTTCTCTTGGTTCTTTTGATGAAACAGGAGCAAAAATTGCCTCTCTGGTCATGGACCATGTTTCTTATAAAGAAGAAAAAAACGATCGCGCACAGCGTATTGCCGAAATCGATTGGGAAAGTTTTGGGATTTTGCTTGCAGAAACCCAAAAAATCGCAATCGCCAAAAGCGCAAGCCGCAACTTCTCTTCTTCCGACGATTTGCCAGCCCTTCCTTCTCTCTTTGTGGGAAGCCTGGAAACACCCTTGCACTTTTCTTTTACCCCTGCAAACTTTCGCTTCGATCTAGAATACATCCAACCGCCCAACTCAAAAATCCTTTTAAACCCCCAAGTGATTATCGATCAAAATGTTGTGACTTTAGAAAATGCGCTTCTTCTCGAATGTCCGCAACCAGGAGTGATTTACGAAGGGGTCTACTATCGTTTCCCAGAACATATCAAAAGGATCCATTTAGCGCAGCTTTCACAGGCACGAGAGCTGACCATTCCAGAGCCCCTATTTGGAACCTTTGTGGAAAACTCTCTTCCCGAGCTCAAACGGTTTGCTGAAGTGGCAAAAACGGAGAGCCTCGAAGAGTTTGTGACTCTTCCCTTTGTCAAAGAACTACAAGCCAAATGCTCCTTGACCTATTTAGACGGGGAGCTGGAAGCCACTCTGAGATTTACGTATGACAACATTGAAATTTTGGCGTCTTCTGCCCATCTGACAACCGAGAGCATATGTTCCTTTGTCACGAAAGAGGGGATATTGGCCCGCAATCTGGTCGAAGAGCAAAAAATCATCGAAGATCTTTTCCAAGACTTTGTTTACAACTCTGAAACGGGTACCTACCTTGCCAAATCGGAAAAAAATATTGTGGAGTTCATGACCGAGGTGGTGCCTAGGAACCAAAAACGGGTGAAATTTGAATGTCCCCAGAACCTCTTGGATCAGTTCATTTATGATGCGACCACGTTTGAGCTCTCTTTAGATTATGAGGATAAGATAGGGTATTATTCTTTGGAACTCAAAGTGGATGGGGCTTTGAAGAATGTTAAGCTCGATCTTCTCTGGGAGTGTATGTCCTCTAAGCGTACGTTTATTGAGCTTGCCTCGAAAGAAAAAAAGGGAGAAAAGAATCTGCCCTTTTCGAAAATTCTGGTGCTCGATTTGCAGCGTTTGAGCAGGGTTGTGCAGATCTTTGATGAAATCGACATCAAAAGTCTGGACAACCACATGGAAGAAAAACCGCTCTGGACGCTTGTCAACGTTGATGAAAAGGCTTTTTGCGACGCCCCCATTCGCTTTTGCATGAGCGAGAAACTCAAAGAAATCCGCAAGCAGATGTTAGGAGAAACTGTATGGGAATCGGGGCCTATTCCCAAAGAGGTGCACGCAGAACTGCGCCATTATCAAGTGGATGGAGTGCACTGGCTGGAAAAACTGCGTCACATGTATTTAAATGGCATACTGGCCGATGACATGGGTCTTGGCAAAACACTGCAGGCCATTGTAGCCATGACCCAATATCGAAAAAAAGAGAAAAAAAATCCCTGTCTTGTGATCTGTCCCACCACTCTGCTCTTTAATTGGCAGGAAGAGATTCATAAGTTTAATCCTCGTTTGACAACGCTTGTTGTGGATGGAATCCCCCAACAGAGAAAAAAGCTGATTGAAAATGTGTTGCAATACGATGTTGTGATCACCTCTTATACACTGCTCCAGAAAGATATCGAAATGTATAAAGAAACTTTATTTGGCTACGCTATACTCGACGAAGCGCAGCATATCAAGAATCGAGGAACGCGCAATGCCAAGTCGGTCAAAATGCTCAAAGCTTCCCACCGCTTGATTTTAACGGGAACGCCCATTGAAAATTCACTAGAAGAGCTATGGAGTCTGTTTGATTTCTTGATGCCGGGTTTTTTAAGTTCGTTCGATCGATTTGTGGAAAAGTTTATTCGCGTCTCTCCAGAAGCACATCAAAAATCCATGGAGTATCTCAAGAAAAAAGTCTCTCCCTTCATTTTACGCCGCATGAAGAGCGATGTGCTCGACGATCTTCCTCCCGTATCGGAGATCACCTACTATTGCCAGCTTTCTCCCCTGCAGCAAGAGCTTTACCGTTCCTATGCCCAATCTGCTAGAGACGAACTGGTCAAGCTGGTAAAGAGAGATGGTTTTGAAAAAGTACAGATCCATGTTTTGGCCACTCTTACCCGCCTCAAACAGATCTGCTGCCATCCTGCAATTTTTGCCAAGGAGAAGCCCGAAAGGGGAGACTCTTCGAAATATGAGATGCTGCTCGAGCTGCTCCAAACATTGGTCGATGGCGGACACAAGACCGTGATCTTTAGCCAATACACGCGTATGCTCCAAATTTTGCGCGAGGACTTCGAGCAAAAGGGCATCTCTTTCTGTTATCTCGATGGCACTTCGAAGAACCGTTTGCAGATCGTTAAAGATTTTAATGAACGAGCAGACATCCCGCTCTTTCTGGTTTCGCTCAAAGCAGGAGGCACCGGTCTTAACATTGTCGGTGCTGATACAGTCATCCATTACGACATGTGGTGGAATCCTGCTGTGGAAAATCAGGCAACGGACCGCGTGCACCGTATCGGGCAAAAGAGATCGGTCTCAGCTTACAAATTAATTACCTCTGCTACAATCGAAGAAAAAATCCTCGAAATGCAAAAGCGAAAAAAAGGGCTCGTCAAGAAAGTGGTGAGTTGCGATGATGAGGTGGTTTCCAAGTTGACTTGGGAAGATGTATTAGAACTTCTGCAGACTTGAGTGAAGGAAGCACATGGCACTACTTGAATCTTTTGATATGAAGGAAATGGCAAAGAGAGCGCGAAAATTTTTCACGAACAAAGCGGGCCAACTCACCGGACTTTTTTCTTCGGATATTGGGATCGATTTGGGAACGGCTAACACTTTGATTTATGTTCGTGGCAAGGGGATTGTTTTAGCAGAACCGTCCGTTGTTGCCGTCGATGCTTTGACCAATGAAGTTTTGGCAGTCGGGCACAAGGCCAAGGCGATGTTGGGAAAAACTCCGCGCAAGATTCATGCGGTGCGCCCCATGAAAGATGGGGTGATTGCCGATTTTGAAATTGCCGAAGGAATGTTGAAGGCTCTGATCAAACGAGTGACTCCTGCACGAGCACTTTTCCGTCCAAGAATTCTCATTGCTGTGCCGTCTGGAATTACCGGAGTGGAAAAAAGAGCTGTGGAAGATTCTGCTTTGCATGCCGGTGCTCAAGAGGTAGTACTCATTGAAGAGCCGATGGCAGCAGCCATTGGAGTCGATCTACCTGTTCATGAGCCTGCCGCTAGTATGATCATTGACATTGGCGGTGGTACCACAGAGATTGCCATTATCTCTCTTGGGGGCATTGTGGAATCAAGGTCGCTGCGCATTGCGGGGGATGAGTTTGACGAGTGCATTATCAACTACATGCGCAGAACCTACAACCTGATGGTAGGCCCCAGAACTGCCGAAGATATCAAGATGACCATCGGATCTGCCTATCCCATGGGAAATAATAATGAACTTGAAATGGAAGTGCGCGGTCGCGATCAGGTAGCGGGACTTCCTCTTACCAAGAGAATCAACTCCGTAGAGATTCGCGAATGTTTGGCAGAACCCATCCAGCAAATTGTGGAAAACGTCAAGCTTACTTTGGAAAAATGCCCTCCCGAGTTGGCAGCTGACCTTGTGGAAAGAGGCATGGTGCTCGCTGGTGGCGGCGCTTTGATCAAAGGACTCGATAAAGCACTTATTAAAGACACAGGCCTTCCCGTATTTGTCGCTCCCAATCCTCTTTTAGCTGTATGTCTGGGCACTGGAAAAGCATTGGAGTATCGCTTCAAAAGAAAAAAATCTCATGACCTATGAGACTTCTGGTACAAAGAGTCAAAAGAGCAAGTGTTGTAGTTGAAGAAAAGTGCGTCGGAAAAATCCAAAAAGGAGTTTTGCTTTTTTTAGGTGTTCGTCTAGGTGATTCTATTGAAGATGCCTCTTTTCTTGCTCATAAAGTAGCCACACTGCGCATCTTTTCCGATAAGGAGGATAAGATGAACCTTTCTCTTTTTGAGATTCAAGGATCTGCTCTTGTTATCTCTCAATTTACCCTTTATGCCGACTGCCTAGGCGGTAGGCGCCCCTCTTTTACTGACGCCGCTCCTCCCCAGGTAGCCGAAGAGTTTTACGAAAAATTTATCCTCGAGTTGAAAAAGGAAATTCCTCACGTAGAAACGGGAATCTTTGGCGCCAAAATGGAAATCGAGCTTGTCAACGATGGCCCTGCAACCTTTATCGTTGACTCTAAGAAAGCTTGTTGAAGAAAAAGTGTAAAAATGTTCGCCCGCATAGGGCACTGGCGCCCTGTAGGCTGAATTTCGTAAGCAGAAATTCCGCTGAGCAAATTCACCAAAAAATTCCACCGGCTTCTGTGCCTATGGTGCTCAATCTGACAACCATTTTTAAGCCTGTTGTGAACGCTTTCGATGAGCCCTCTTTTGCGAAGTAAAAACTTATCATAAAGGTTCATGAGCGGGTGTGTTGCATAACCTCTGTTGAGCAACCTACCTAGCTCGAGAGGTTGGAGCAGCGAGGGATTCTCCCGACCCCACTATTCTAAAAAACATTTGATAACACAAAACCATGGGCTTAAACTCTTTAGCGACCAAGCAAAAAGAGGCAAACCCATGGGCCACAAACGTGACTGGAAGCAGTATAACAAACAGCTGGTGAATCGTGGCAAGATCAATTTGTGGATCAATCCAGTGGCGCTAGAGCAATGGAAGCCTGCTCAAATCAAGAAAAATGGTCGTCCTTTTCGTTATGGTGACGAGTTGATCAAGACCATGAGTTTTCTCCGTTTCAAGTTCAAGCTTAGTCTACGAGAGACAGAAGGCTTTTTTCGGTCGTTCATTGAAGCGATTAGATCCGTTGTTTGCACCCCATGTTATACTCAGATTTGCCGCAGAATGAAAACTCTTCAACTTCCGACTGAGTTGCTTGGGAAAAAAAATATCACCGACATTGCTCTCGACACCACTGGTTTAAAGGTGTACGGGGAGGGAGAATGGAGAGCGAAAAAGTATGGGGGAAAGAAGCGGTGGAAGAAATTACATTTAGCTCTAGATCCCAAGAGTGGGCGATTGATCATAGCCGAGGTTACGGATGAATATGTTCATGACACAACGTACTTGGAAGATGTGTTGAAAGCAGCGGGGAAACGACGAGGAAAAGTACTGATCGACGGGATAGCTGATAGTGGGAAATGCTACCGATTAGCTCGGAAGTATAATAAGACCTTATACACGCCGCCTAAGCAAGGAGCGGTCTTAAGGAAAGAAGATGGATACGATGCCTAAGTCTGTTTTAAATCGTTTATTTTATCTTGAGTCATTTTTTTCAAAGCATGTAATGAATTTTCCGCTATGATATTTTCTTTATCTGTAAATTTTTCTAAACCTTGATCTAAAGCTAAGGAATAAGCAACTTCAATATCTAGCCATATAGTTCTAAAATCTTTTTTCCACTGCTTGTCGATGGTTGTAAGCTGATTCAGACAACCCTCAAGATCATAAATCAAATCACTAATGTATAAAGCTTTATCAAAATATCTGGTGATTTTCAAATCTATCAGTTCTAAGGTACTGATATCTTTTTGAATACTGGTTTCTTGAGTTGTCATTGGTTAATCTCTCCATAAAAAGTTGTTATTACTCTACCTTCTGTATTTACAATAACGGTCACGTCATTAACGCTGTCGTAATAAGCCATGGTGCCTGGATTTTTTCCTACAGAATAAGAGCCTCTCTGCATTACTTCATTTATCACCGAAGGTGTAAGTCCCCTGTTTTGCATTTGGTCTAGCGCGTGACCTGAATAAGGACGACCTTGGATATTTGTTGGTTTATTTCTCAGGGGTTGATAAGAGGCGTTTTTTAATTCAAATCCCTTACAGCCGAGGAACCCGTTTCTGCTCTTTAACGGTTTTGTGCTTAGCGCAGCGACTTTTGTGATTTGCACTGGCATTTTAGCTAATTTAGTAAACGCTACTACCCCTTTTACAGCCCCATACCCCCCAGCAACTAAGGAAGCTATTTCCAGGCCCATGGTGGTTTTTGAACGAAAAGATTGATAAACAGCATCTGATTCATCGATGGAGAACAAGTTAAGGACATGGCTTTTTACGCAAGATGATTGTTGCATCTGAGACAGTTCTACTGTTTCAATGATTTGCATTCTTTCTTGAAGACTCATCTCTTGCTCGCTAGAACCTATGTAGACAGAAGCTGTTTGCAAATCATGGAGAGATCCTATCACAAAGTCCACAACGCCATGGCTAATCCCTCCTAATGCACTTTTGATGTTGCCTCCTTTTTTGGTACAATCTCTTGAAGCAGATTCTTCAGAAGACTCATCTCTTCCGCATATGCAGACACAATTTATAGGTGCATTGAACCACCCCGGATGACTGTGTAATGTACAACCACAATTTTCGTCCAATTTGGAGTACAATCCAAAGGAGTCGATATATTTCATGGGATTGTTATGCGCAAATGTATAAAGGTTAGGCCCATCGATAGTTCCTATTGGGTCGGGACTGATCCACCTGCCGATTTCTGAATCGTAGTAACGGTAGCCGAAATAGATAAGTCCCACTTCTTCGTCTACCCTTTTACCTCGATATCTCCATGGATTGCCGATTGAAGATTGGGAAAGGATTTTTCCACTTTCATTTGTGATTTCCTCTTCTCCGTAAACGGAGTAACAGTAACTTTCGACAACTTTGTGTTTTATAGGATCAAGCAGACAAACAATGTTTTCCTGTAGGTCATAGATGGGAACATAGATTTCATTTTTCACTTCGATTGCAATAGCAGAAGATTCGGGATTGTTGGGATCACTGGGAATCTTTAGCTCGATGATCATTCCTTTTTCATTCACACATCCAATTTCAGTGTCGTCTATGTAGAAAAAGCGAAGGATTTTCGATTTCTTGCCTTTAGCATCAATGTGCTTGCTTAGGCGCTTTCCGGTAAGATTGTAGGTAAATATCACTCTATTTTGATCGGCGTCTTGAATGGAGATAACCTGATTGAGAGGATTCATCCGATAAGTCCAGGTATTTCCCTGGACTACCTTTGTGGCAATAGATCCATTTGGATGGAAAGTGTAGATATTGCCTTCGGCTTCCATCAGCTCATTCAAGATATTTACTTTATAAGTAGATCGATCTTTTTTCAGGCGGTTTCCGATCGAATCATAAGAGTACTCATGGTTGATAGGGCCTTTTTCTGAAATGAGCTGCAAAAGAACATTAGAGTCATACTCGATTGTGCATGGAGTCTCTTCAAAAGAAATTTTTCTCTTCTTGATATGGCCTAAGGAATCATACTCTAAAACTTTGTCTTGAAAAAAATCTGTGGTTAGGGCCGCTCTGTTTCCAGTTTTATTCCAGAATTGTGTTCTAATACCAAGGTTCAAGGGTAAGATTTCTTCCAAAATATTGCCCATTTGATCTCTAGAGGAGACGGTATAAGTGTAGAGCTTTTTTTTATCTTTGCTGAAACGAGAAATGGTCCTTACTAACGGACCTTCATAGGAATATTTTACGTAGGATCCGTCGGGAAAAGTAAACGTTTGTATTTTTCCTTCACCGTCATAGGTTCGACTGATTTGATACTCCCCAAATTCGTCATTGATAGTTTCCGAAGTGAGCAAATCATTTTCGTCATAGTCGTAGTCAATCGAAAAACCATCCTGGTTCATGCTCGTCAGATTTTTATTTTTGTCATAATAGAGCCTGGTCTCAATCTTTTTTTCAGACTCTTTATAAGAAATAATCTCTAAATTTCCCCTATTGTCATATTGATAAGAGATAGGAGGTTGCTCGCCAGGATTATATTTTTTTGCAAGTTCACCATGGGAATTATACTCGAAGCGAGTCACCTTTTCTTCAGGAGATCCTTTTCCAAGCGCAATAGACTCAAGCTGGTCGTTTTGATTATAGGAGTACTCGATTTCATGATTTCCGGAAGGCCCATCTGCTGCAATCACAGCG
>JAJZPH010000030.1 GCA_021811265.1 bacterium
GAAGAAAAAACAGGAGCTTTTGCAATGGCTAGTGCTATTTATTCGTGGAGCAGTTCTATTGTGAATCCTTTGAGTCATTTAGATTCTGCGCTCATTCTTCTTGGCTAGGTTTGATCAGACAGCCCAAAGCTTATGGCTCAGTTTTGTTTGACGCTATCGTCATTGGATCTGCAGGAGGAGCGATTGGTGGATTTCCCGCCGCAGCTATTGCAGCGATTTCCTTGGTAGGCATCGCGATTATTAGTAGCTATGGAAAAGGAAGTGCAGTTCGAACAACAGCTAAACCAAGAGAGGGACTTCCGAAAGTACGTTGGTACACAACGCTTGGTAGTGGATCCTACCAGAATGAATCGGAATATGAGATCATTGGGGACAAGCCGCAAAGGAGAAAAAAAAGTGATGGTTCTTGGGGTTATTTTTTTCCCGGGAAGAACTTCAGCGGTAGAAAAGAAATAAAAGATGTAGAAGTGAATTTCTTTTATATTGATGTTATTGGGGAGAAGTATGGTGCTATTGGTGGGAGTCGTGAGAAGTATGAAAGATATGTTGATCCAGCTAAATAAGATCGATCATAAAATTTCCGATTAAAACTGTCTTACTCTGCGATAAAGGTTGGCCCATTCCTGCGATCGCGGAGGCTTTATTCCTTTCTGATGATACAGTTCGAGAACACCTTTTTGAATACGAGGATTTTCGCGTAGCTTCAAAAACCAATTTTTCAGGTTTTTTGGGTATGTTTTATTCTTTAAAAAAAATCAATTTGTTATAAAATTATGTAAAAAAATTAAAAGCAGGAGCTTTTGCAATGTTTACCAGTATTTGTTCTTGGGGCAGTTCTATTGTGAATCCTTTGAGTCATTTAGATTCTGCGGCTCATTCTTCTTGGCTAAGTTTGGTCAGACAGCCCAAGGCTTATGGCTCAGTTTTGTTTGACGCTATCGTCATTGGATCTGCAGGAGCGATTGGTGGATTTCCCGCTGCAGTTATTGCAATGATTTCTCTGGTAGGCACCGGAATTATTAGTAGCTATGGAAAAAGAAGCGCAGTTCGAGAAACTACTACTGAGGCTACAAAACCCGCTGTTGCGTCAATAGCTGGGCCAAGAGAGGGCCTTCCGAAAGTACGTTGGCACACAAAAGATAATAGTGGATTCTATTCGTCTAATCGTGTGCGAATCTCTCGGCTTATTCATGAAAAACCCCAAAGGAGAGAAAAAAGTGATGGTTCTTGGGGTTATTTTTTTTCCGGCACTCTTTTCGCTGGTAAAACAATAGAAAATGAAGAAGTGAATTTATTTTACGCTGATGCTGGTGGGGAAAGGTATGCTGATCCAGCTAAAGAGCCATCATAAAATTTTCGAAAAACCTAGTTTTTTCAAGATTTTTAGCTTCAAAAGCGACATCGAGAGCCTTGCTTTGTGTTTCTCTTGATGAATTCTTGAATTAAGCAGGGTACAATTTCTTTTTTTCTCTCTTTCATCCACAAAGGGGCTATGAGCTTTTGGGGGTGGCCGTTTCCTGATAGGCGGTGGATAACCGTCTCTGGGGGAAGCCTTTCTAGAAAATCGGCAAGGCGCATAATCTGTTCTTCAAAAGAGAGAGGGTGAAACAGGCCTTGTTGGTATTGCAAAGCAAGGGGCGTGTTTTGGAGAGCAACGAGAAAGTGGATTTTGACCCCTTCGATCTTGAGCTTTGCGAGCATATCGGCCGTTTGCAGCTCTTCTTTTTTGGATTCTCCAGGAAGCCCTAGAATCACATGGACACAATGGTGGATGGGAAACTGTCTTGTCAGAGTCAGCGCATGGAGAAAGTCCTCAAAACTTTCGCAGCGATTCAAAGAAGAAAGCGTGCGATTGTGAATGGTTTGTAGGCCATACTCGATTTGTACGTAGGGGAGGTTTTGCTGATAGCTTGCAATGAGAGAGAGCTTTTCTTCATCGATAGAGTCGGCCCTTGTGGCAATAGAGAGACCTACAATATCGGGAGATGCAAAGATGGCCTCATCGTAGAGTTTTTTCAGAGTCGCACAAGGTGCGTAGGTGTTGGTAAAGGATTGAAAGTAGGCAATGAATTTTTCTGCCCTATAGCGCGATTTTCGCACCGCAATGTTTTTGATCACCTGCTCCCGAATGGGGGTCGCAGGTGCATGCGCGCGCGAGGAAGATCCTTTTTCATCGCAATAGATACAGCCGCCTCTTCCCTTGGTTCCATCGCGGTTCGGACAGGTAAAACCACCGTCGATCGAGATTTTGTAGACTCTTGCGTGAAAAAGCTCTTGGAGATAGGAGTTATAGCTTCGAAAATACATCTTTATTTCACATGTTTGAGCATTTTTTTTGCACTTTTGAAGATGGCTCGGTAGATCTCTTGAATGTAAGGAGAAGAAATACGCATGAGAATCTCTTCTTCTCTTTTTTTATCGGTGAGTCTTTGTTTTAAGTTTTTTAGCTCTAAGACGAAAGAGAGTCTCTTTTCCAGAAGAAGGACGATGTTTCGATCTACAGCATCGATTTTTTTGCGGATGGCTTTTTTATCGCTGTTGCAAGAGGTAGATCTGGTCATTTTTTCTTACCTTTGTTGTGAGAGGAAAAGTAACGCGAATTTTTTGCCCTTCCAATGAGGAGTGGACCACGAGACTTTCGATGGAGCTTTTGATCACCCCTGTGGTGTTTCCCATGATGAGAATGGAGTCCTTTTCTTTCAAAGAGCCTTTATTGACAAGGGCCTCTGCGATTTTTGCTTTTCCAAAGAAGTGCTGGACAGTGCCTACAAGTACCTTTTTTTCTGAGGCAAGAGAGCCTGCAGTGCCGCTCCATGCACCCAATTTTTTTCCAAGATAGTATCCATTTTCCCAAAAGCCGCGGTGGTAGACTTTTTGGAGCGCTTCTTTCCAATGCAGAACTTTTTCTCTGGTAAAAGTTTTTTCTACAATACTGAGCACGGCCTCTTTGTAGGCTTTGACGACGGCAAACACATATTCGGCAGTGCGCCCTCTGCCTTCAATTTTAAAAATAGAAACACCCGCTTGCACAAGCTTGTCTAAAATTTCTATGGTCGCAAGATCTTTGGGAGAAAGGATGTACTGGTTATCGATGACGAGCGCATCTTCTGTTTCATCGTCCAATAAGCGATATTTGCGCCTGCAGGGCTGCAGACACTCGCCGCGGTTGGCTGCCTTGTTATACTCGGCAAGGCTCATGTAACATTTGCCTGCAATGGCAAGGCAAAGGGCTCCATGGGCAAAGAGCTCGATTTGCAGAAGGTTGCCTGAGGGCCCACAAATCTTTTCTTTTTCGATCGCATGACAGATGGAGGCAATCTGTGCCAAAGAGAGCTCTCTTGCTAAAATGGCGGTGTCTACAAACTGGGAAAAAAAGCGAAGCGATGCAATATTGCTGATGTTGAGCTGGGTAGATGCGTGGACAGGAAGGTCGATAGACCTTGCAAAAGATATGGCTGCCATATCTGCTGCAACCACAGCACAAATAGCTGCTTCTTTTGCTTTTTCGCACAGCTTTCGCATCAATGAGAGGTCTTGATTGTACAAAATGGTGTTGAGCACCAGATAGCTTTTGATCCGATGCTCTTTGCAGATATTTGCAATTTTTATAAGGTCTTTTGGGGTAAAAGGGAAGGCAGATCCTGCCCGCATGTGCAAGGGATGAACGCCAAAATAGATGCTGTCTGCCCCTGCTGCAATGGCTGCCTGTAGAGATGACCAAGAGCCCACGGGCGCGAGAATCTCAAGATTTTTTTTATTCATGGAACAATCGATTTTTCTTAAGTATTATCCCAGAGGATGGCTATTTTTAAAAGCAAAGACCCCGGATGGGCATTTGCATCTTTGCCGTGGGAGAGCATGACGAGAGCTGCGCTCTCGAGCTCTCCCCAAAGGACTTTTCAGTCCTTTGGCGGGGCTCTTAAGGGGAGATGCCCCTTTAAGTTGACAGCATTGGGAGGGCATATAATGGTTGGCTCTATTGTCCTATTGGTAATGGTTCTATGTTCTCTGAGCATTATCTGGACGACCTATCGGGTGGGTATTTCCCCTATGCCTACGTCAAAACAGGTGCAAAGGGATTTGCTGCCGCTTCTTCCTCAGCTAGACAGGGGAAAAATTTTTGAATTGGGAAGCGGCTTTGGGCATCTGGCTCTATTGCTATCCGGGCACTATCCTGCACGCGCTGTGTTTGCCTATGAGCTTTCCTACGTACCCTACATCATTTCTCTTTGTTGGAAGGTAGTCGTTCGAAGAAAAAATCTCTGGATTGCGAGAAAGGATTTTTTTGAAGTTTCTTTGCAAGATGCGTCTTTTGTTGTCTGCTATCTTTATCCTAAAGCAATGGAAAGGCTTAAAGAAAAACTTTTGAGGGAGCTACTGCCGGGCAGCTATGTGCTGAGTCATACCTTTGCCTTTCGTGGGTGGAAGCCTTTGATGATGTTAGAAGCAAAAGATCTTGGAAAAAATAGAATCTATCTCTATCGGATGTGACAGGCGCTGACAAAAGGAGAGACGAGTTGTTGGAAAGATTGCATCTCTTCTTTGGAAAAATTTTTTGCATTTTTCAAGAGAGGAGAGAGAGTTGTGGTACTACGAAATGTTTGAAGGACGTAAAGACGAGCACCTTGGATCATCTGCGTCATGGCCAGAAGATCCTTTGCCTGATGTAGCGAGGGAAGAAGAGTGGACCGAAATTCGTATGGGATCGTAGAGGAGAGGATGAGAGAAATGGTTTTTTGGACCTTTTCTGTTGGAAGGGGGGTTTGGACGATCTCGGAATAGCGCTCAAGAGGTCCTTTGATGTCCATGGCGATGTAATCCAAAAGATTGTTTTTCAAGAGAGACTCGATCATTTCGGGATGGATGCCCGTAGTGTCGAGTTTGGTCAAAAATCCCATCTCTTTCACTTCTTGTATGAAAGAAGGCAAAGCGGGGTGAATGGTGGGCTCTCCTCCTGAAAAAACAACTGCCTCGAGCCTGGTTTTTCGAGACAAAAGAAACTCTTTGATCGCAGGAAGAGGAATCACGGGTCCGAACTGCTTTGGGTCCACGAGATGGGGATTGTGGCAAAACGGACAGGAAAAAGAACAGCCCTGGAAAAAAAGCACTGCGGCAATTTTTCCAGGGAAATCGATTAAAGAAAGGCGCTCAATGCCTCCGACTTTCATGAACCATCCTTTGCAAGGACATAGTTTTTCCTCAAAGCAAATTCCGACTGCTTGCCTGCGTTCCACTGGTCGATAGGACGTGTATATCCCACGACGCGGGAATAGATTTCGCACTTGGTTCCGCAGTGGGGGCAAGAGTGGTGTTCTCCTCCGAGATAGCCATGCGAGCTGCATACGCTAAATGTCGGGGTCAAGGAAAGGTAGGGAAGCGATTTGCTTTCGAAAACCTTTCTTATAAGATTTTTGACCACGGTTCCATTTTCGATGCGTTCATCGAGATAGGCATGCAGCACGGTGCCTCCCGTATAGCGTTTTTGCAGATCGTCTTGATGATCGAGTGCTTCGAAAAGATCGTCTGTATGGTTGACGGGCAGGTTGGTGGAGTTGGTATAAAAAGGCTCTGCGCCATTTTTAACCATCTCTTCATTGGCAGAGATGATGTCAGGATAGCGTTTTTTGTCGATGAGGGCAAGACGGAAACTGGTTCCTTCCGCAGGAGTGGCTTCGAGATTGTAATAATTTTGTGTCTCTTTCTGGTAATCGGTCAGTTTTTTTCTCAAAAAGTCGAGCACTTCTATTGCAAACTGTTTTCCCTTTTCCGATGCGATATTTGTATCGAGAAGGTTGCAGCATGCTTCGTTCATGCCGACGATGCCAATGGTGGAAAAGTGGTTTTTCCAGTAGCAGCCCGTCTGTTCTTTTACAGAGCGTAGATAGAATTTCGAGTAGGGATAGAGGTTGTTGTCTGTGAGCTGCTCGAGAACTTTGCGTTTGATCTCGAGGCTCTGTTTGGCCATATCGGCAAGGTCGTCCAATCTGGAAAAAAATTCTTCCCGGTCTTTGGAAAGATAGCCAATTCTGGGAAGATTGATGGTTACGACTCCCACAGATCCCGTAAGAGGATTGGAGCCAAAAAGGCCACCGCCACGGCTCGACAGCTGTGCAATATCCAGGCGGAGTCTGCAGCACATCGATCGTGTATCTTCGGGCTTCATTTCTGAATTAATAAAATTTGCAAAATAGGGAATGCCATATTTTCCCGTCACTTTCCACAATAAATCGCGCTTGGGGTTGTCCCAGTCAAAATCTTTTGTAATGTTGTAGGTGGGTATTGGAAAGGTAAAGACGCGGCCCTTGGCATCTCCTTCCATCATCACTTCTAGAAAGGCTTGATTGAGCATGTCCATCTCTTCTTGAAACTCACCATAGGTCTCTTTTTGCATCTCTCCGCCAATTAAAACGGGAGTTTTTGCGTGAAGAGAAGAGGGTTTTAAGTCCATCGTAATATTGGTGAAGGGAGTTTGAAAGCCTACGCGGGTAGGGATGTTGATGTTGAAGATAAATTCCTGCATGGCCTGTTTGACCTGCTCGTAGGTCAATTTGTCATAGCGAATGAAGGGGGCCAGAAGTGTATCGAAGTTGGAGAATGCTTGCGCTCCTGCAGCTTCTCCTTGGAGTGTATAGAAGAAATTCACAATTTGTCCCAGAGCACTTCTTAAGTGTTTGGGAGGCTTGCTTTGAATTTTTCCAGCAACGCCCTGAAAGCCGACAGACAAAAGATCTTTCAGATCCCATCCCACGCAGTAAGAAGAGAGAATGCCCAAATCGTGGATGTGAAAAGAACCTTCTGCATGGGCTTTTTTGATGTGCGGTGGATAAATTTTATTGAGCCAGTAGAGTTTGCTCGTTTCTGAAGCTACATAGTTATGGAGTCCCTGCAAGGAGTAGGACATGTTGCTGTTTTCTTTGACTTGCCAATCAATTTTATTGAGATATTGGTCGATCAAATCGATCCCTGCTTGCGAGGCAATTTCTCGGATCTTGGCATGCTGCTCTCGATAGATGATGTAAGCTTTGGCCGTTTTTTTATAAGAGGAGTTTAAAAGAGTTTCTTCAACGCAATCTTGTACTTCTTCTACTGTTGGTATGCTTTCTTCTGCAATCTGATCGACCAGTTGGAGCACTTTGATTGTGAGTGTCTTTGCAATTTTTTCGTCGAGTTCACCCGCCTCTTTGCCCGCTTTGGCGATAGCAGTTGTGATTTTATGTGCATCAAAAGGGAGAATTTCTCCCGTACGCTTGCGTATTTGCTTTACCTCTGCACCATTCTCGCAACTTTTCTTGGATCCAAATTTTTTGGAGCCAAACTGTAATGATTTTTTCATGCCCAAACTCTCCCTTTTTTTATGTTATACGTATATCTGCACAGACACTTTCTTGAAGATCTTATAAAGCCCTCTATAAGAAGGTGAACACAACAGCTAGTAGCTTTGGTTTCCTTTAAGATACTAGATATAGTTTCTTCGAATTTATTTCTAGAAAAGATTGCGACGCAAAAGAAAAAATTTTCCTATCCTTTTCTTTTTCAAAGAGGTTGGGAGTTCTTGCAAGAAAAAAAAATTTCAAAAAGAAGTTTTCATTCCAGCCCAAGATCGGATAAGATGGAGAAAAAGGGGTTTTTTTATGAAACGTTTAGGTGTAGAAATTATAGATATGGATGTGAAAAAGCTTGTGGATTTACTGAATGCGGCTTTGGCAGATGAATGGTTGGCATATTATCAATATTGGGTTGGTGCCAAAATAGTAGAGGGGAAAGAGAGTCGCCAAATTGCTCGAGAGCTCGAAGAGCATGCGATGGAAGAGCTCAAGCATGCCACCAAATTGGCAGAGCGCATTGTCAAACTGCAGGGAAAGCCCATCTTGAAGCCAGAAGAGTGGTATAAAAAAACAAACTGTGGATATGAAGCACCTCTTTCGCCAGAGGGAAAGAAGATTTTGCAACAAAACATCAAAGGCGAGCAGTGTGCGATTGCCATCTATAACGGGCTTCTGAAAAAGATCAAAGACAAAGATCCTATTACCTATCAGATGATCGCAGAGATTCTCGAAGAAGAAATCCAACACGAATTTGATCTGCAAACGCTTTTAGAAGAGATTTCATGAACGATCGTTGATGTGCAGATGGCATCTGGAGAGGACAAATCGCAACACGAGCAGAGGATGGAGTAGCAAGTTTGTGAAAAAGACTTTGTAATTGACGCTAGTGAGTTTTTTTGTGAAGGGTGGGTTGGAGAGGAGCTGTGCATCCGCAATCCACTCTGCGTAGGGAGGCGGCAAAAGTTTGGGAAGAGCCTGCGTGGGAAAGAATGCAATTTCTTTCGTCTCTTTTCCGATGGTTGGTTCTCCGCCAATGATGACGCTCTCGAAGAGATAGGTGTGTCGAGACAAGCGGTTGACGGGTAGATACTCTCCTACGAGTCGCAGAATTTTGATTTGAAAGCCTGTTTCTTCTTCCACTTCTCTGAGAGCTGCCATATTGGGAGACTCTCCCTTTTCGATGCCTCCTCCGGGCAGGGCCCAGACGGGGACGTCTCTTCTTTTAATGAGAAGTACTTTTTCTCTATCGGAAGAAAAAATGGCAACAGCGATGCTTTTTTTCGGCGGTTTTTTCATAAAAGTTTGCTCTTTGCCAAATGAAATGTTATATGGGTTGGGTAGTCTTGATGATAGCATGGAAAACCGTGTGGTGAAAAGGCTTCTTTTTCTTTGTTGTGCCCTTCTTCTTTCTTCCTGTTATAAAAATCATCTTTATGTACAGCAGCAATGGGTTGATGAAAGGGATCTGGCAAGTAGTTTTGTCGGAACTCCTGACCCGAGAAAACAAAATCCCAGCGTTGGGCAAAGAGTTGTGGTGAGCTGGGATTTTCCCCATACTCTTTTTTTGCATGAGATCGACCATCTTCTTGTGACGGTCCATTTTGGAAATCTCGAAGAAAAAAAGCTGGAAGCGCCCATCGATCAAAGGCGGGGATATCAGATATTTTTCTTTCCCAATCCCAAAAAAGATCCGACAAAAAAAATTTTGACCTATCGCGTGGAAGTTTTCACCAAAGAGGGCACTGTTTTTGAAACTTGGAAGCACCAGTTTTGGACCGAGCTTATCCACCCACCTGTCGAAGAAGAAGAAAGTGAGGTCAAGCCGGAAGCGGCGATCTTGCGATAGCGGTATCTGCCGAAAGGATCAATTCTTCTGTTTCTTCCCATCCCAAGCAAGGATCGGTAATGGATAGGCCATATTGGAGAGAATTGGTTGGATTTTGATTTCCCGAAAAGAGATGGCTTTCCAGCATAAAGCCGCGCACTTCTTTTTTTTCTGTTAAAACCACATGGCGGAAACACTCTTTTTGCTTTTCGAGATTTTTGGAAGAGTTGCCATGAGAACAGTCGATGAGTAGAGAGAGCGGTGATAGTTTTTGTAAGAGAGAGTCGATTGTGTGTTCGTCACAGTTTGGGCCTTTGCTGTTGCCGCGAAGAACGATGTGTGCATAGGGATTTCCCTGGCTGTGACAAAGAGCAATTTTTCCCTCTTCATCGATAATGGGAAACACGTGGCGCGCGCGCGCTGCCAAAAGGCTGTGGAGAGTAACTTCGACAGCTTCTAGATGGCTGTTTTTAAATCCGACTGCAAAGGGGAGCGAAGAGGCAAGCTGCCGATGGATTTGGGAAGAACTTGTCCTCGAACCAATTACCCCCCATGAGATCAGATCGGAAAAATAGGGTGCAAAGTTTGGGTGTAAAAATTCCATGCCGCAAGGAATTTTTTTCTGAACGAGGGTGTGCAGCAGTTTTCGAGAAAGGAAAAGCCCCTTTTCCATTTGATAAGAACCATCTAACATAGGATCGGCAAGAAAACCCGTCCAACCCACAGAGGTCCTGGGCTTTTCGATGAAAAAACGCAAGACCAAAAAGAAATTTTTTACTTTTTGAGAAAGTGCTATGAAGTGATTTGCGTATTCTAGAGTTGAAGATTCATCATGAATGGAACAGGGCCCCACAATCAGAAGTTTTCGGTTTTCTTCGTTCGATAAAATCTTTTGAATGGTTTTTCTACTCTCTTCGATAAAAGAGAGATCTTTCCTTTCTAAAGGAAACGAATGTATTAATTCTTTAGGTGAAAGAAGTTTTTTCATGTGCACCATTCTACCAGAAAAGGGTTCTTGGCTCAAGAATGTTGCAATAGAACGAAGGGTTCATTTTATTCTTGGGACAGTTAAGATCGCCACTGCCAATTCATATCGCCTACTCCATCCCAAGCACGCTCGATATAGGTTTTTCTAACCGAACCATCGTGCGTTAGGACTTTGGCTGCCTCGCAGATTCTTGTTATCGCTTTTCTTCCTGCATCACTGTCTTCTTTAGCAGCTGTTTTATAATGGTCAAAAATCTGTTGTCCGATCTGCTTGCATTTTTTCTCAATTTCTCCGCCATCTAGAATTGAATCGACGGGTATAGAAAATAGCCATTGAGCATGTGGACAGATTGGATGTAAATCCACTAGAGAGCGGTTGAGAAAATTTTCATAAGACATGACGTACACTTTTGTATCTGTGTCTAAGGGTTCAAACCCTCTGATTAGGGAACTTTTATCCTTCGTAATGTCTTTTGCTAGAGTAAAATACACATAAGCATTTGATTCCGTTTGCTTTGCGCCTAGCAAGATTACCTGTATTGAAGCGGCATGTTCTTTAAATGTAAGGGGTTTCCAACCATACACCTCTTCATTACCAACTTTGTCTCTGAGTTTAAAGGGTGCGTCTGTATAAGCGCCTGGCCCCATTTTGCCTACTACTACCAGAGGCCCATTTTCTTGTAATGACTTCATCAGCTTATCAATCGTTCCATACGCAGGAGGTTTGACAGAATAATCTTCATCTACATAGAGTACTTGAGGTTTTTCAAGAAATACCATTTGTGTGGCAGATGACATAAAAATACTATCCTTATAAATTAGGTTTTCTAGAATAGCATTGTGCGGGGTTTAGTACAAAACACAAATTTAAAAAAATTGTAACACAGTGGAAGTCCCCCACAACCGAGCATTACAGCGCCGGGAATTAGTTCTGAATAATTATGGTTTGCTATGCCGATTGTAGTAAGTACAAGTCCTCCAGTAAGAATTAGCATTTCGGCCAAACCAGAAATAAGTTTTGCGTTAAAAAGACATTTCGAATCATCACCTCTTATTCCTGTAAAACATTCCATGCATTCATTTGCTCCTTGTGCTGTCATTGGGGCTTGGGCCTGCCAAACTCCTGTAGTATTTGATCCTGAGGGACCTGTGCCACCAGGTCTGACTGAGACAAGCATAGGTGCGCGTTCAGGATTGTAGGATTTATTGGCTTGAGAACTCATTTTTTTCTCCTTAGTTAACGCGAGTTTTGGATAAGGCACTCATGAAATATCTGCCTTTTTCATAGAGCGGCATACCCAAAACTCGCGTTAGTTAAAAAAATTTTCATAGCTACGGTAAGAAAAAAATTTAGGGAATCGGTTAATTTTTTTCCAAAAAAAAGGAATGTTGTCAAAATATTTTTGATGAAAAATAGCCCTGCGTGCCCCCATTATTTTGTCTTTTCGAGCAAAATGGTTCGCATTCCATTGAGAGGTCTACTAAAATCATGTGAAAAACTGCATGTGCTGCATTAGGCTGAATGATTCATCCTCATAAGTCTTTTTGTGAGATACTATCAGAGGAGGCATTGTATGAGTGAATCGCTATTTTTGCCGGTCATTGCTGATGGGGAGGACAAGAGTTCTTTTCTGAAAAACCGTATTCGAAAAAACTATCGGTATGTGCGGAAATGGGCTAAGAGAACGCAGACAAACTGCTTTCGCATCTACGATCGCGACATCAAAGAATATCCATTGGCGATCGACTTTTATGATGGGCGCTTTTGTGTCCACTATTATGCAAGCACAAAAGAGAGCGACGAGCCGCGGCAAGACTTGTATGACGAAGCGGTAGGTGCGATCTGTTCCATCTTTAATGCAAAAAAAGAGGCGATCTACTGGCGGACGCGCATCAAAAGAGAAAAAATCCAGCAGTATGAAAAAAAGAGCGAGTCTAACGAGTTTTTTACTGTTCTAGAATATGGGGTCAAATTCAAAGTCAACCTTCTCGACTACCTCGATACGGGCCTTTTTCTCGATCATCGCGAAACGCGTAGGCTAGTTGCATCGAGGGCAGCGCAGAAGCGTTTGCTCAATCTCTTTGCCTATACCTGCTCGTTTAGCGTCCATGCGGCAGTGGCTGGCGCTGCTTTTACCAAAAGTGTGGATATGTCCAATACCTATACCGATTGGGGAAGAGATAACTTTCTGTTGAATTCAATACCTTTGAAGAACAACCCCATTGTGCGGGAAGATTGTTGTAAATTTCTCGAAGAAGAAAGGGGAGAAAAATATGACCTCATCGTGATTGATCCACCAACCATTTCTCGCTCCAAAAAGATGGACCGGATGTTCGATATACAGGAAGATTATGTTTATTTAATTTCAAAATCTTTGGCGCTTTTATCTCCGCAGGGAACGATCTTTTTCAGCACGAACTTGCGGACGTTTGATTTTGATGAAGCTCTGTTTCCAAAATGTGCTATCCAAGAAATATCCAAGAAAACAATCCCCATCGACTTTCATAATCAAAAAATCCATCGCTGCTACCAGATTTCTTTTTTGGATCATGCGATAGTAGGAAAGCCAGAACTTAAGTGATCGGCATAATCCACTAATTTTTAGTTATTTATGATATAAATAGGCGGTTTTTACAAAAAAACTCCAAAACTGTTCTGTAAGTTTGTTTTTCAATATATAATTACCTGTTATTTAAAGTTTTAGAAAATAAACGTTTTAATTGAAATAAATACTAAGAATATGTATAATTAATGTGAAAAAATAATAGGTGATTACATGGTAACAAGAGCAATTTCAGAAAGTGCCCCTTATGCACCAAAAGATACAAGGGGATTTCTCCCCCCAAGCTCATTGAGAAAGATAAGAGAAGTAATAGAGCGTGTCTTCCATGACATTTGGGCGACGCTTAAAGATCAGTATTTCCGGTCCGATCTTCGAATCGCAGATACTGAAGGAAGCCATTACTCTCCGCTTGCGCATCGATTGAAATCGCGCTGTAAATTAAGTGACCAGCTCTTTGGGTTTTTTGAAGACAATAAACCATACTGGGTGAGCTATGTCTTTGGATACAGTGCAAGACCTCGCGCAACTTTAGAATTGCCTGATAAAGGTCCAGATGCTCTTGCAATTCCTGTGGTGCTCCAAGGTTTTTTTGGCGATCACATCGTCTGCTTTTACGTAGAGAAGGAAGCAAGCACGATGGAATTTTTCGATTCGAAAGGATTGACGGTACTCGATCGCAAAAATGAGCGTCTTCGCGGAGTTGATATGACGCTTTTGGAATTGGCCAATAAGATTCGCTCACAATATCAAATCAGAACGATCAAAGAAAATACAAAAAAAGTGCAGAAAGATTGCTACAACTGCGGAGTTTTTGTGTGGGATTTTATCGAACGAAGAAATGAAGATAAGCGCTGGGAAGCGGTACAACAACAACCTCTAGTGGATACAGACGAACGCCGCATTCATTTTGCGCAGGAAATTGCAAACAAAGCGCCAGAAAAAGCCGCTGCTGCCGCTGCTTCGGCGACTCCCCCTTCTGATGGGGACGATTTTTAAGTCGCAGATTCTTGAGAGGACAAAGTAGATAACTTCTTTTGAATTTCTTTAAGCTTTTCGTCGAGCAGGCAAAACTGCTCTTTTTCTTTTTGGACAACCTGAGGCGGCGCTTTGT
The DNA here is from genome assembly GCA_021811265.1 of bacterium. GTDB lineage: Bacteria > Chlamydiota > Chlamydiia > Chlamydiales > SM23-39 > JAJZPH01. Next base: position 13,813 of record JAJZPH010000030.1, read on the forward strand.
TTAGAAAGTCTTCAGAGTTTAGTTTCTGCAAGCTACAATCGAGCGACTTTTGCACTTTTTCTCTTTCTTTTAACAGACGCTCTTTTTCTTTTTCTTGCAATGCTTGCGCAAGGGGCAGGTGGATCTTTAGTCCATCGACGAGAGCTGTGGCTCCCTTTTCTGGGATTGCTTTTGGATCATTTGTGAATTGTATTTTGTTGATCTTGACAAGCGAGGCAATCAGACGCTCTTCTTGTTGAAGGAGGGTAAAGTGGGGATCGTCTTCTTTTCCAAAGAGGATGAGATCGCTTCTTTCCGCAAGGGGAATTTGCATTTCGGCGCGAATGTTGCGGACCGTATGGACAATTTTTAGTAGAAAGGCAAAGTTTTTTTCGGCCTCTTCAAAAAAGGCTTTTTTAGAAGCGGCTTTTGGGTAGGGCGCCATCATGCAGCAGGGAGAGTTGAGCCGCAGAAGCGTTTGCTTTGTGCGAGCTTCTGCTTTTGGATGAGGAGGAGTGGAAAAACCCTCTTTGAGCAGAGAAAAAATCTCTTCGGTGATGAAGGGAGCAATGGGATGGATGAGGCAGAGAGCGTCCGAGAGAAGAATAAGAAGCAGTTTTTGTTTGTTTTGGCGTATTTCGGGAGTACCGATTTTTCCAAAGAGGTAGGGCTTTGCCAACTCTAAATAATGGGCGCAAAAATCATTCCAGAAAAATTCATAGAAGAGGGTGACTGCACGGTCAAAAGTAAAGGATGCAAAAGAAATATGCATCTCATTCGTACGGCGGGCGAAGAGCGAAAGGATCCAGTAGTCTTCCAGCGTAAACAGAGAGGGTTTCAAGCCTTTGGCAAAAAGCTCTTTTGTCAAAGGAGGCAGATTTGGGTTTTCTTCAGAGGTAATGTTCATGAAGATAAAGCGCGCGCCATTCCAGATCTTGTTGGCGAAATTTTTTTGCTCTTCAAAACGTCTCAAATCCAAGTCGATCTGCCTTGCATGGGTCAAACTTTGCGAAAGGGCAAGGCGCATGGCATCGGTTCCATACTCTCCGATAATTTCGATCGGGTCGATCACATTGCCTTTGGATTTTGACATTTTTTCCCATCGATACAAGACGCCATCTGGCAGCGCCTCTCCAAGATCGAAGCGTTTTTTCTCTTCCGATTTCAAATAGGTAATCGAACCATCGCTATCTTGTCTCCAGTAGGATTTGCCATAAATAAGGCCGTGGATAAATACCTGGTGGAAGGGAACTTTTTTAAGAGCATACTCTCCCATTAAAATCATGCGGGCTACCCAAAAAAAGAGAATGTCGTGTCCGGTTACGAGAAGAGAGGTGGGATAGAACTTTTTGAGATCTTCGGTTTTCTCGGGCCAGCCCAAGGTGCTAAAGGGCCAAAGAGCAGATGAAAACCAGGTGTCCAAAACATCTTCGTCTTGCTGCCAGAGATCAGGGTCTCTCTCTACCTCAGGAGGCACACCCTCTCCGTCGTAACAGATCATGTGCGCAGGATCGTTTTTGGAATACCAGACCGGAATGCGATGCCCCCACCAGATCTGCCGGGAAATGCACCAGTCGCGGATGTTTTCAATCCAGTAGAAATAGTTTTCTTCCCAGTAGGAAGGAAAGAGGGCAACTTTCTTTTTTTTGACGGCATCGATCAATGTTTTCTTAAATACTCTGAGGTTGACAAACCATTGCTTCGAAAGATAGGGCTCGATGATTGCTTTTGAACGGTAGGAGACCCCGACGCGCAGCTTATAGGGCTCTATTTTTTCTAAAAGATGCAGGTCTTTCATTTTTTGCACGACATTAGCTCGTGCATCTTTTAGCGTCATGCCGCAAAATTCTCCCCCATTTTCATTGATATGTCCATCGGGGGTCATGATGTTAATCAGAGGAAGAGAGTGGCGCATGGCCATCTCATAATCGTTGAAATCGTGTGCGGGGGTAATTTTTACAGCACCTGTTCCAAAGGATGCATCTACGGCAAGGTCAGCAATGATAGGGATGCGTCGATTGGTCAGAGGAAGAAGGATTTCTTTGCCAATCAAATGGCGATAGCGCTCGTCGGCAGGGGAGATAGCGACTGCCGTATCGCCCAGCATTGTTTCGGGCCTTGTGGTTGCAACGACGATGCTCTCTTTTCCACCCACCAGCGGATAGCGGAAATACCAGAGAGATGCATTTTCTATTTCTTCATGTTCGACCTCATCGTCGGAAAGAGCAGTTTGGGTTACGGGGTCCCAGTTGACCAGATAATCTCCACGGTAGATCAGGCCGTCATCGTAGAGCTTTTTAAACATGGAGCGGACTGCCCGGTTGCTTTTTTCATCCATCGTAAACCGCAAACGCTCCCAGTCGCACGACGCGCCCAATTTTTGAATTTGAGAAAGTATGCCCTTTTCTTTTTCCTCTTTCCACTTCCACGAAAGAGCGAGAAACTCTTCTCTTGAAACATCTCTGCGCCTTTTGCCTTGCGTGGCGAGAAGGTTTTTTTCTACTACGGTTTGCGTGGAAATGCCCGCATGGTCGGTTCCCGGGACCCACAGAGTTTCAAAGCCCATCATTCTTTTGTAGCGGATCATTGCGTCTTGAATCGTGTCGTCCAATGCATGGCCCATGTGCAGAACGCCAGTGACATTGGGAGGAGGCATGGCAATGGAGAAACTCTTTTTCGAAGAAGAAGGGTCTGCATGAAAATATCCTCTTTCTTTCCAAAAAGAGTACCACTTTTCTTCTACTTGCTGGGGTAGGTAGGCTTTCGGCAGATCTTTCATTGCTTTTCTCAACAAGAATGATGGTAAAAATAGCAAAAAGCCAAGGAGATGTCAAAAGCAATCAAGGAGATGCTCTACTCTGCCTTAAAAAGTAAGAGCTATTCGCTTCGTCGCCAATAGAGTGATAAAAAAGAGCCAGATGGCGAAAGAGGAGTCTTTTTTCCCAGAAAAAGGCCTCCTTTCCCCATTTTTTCAAAGAAATTTTTTTCAGAAGAAAATGGCTGAGTAAAGAGGTAGACCTGGGGTAGGGAGTGTCTAAAACTTTTGCAAAATGCAGGGTGGCAGCTTCTTTGCCCTCCCGGCAATAGAGCCAGATGCCATACAAAGAGTGTAAAGGAGCATTTTCATCGTTTAATATTGTTGGGGAATAAGAGAGAAACACCTCTTTTGCTTGTTCCCATTCTTTTTGTAGGAGAAGGTACCAGATATGCAAGGAGTCGAAGAAAAGACGCTCGCTTGGCGGAAGTTCTGTGGAAGAAAGGGAGGAAAATAAAAAGGACAGACTATCGGGTTGTTGGCGAGAGAGCATCTCTTGGATGATGTGAAAAGCTGTTCTTTTTGCCTCTTTTTTTTGATGCCACCCAGGAGCAAAAAAGGAGGGGAGAGAAAATCGTGCGTCCGGCCTGTGAAAGTCTACGCACTGGGAAAGAGAGGACCAGTCATGTTTTGGGAAGAGGGAAAAAAGAGAAGGAATTAAAGTGTGCACCTCCTGAATCGCTCCGAGCTCAATGAGGCCAAAAAGAGCATCTTCAATGAAGGGTGCTTTTTCTTGGGATTGCATTAGAGAGTCGATCAACTCGAAGATCGTCTCTTTTTTGGCCAGATGGAAGGCAAGGCGGGTCATGAGAGGCTCTTTTAGGAAAGTTTCTTCGGAAGAGAGGGGAGTAAAAAAGAAAAAATCTTCCCAGTTGTTCTGCAGGCTATAGAGGAGCTTTTTTGCTTCTCTCGATTCGGCAAACTGGGGAATGTGCTGGAGGGCAATTAAAATCAATCGATAGGCGGTTTTCCTCTCTTTTAAAGAGCTTTCATGACAGCGAAACGAAAGATGTTCTTGGAGAAGAGAGAGTTTGGGATGGCGTGCAAATTTTCGAATCGCCAGCTCGAGACACTTGGCTTCCTCGCCCACATCTTGCAGAGCTGCATAGGTCAAAGAATCGCCAAAATATTTGAGAGGAGCATCTTGGGTCGACTGCAACTGGTCGAATTCGTCAAATGCGCGCTTGTACAAAAGGGAGCGTTTCCTCTTGCTCTTGGTTTCTTTCGCGCTTTCTAGAAGAGAGAGCCCGGAGCGAAAGATGGCTTCTCTTGCCTCTTTGCGCCCTGCAAAAGAGTGGGCGATTTGTCGATATTCGCTATAGGCAATCTCAAAATGTCCTTTGAGGAAAAAGGCGTCGGGAATGGCCAGACAGCGGATTTTTAAAGGTTGGCTTGCTGCGTAAACTTTTAGGTGGCGCAAAGAAAATTCTCTGTCTTTGTATAAAATTCCGACGTGGCTGCCGGCAAGAGGAAAAATGGTATGGAGAGAAGAGACTAAACAACCATCAAAAAAGATGCGAATTTTTCCCTCCATGCATTCGATGGAAAGAAGATGTTTTTTTTTCAAAGAGAGGACAATTTCGGGGATCTCTTTTACCAGAATTTGGGAGCGCAGAAGAAAAGAAGACGACCCTTTCTCAGATCCGCACCAGAGGCAATAACCCTCTTCCAGCTCTTTGCGCCGATCTTCTTCGGGTATGCCGAAAAGGATGCCCACTCCCTCGCTCTTTTGTGTGATCTCAATTTCTGCCTCAATTTTGATGTTAGGAGAAAATGAGGCTTTAGAAACCATAAGACTTGCCCACACTGCACTTTCGGCAGATCTCGTCAGCGCAAGGTATTGCGCGGGCAGGATGTTTTCATGTAGCTGCCAGTCGTCTTCTTTGGCGATGTCGAGCTGGGCCGTGAACAGCCAAGAGGCCCTGCCCTCGATGAAGTTTTTGAGGTCACGGGTGAGCTCTTCGACTTTTTGGTAGCGCTTTTCTGGGGGGAAAGCAAGACTTTTGAAAACCATCTCCGATAATGGTTGGGAAATATCTCTATAGGGAGATCGCTCTTTGGGATCGGGCACTTGTTCAGAGTGGGCTTTTTTTCTAAGTTCTGCAAGGGTGGTGCGCCGAAAGGGAGAGGTGAGCGTTAAAATTTGAAAGAGCATAACGCCCAGCGCATAGATATCCGTTTGAAAAGAAGAGGGTTTCCCAAAAGCCCTTTCAGGAGCAAGATAAGTGATCGTTCCTGCTATTTTCCCCGGCTTGGTAAGAGCGCTGTTTTGTGAAAATTCGCATATCTCATCTTCTTTTTCCCCCTCGTCTATTTTTTTTGCAATACCCCAGTCCAAAAGCAAAACTTCTCCAAATTTTCCTACAATGACATTGTCGGGTTTTAAATCGCGATGCAGCACTCCTTTCGAATGGCTATATCCAATGGCCTCGCAAATCTTGAGAAAGAGGTTCAAAAGAGAAGGAAGCGACTCTTCTTGCGCAAGGGGGTATCCATTGTGCAGTTTTTGTCTGCATCCCTGCAGGATTTCCTTGAGCGTCTTTCCTTCCACATAGGGCATTGTATAATAGCTCATAGAACTATCAGAGTGGATCGAAAAAATGGGAATGATCGCAGGATGGGTCAGTTGGCTTGCAATGCGCGCTTCTCTTAAAAAACGCTCGTGAATATTGGGCTTGTCCAAAAGCTCATCGCGAATTTTTTTGATCGCTACCATGCGCTTGCACATGGGGTCAAAAGCTAAAAAGACCTCTCCCATGCCCCCCTTTCCGAGAGTTTTGATGAGAAGATAGGGGCCTAGAGTCCAAGAGGTTGTGGATAGATCTTCTGTTTGCATGAAAAAAACTTTTTTAGTCCGATTTCACGATTCCAAACTGGCGTCACAGACTGCCAAGAATAATTGGACAGATCCTTACATCCAGCTTCTGGGTATATTTGTTCCTTAACAAACGCATCATAAATGACCTCATATTTAGTGAGCAACATGCGGCTTCTTTAAAGAAATTTGTGTTAAAGAAATTTGTAGATAAAATCGTTAAATTTGTGTAAAATTTTTGGAAAAATGGAGAAGCTTATGGTAACTGGAGCAGAGGCCTCTGGAAAATATCCCGTTTATTATGATTACGTGAGGCAGTATCGCCCTACTGAAGAAATGTTAGGTGTTATGAGACGTGCTGCAGAAATAATACCGGAGACGGAACGCGAAGCATTCATAAGAGATGCAACAGTTGAAATTCAATCGCAAAATATTCATTCGCTTAAACAATTTTGTGCTACTAGATGTGTACAGGTTATGCAGCAAAGTATAATAACTCATAGGCTGAGAACAATAGAAGCTTGTATCGAAGCTGGTCGAGAAACACCAAGGAGAAGGTTGAAAGTATATTTTCGCGACTTCATCCTTTCGAAGAGAATGGAAGAGCGTATAGATGTGTTAATGCGTCAGAGGTATCCAGGGGCTACTGAAATACCTTATGTACAACATAACGCTATTTGGGAAGAAGTATATGACGAAGCTGGACGAGAGATAGAACAAGAACGATTTGATGATCTTCTAGAACAATCACCTTTAGCTGTACGCCCTTTTGTTTACAGTCTCGGTGGCGTGATGTGGGTTGCTGAGAAAGTCAATAAGTTACAAAGCTTCGCAGTGCAAAAGGTCCATAATTTGAAAATTTTGGCATCTAGAAAATTCACTTGGATCTCTGAAAAAATACAAGCAAATAAAGGCAAGGTAACTTTAATTGCGCTATTGGTTTTAGGAGGTGCTTTGG
>JAJZPH010000031.1 GCA_021811265.1 bacterium
TTCTGATAAATAATCTCTCGCGCACTTTGAAGCACTGCCATGCATCTATTTGATTTCTGCAGCCAATTTTCAGAAACCTCTATACCCACCAGGTCTTGAAGCTGAATGCTTTGAGTTAAATGTGTAAAAACCACGTCTACCTCGGCCTGTGTTGGAGGAGGTGTGGGACTAGAACCAAACTTTAAAATGCAATAAGAACTTTCAAGGTCAAATTGAATAACTATTGCCAGTGGCCTTGTTTCAACGACTTGTGTAGAAGGAGCGCTTCTCCAGTCTGCAATATCTGCTCCTAACATTCCTGCATCTAACATAATAGAAACAATGGGTCCACCAACAACAGCAGGGGGGAAAACAAAACCAGCACTATTAGCAAATACAGAAACAACTTCTCCAACGCTCCTCCAGTACTGTCTCTCGGCAAAGCGGAGATATGCATTATAAGTTCCCATCACAACGCAGACAAAGGGAATCCATTGCGTAACTGCTTTTGCAGTAGATTCAACAACCTTTTTTTCTGATTTTTCTAGTACCTGTTTCCCCATCTTACTAAAAAAATCTCGCGTTTTTTTTACTACTTCTTGCGCAGTTCTTTCTACTACTGGTATTTCCCCACCCTTAACAAGAACCTTCCCTACATCTATTGTTCTTATCACACTCATTGACTTTTCTTTCTTTGTGAGAAGGAGCTTTAAAACATCAGCTATCTTCAGCTCAAACTTTGTTATCGTATCCTTTCTTTGTTCAAACCTTTTTCTATCGGGATTTTTGGATTCAATATAGTCTTGAATATCTGCTCTCTTTTCTTCATCAACAACACGAGGATCTATCGAATGATTGTCTCTACCAATACCAGCTGGACAAATATTTCCCTTCTTCTGCTCCCACCATGGCAGTAAATCTCCCTCCATATAATGGCCCTGAGGACATCGAACGGGATGGACTAGAGTGCTTTCAGTAAAATATCTATCTTTACACCAAGGTTTTTTCTCGCATTGATCCTCAGCAATACAAACTGCCATACCGTTAATCGTTAAATACTGTTTGTTCATAAGTTCTGCGCGCAGGGTTTCCATAGAAAAAGTCTCACAAAAGGTTGGGTTGTCTCTTAATAAGTCCTGAATGATCCTCACAGCTCGATCTAGGGTTGGTGGCAAAGAATCATCGAGCATATACTTTACGACAACCCGATCTCCAATATTTTTAACCTGAAGTAAAGTAAATGTGCCGTTTCCTCGAAGAGCCCTATCATTGAAAGGGATATCAACATGAGCAACCATTTTTCTCCTCCTTAAAGGTTGGATTAAAATTCAAAAAATAATTTTACTTCCGAAAAGGAATAAAACAACAAAATTCTTTTCTTTTTTCTCTTGGAAGAAAGAAAGGGTGAAAAATTTTTCTTAACTATATATATTGGCTTTATTGCCCCATTTGGGTTGACTTAAAGGAAGAATTCCATCAAGATAACAAGGGCTTTTATTCATAGGCACACATGGCACAATCATCATCCATTCTTGAATTTACCGCTCCTCAACAGCAAAAAATTGATGAGCTTGTTACCAATGCCAAGGAGCAGGGGTATATCACCTATGAGGAGATGAATGAAATTCTCCCCATGACCTTTGACTCCCCCGAGCAGATTGATCAGGTATTGATCTATCTTGCTGGAATGGATATTCAAGTTTTGAACCTTGCAGAAGTAGAGAGGCAAAAAGAGAGAAAAAAAGAGGCCAAAGAGCTCGAAGCGCTTCCCAAACGAATGGAAGGCTCTTCCGATGATCCCGTGCGCATGTACTTGAAGGAAATGGGCTCCGTACCGCTGCTTTCTCGCGAAGAGGAGGTGGAAATTTCCAAAAGGATCGAAAAGGCGCAGGTTCAAGTAGAAAAAATCATTATGAGATTTCGCTACTCGATGCGAGAGGGAATTTCCATTGCTCACTACCTTTCAGCTTCCAAGGAAAGATTTGATAAAATCATTAATGAAAAAGAGGTTACAGACAAGCAAAAGTACTTGCATATACTTCCCAAGCTCTGCATTTTGTTGAGCGAAGAGGATGTGCTTTTAGAGAATTTTCTTGTCCAGTTGATGAATCCTGCTTTAAAGAAAGACCTGCGCATGAGAATCATGGAGGACATTGAGAAGTGCCGCATCCGCACGCAGGCCTATTTGCGCAGATTTTATTTTCGCCACAATGTGATCGAAGATTTTGGTGAAGTGATTTTATCGGGATATGAGAGTTTTTTACTTCTAGAAAAGGAAATACAGGATCTGGCGCCTCGCGCTGAGAAGAACAAATTTGCGCTGGCTCGACTTGCGGCTGTAAAAAGAAAGCTTTATAAGCGAGAGCTTGCTGCAGGGCGCACGTTGGAAGAGTTCAAGAAAGATGTCAAGATGCTTCAGCGCTGGATGGACAAGAGTCAGGAAGCAAAAAGAGAAATGGTGGAGTCCAATTTGCGCCTCGTCATTTCCATTGCAAAGAAATATACAAACCGCGGTCTTTCCTTTTTGGATCTGATCCAAGAAGGCAACATGGGACTTATGAAGGCGGTAGAAAAATTTGAATATCGTCGTGGATACAAGTTTTCCACCTATGCAACCTGGTGGATTCGCCAAGCGGTTACTAGGGCTATTGCCGACCAGGCGAGAACTATCCGCATTCCCGTGCACATGATTGAAACGATTAATAAAGTGCTTCGAGGTGCAAAAAAGCTGATGATGGAAACGGGCAAAGAGCCCACTCCTGAAGAATTGGCAAAAGAGCTGGGAATGACTCCCGAGCGTGTGCGGGAGATTTATAAGATTGCACAGCATCCCATTTCTCTGCAGGCGGAAGTAGGAGATGGAGGAGAGAGTCAGTTTGGTGATTTTCTCGAAGATACCGTCATTGAATCTCCTGCTGAAGCAACGGGGTATTCCATTTTAAGAGACAAAATGAACGAAGTTCTCGCAACACTTACCGACCGAGAGAGAACCGTTCTTATCGAACGCTTCGGCCTTCTAGATGGAAAACCCAAGACCTTAGAAGAGGTGGGTATTAGATTCAAAGTGACCAGAGAGCGTGTGCGCCAGATTGAAGCAAAAGCCCTTCGCAAAATGCGCCATCCCACACGTGCTAAACAGTTGCAAGCCTTTTTGGATCTCCTTGAGGGAGAGTAGAATTTTTTTTAGGTCAAGCGGCTTTACAGAGAGAATTGGAGTGTATCGGGATCGAACCGACGGCCTCAACAATGCCATTGTTGCGCTCTACCAACTGAGCTAACACCCCAAAAAACATATTTTTTCACAGTTTCAATATAGTTTACTTGGTTTGTTATTTTGTGAAAAGCTTGAGAGTTCAAACTGTTTTCCAATGAAAACATCCCCATCTGAAAAATATACGCATACGTTCTAGAGTGTTTGCCTGTACGCGTCTATTTTCTAAATCCAGAATCTCTCGAACCTTTGCTAGGGCATCTTTACACTTTCGCAGCAATTTTTCATGCTCTCTCATCTCAGCATCTGAAAAACCTTCAAATTTCGTGCCATCTGGAAATGTAGTCGAGACCATAAATAATTCGTCTCTCAATTTTTGTGAATATACATAATCGTAAAATTGACGATAAGTATCTTCTACTTCTTTTTGACTAGGTGTCGTTTTGGGATCAATTCCCAAGATCCAATAAGCGCCGGGAAGATCCAATGGAAGTGCAGAAATGAGATCTTTGTTCAGATCTTTCGACAGAAGATGAACGATCACCGCTTCTTTGATATCCACGCTCATCAGCACAACATCTAGTCCAAGAGAGGTCATCGTTCCATATACAGGAATGCAACTAGCGGCACCCGATGCAATTTCTCCCATGCCTCTCCAAAATTGGCCTTGAGAAAACCGGTGAAATGCAAGCATAATGCTTACAGCAATACTAAAGAAGGGAATCCGTTTTGCAACCTCGTGGCTTGTAGCTTCTGCTACCTCTTTTGCCGCTTCTTCTACAACAGCCTTGCTAAACTTTTCTCCTGCTATTTCTACTACTTCTCTAACAGCCGCTTCAGCTGCCATTGTAATATCTGCCAATAAGTACACTTTGTTTGCTATTTTTACACAGCCGCTACCTATTGTAGATATTGTATTATAGATTCGATTTTTGATAAGACGATAAGCAACTGTTATCATTCTCTCATGCAAATTTCCCCACCGAGGCCTCCAGTCTCCCTCTTTTTCTCCTTCCCTGGGCTTTTCGTCAGGTCTAAAACCATAAGACATACTCGCAGAAAGTATATCTATTATAGTTGTGCCAACTCTCCTAATGGGGTCGAATTGTAAGGCAAAAGCGTGTGATTCGACAATCAATCGAGGGCCGACTCGATAATGGCCCAATGTATTTAGCGCTCGAAGAGGTAAAATGAAAGCAGCGGCCCATGCTGAAGGAACTTTTCCCAGCATACACGCAATATTGATGGCAATGTTGATCGAAGGAAGAAGTACGTCCCTATTTTTCCAACTCCTTTCTACACATTGAAGCATTTTTTTCTCCTTGTGTTCTCAAAAAAAGAGTATAAATTAAAATTTGCATGCTTAAAATAAATTCAAATTACAACTGCATGCTTTTTATTTTATCTCTTCCAAATTACCAAAAACGCGAATACAATAGTAACGCTTTTCTAAAATTTACACTACAAATCTTTGCTCTTCAAATCGGGTGTGTTGCATAACCTCTGTTGAGCAACCTACCTAACGCGAGTTTTGGATATGCCGCTCTATGAAAAAGGCAGATATTTCAGATGATTTAACAACCAAAATTGGGAAAATAGAGGTCGAAAGCGCCCTCATTTTCCCAATTTTGGTTGTTAAATCGCTGAAAGATAGCCCTTTTTCATGAGTGCCTTATCCAAAACTCGCGTTACCTAGCTCGAGAGGTTGGGGCAGCGAGGGATTCTCCCGACCCCACTATTCTAAAAAACATTTGATAACACAAAACCATGGGCCACAAACGTGACTGGAAGCAGTATAACAAACAGCTGGCGAATCGTGGCAAGAGATCAATTTGTGGATCAATCCAGTGCAATGGAAGCCTGCTCAAATCAAGAAAAATGGTCGTCCTTTTCGTTACTGGTAATGTGAAAAAAATGTTGGAAAAAGAGTATAGCTCATTGCGAAAAATTATTTAACGGGAAGTTCTGGTTCAAACTGTTTTCCAATGAAAGCATCCCCATCTGAAAAATATACGCATACGTTCTCGAGCATTGGCCTGTATGCGTCTATTTTCTAAATCCAGAATCTCTCGAACCTTTGCTAGGGCATCTTTGCAATCTTTGAGCGATTTTTTATGATCTTTTATCCCATCTTCCGAAAAACCACTTAGTTGTGTGCCACCTGGAAGTGTTTTTGGCTTCATAAATAATACTCTTCTCAACCCATCTGAATACAAATATTCGTGAAATCGATGATAAATCTCTTCTACTTGTTCTTGACCGGGTGTTGTTTTGGGATCTATTCCCAAAATCCAATAGGCGCCGGGTAGATCTAGCGGAAGTGTAGAAATGACAAAAGCTCTGTTTTCATCTTTCAAGGAGGGGCGAACGATCACTTCTCTGATATCCATACTTATCAGCACAATATCTAGTCCAAGAGAGGCCATTGTTCCATATCCAGGGATGCAACTAGCAACCCCTGAGGTAAGCTCTCCCAAACCTCTCCAAAATTGGCCTTGAGAAAACCGGTGAAGTGCAAGCATAGTACTTACAGCAATACTAAAGATGGGAATTCGTTTTGTAATCTCATGTCCTGCAGATCCTGCTAACTCTTTTGCTGTTTTTTCTACAACAGCTTTGCTATATCCTTTTCCTGCTATCTCTACTGCTTCTCTAACCGCCTCTTCGGTTGCCCTTGTAACATCTACTAAGTGCAATTTGTTTACTATTTTTACACAACCACTACTTACAGTAGACACGGTATTATAAAATCGATTTCTCATAAGACGATAAGCAACTGTAATTATTCTAATATTTAAACTTCCCCACTGGGGATTTTTCGGATCTTTGTCTGTTTCTCCTATCACAGGAGTATCGTCGGGTCTAAAACTGTAAGATAGTACTGCAGAAAGTATATCTGTTATAATTGCGCTAAACCGGCCAAAAGTGGGATCGAATTGTAAAGCATAAGCACATGACTCGGCAGCCAATCGAGGACCGACGTGATAATGACCCAGCGTATTTAGCACTCGAAGAGGTAAATTAAAAGCAGCGACCCATGCTGAAGAGACTCTTCCTAGTATACATGCAGCATTGATGGCAATGTTAATTGAAGGAAGAATTACATCCCTATTTTTCCAACTCCTTTCTACACATTGAAGCATTTTTTTCTCCTTGTGCTCTCAAAAAAAGAGTATAAATTAAAATTTGCATGCTTCAAATAAATTCAAATTACAACTGCATGCTTTTTATTTTATCTCTTCCAAATTACAAAAAAACGCGAATACAATAGTAACACTTTTCTAAAATTTACACTACAAATCCTTGCTCTTCAAATCCAGCCTCGGGATTGATAAATTACTTCCTTCGTATGTTCTAGTGCACTAGCACACACACCCTTGGTCACTTCTAATCGCTCATCAACAATATAAGTCGCGGGTCCAGGAAGACTCAGTTCTAATAATTTGTGGAATTGGTCAAAGATAGTGTCTATCGCTTTGCGGTTTGGCAAACCTGTTTCGCATGGAGCTATTCCTAAAATCTCATAAGCACTTGGTGGATCAAATTGAATGATGATTTTAGAAGGTTTCTTTAAAGCGGCTTGCGTGGCACAAACAGATGATACCGTTTCTACCACATCTGATCCCAATAAAGCTGTGTCAATTCCTAAAGAAATTACCGTTCCATAGCCTGGAAAACAACCTGCAATACCCGAAGCGAGCTCTCCAAACCCTTTTACAATTTGACCACGCCAGAAACGACGGACCATAAAACCAGCCCCGAAAACAACACCAACAAAAGGAACAATTTTTCCAAATGTTTCTACCGCTTTTTTGCTAACTTGCTTTCCAGCTTCTTTTCCTAATTCTTCCACAGCCTTTTTTGTAACCGTTTCGCCCACTCCTTCTGCAACTTCTTTTATAGCAGCTTCACCCACTTTTACTGTTACTTTTTTTAAAGCACTTCCACCCATTCCTTTGACAACTTTTTTTACAGCAGCTTTACTCACTTTTTCTGCTGCTTTTTTTAAAGCAATTTGGCTTGCTTCTTCTGCAACTTCTTTTACAGCAGCTTTGCTCACTTTTTCTGCTACTTTCTTTAAAGCAATTTGACTTACTTCTTCTGCAACTTCTTTCATGACCGTTGTACCAGTCTTTTCAACAGCTTTTTTCGCTAGAGTTGCGCTCATTATGCTTGTGCCTCCCTTCACTTCTTCTAGTCCTCTGTAGAATATTCGCGTGCCACTAACTCCAAAAAAAACGAAGCTAGGAATCGTTCTACGTACTAGCAGACGACCAACAACAACACTTATTCTTCCGTGCAGGTTTGCCAATTGTGCTTTAGCTTTTTCAAGTTCTTTTTCTTGAACAAGTCTAAGAAATCCCCTATTATGCATCGCGAAATCTCTCTCATCTGCAGGAGTCACGGTTAAATTGCCAATAGAATGGTCTCCGACAGGGCAGATATCTCCCTTGTTTTCACGCCATATGCAAGCTAAATCTCTTTCAAAGAGATGATTGTTGCTACATCTGACCGGATGGATTGTGGGACCGTCGGTGAAATAATCTCTGTATCTATCATTCTCTTCTGATTCAACTTCACAAACACTCACCGACATGCCTCTATCCATCCTTCCTTTAAAGGTTAGATAGGGTTTGCGCGAAAGCTCGATCGCTAAGGTTTCCCCAGGAAAGGTTGGACATAAGAATTGATTTGCTCTTAACAAAGTTTCGATGGTTTCAACAGCTTGGACAACTATCGCAAATTCTGGTTTGTCGAATCGATATTTTACAATCATCTGATTTTCGATATATGTTTCTTCGATTCGACTAAATATTTTACCTACATTGAGAGCCTCATCAAAAGTTCTAACAAGATCTGTACTCATATTTTCCTCCTTTATGGGTGAAGTGCGGAAAATTTAAAAAAATTTTACACTTTTAGAAAAACATACAAGAAGCTTTACAAATTTTTCACCAAAAGCATAAAAAACCCTTAATCAAGCCCAACCTTTGGCTTGATAAATTGTTTGTCTTGCATTTTCTATTGCAGCAGCGCCAACACCCATGATGAGTCGCCACTCCTCGGAAATGCTTCCCAATTCTTCTGCGTGTGTCAAGGCATAGAACCATCGATGAGAGTCATCCACTTCCATGCGATCCTGAGCAGGATTTGCAGTTGGCCTAATTCCTAAAATCTTGTAGGCACCTGCAAGATCGAATGGAACTACCTGACTGGTAGGTTGGTCCGAAGCGGTTTGTGATGAAGGAGAAAGAAAGGTTTCCGAGATATCAGCAGTCAACAAAACTGCGTCAATGCCTAAAGAGATTCCCTGACCCCAAAACGGAATCAAAGGGGTTGCTCCAGAAATGAGTTCCCCAACACCTCTTACGTATTGTCGATGATAGAAGCGGTGACATGCTAAACCAATTCCTATAGGAACACTAATTCCGGGAACGAGCTTTTCAATTTTTTTCCCTGCTTCTTCTGCAATGCTCTTGCCTATTTCCTTTGCAGCCACTTTCGCAAGCTCTTTTGCAGCAATTTCAGTAGCTTTTTTTGCAATTTCTTTGCTCACGAATTGTGCTGCTATTATTCCCCCCTTGATACCAATTTTCAAAACACCTCCAGCAATAGAACGAACAGCAACACTTTCGTGCTCTTGAACCAAACGAGCCACAACTTCAATGACTCTAGCTTGCAAAGAAGCTAAACGCTGTTGGAGCATTAAAGAATCTCTTTCCGCAGCAGCTTGAAGAGCAGCTCTTCTATGTAACATGGCGTCTCTTGCGCGCATTGGGTCTACTTGTAAAGAAGTAATGAGATGATTTCCGAAAGGACAGATATTTCCCTGTCCATTTCTTGCAATCCACAATTGCGCTCTGTCCCTTTCCATAATATGGCCTTCATCGCACCGAATAGGATCGATTATTAAAGCTTCGGTAAAACAATCACGATAAGACACATCTTCTTCTGCAAAATCTTCAGAAATACTCACCGCCCTTCCATTGATAGTCAAATAGGGTTTTCGAGTAATTTCATCTCTTAACGTCTCCATGGGAAAAGTTGCACAAAGAAACTCAGGATTATCTCGTAGAAGAGTTTGAATCACTTCCACAGCTCGATCTATTGATGTCCAATTTGGGGCGCTCAAAAGATACTTTACGATCACCCGATCACCGAGATTGACTATGTCAATCGGCGTATATGGCTCATCCCTGAGAAGGGCTCTGTCGTTATAAGGTAAAACGATGTCCGCAGCCATGTTTTTCTCCTTGCTAAATTCAAAGAAATTAAAAAAAGTTTAGTGTTTATAAAAAAATTATGCAAAAAATTTTTTTAAAAGCCGGAAGAGAACCATCTTGCAGAAATATCTTTTGTAAAAACTCCTCTTTTCGACATGATGAGTTAAAAAGCTTTACTATGAGAAGGCAAGTTTATTATCCCATTTTTTTGCTTGTCGCTTTTCTCTTTCTTTTACTGACTCTTCCTGCTTCTTTTACAAACAAAGTGCGTAGAGCGGCAGTCAGCGCTGTATCTCCCTTTTGGACAACTCTGCATCAGAGTCAAAAAAGGTCGGCGGACATGATGCAGCTTACTTTGGAAAATCAAAGACTGCACGAAGCTTTAGAAGAGGTTTTTGAGTGGGCTCTTGCAGAAGAAGGTGTTCAAAGTCAGTTGGAGAAATTAGGGATCCTTTCAGAAAAGGCAAAAGAAGAAGGATCTTTTCAAGAATTTTTTGCTAGAAGAAAAAGAGAACTGCAACAACGGGTGGATTTACAGTTGCAGTCCATTCCGGCAAAAATCATTTTTCGCGATCCTTTGTCTTCAAACCATTTTGTTTGGATCAATGTAGGGGAAAGGGAAAACGAATCTCTTGGAAAGAGGATCATTGCTGTCGACAGTCCAGTTGTTGTGGGAGACGCGCTCGTTGGAGTTGTGGAAGCAGTGGAAAAAAATCGATCCAAAGTGCGGCTCATTACCGATTCGGGCTTGGGGATTTCTGTGCGCACAGCGCGCGGCTTTTCTCAATGTCATGTTCTTCAGCGCATGATCGACGCCCTTTTTCCCATTTGTAAGGAAAAAGAAGATCTCTTTTCATCGCCCGAAGAAAAAAAGCTTTTTTTGCAAATGCTCTTGAGAGTGCGTGAAAGATCCTTACAAGAAAAAAGAGAGTGGTTTTTGGCAAAGGGGATATTGCAAGGAGCCAATGCACCCCTCTGGCCTTTTCATGCCTACACGCTCAAAGGCCGCGGCTTTAATTACGATTGTGCAGATGCCGAATCTTCATCTCAACCTTTGAAAACGGGAACTTTGCCTGGTATGAAAGATGCGCAAAGATTGGTGGTGCAAGGAGATCTTTTGATTACCAGCGGTATGGATGGAGTTTTTCCAGCGGGGCTCGAGGTGGCTACGGTTACGCGTGTATTTCCATTGCAAGATGGAGCCTACGCCTATGATTTGGAAGCAATGCCTGTAGTGGCAGATCTGCAAGATCTGACTGTCGTTTTTGTCATGCCTCCTCTTTTTACAAGAGAGTGAAAAATATGGTACATAAGGAGTTAACCGCTTTGAAAGGAGCTGCTTTAATTCAGGACAGCTGCTTGCATCACGTGGATCATTTAGCACCTTATTGTGAACTTTTTGCAGCACCACTTTTGGTCTTCGACGAGGAAAAAGAAAGGCTCATTCATCACTACTATCCTTTTCTTTCCCAAAAGCGCAGCGATCCTATAGACATGGAGCCGATAGAGTTGGAAAAATCTTATGATTTTGTCTTTCACTCTTTTTTTTGGAATCGCAGGCTTTTGGGAGAAAAACTGCGAGCGGTCTATGTCCCTCATGGCAATTCCGATAAGGGACATCTTCTGGACAATTATATGGAAAAATTTCAACAACAAGACATTGCTCTTCTTTATGGAAAGAAGATGATAGATTTTCTAAAAAAGAAGAGAGTCTTTTCCCTCACGCATCAGGTGGTCATCGCGGGAAATGTGCGCTATTTGCATTTTTTACACCACCGGTCTCATTATGAAAAGATTGTGGAGAAAGAGGTTCTTGTTCGCTTAGACCCCAAGAAAAAAATTATCCTCTTTGCCCCTACATGGGAAGATTGGGAACAATCTTCTTCCTTTTTTGAGATAGTAGAAACGCTGATTGCACAATTAGTCCCCACCTACAATTTAGTGATCAAACCCCACCCTCTCTTGGAGATCAACTCTCCAGAAAAGTTTTACCCTCTTTTGGGAAAGATGGAAGGTAAAGAAGGCGTTCTTTTTCTTAGAGATTTTCCCCTTATTTATCCTCTGTTAGAACAGGTGGATATCTATTTGGGGGATTTTTCTTCTATCGGCTATGACTTTACCATTTTTGAAAAACCTATGTTTTTCTTCCTCCCTTCTAACCATTCTGGCAAAGACTCTAGCTGCTATCTGCATCGCTGTGGCACACGCATTCCCAAAGAGAAGTATGGAGATCTTCTTGCTTTTATTGAAAAAAAACTCTCAAAAGACTGTGCCTATCGCCAAACAAGAAAAGAGACCTATCTCCACACGTTTGGTCCTATGAAGCGGTTGGAATTGGTCAAAAGTGATCTGATGAGCCTATTGCAAAAGGGAAAAAGAAAGTGAAGACTCCCCTCTGTGCAGTTCTGAGTTGTGGCATGGATGAGCGATTCTTAGATCATGTGGCTCCTTTCTCCCAATTGATGGGCTTTCCGCTCTACCTTAGCGACGAACAAAATCAAGAGCTTGCAAGCAAATATTATCCTTTGACAAAAGTGGTTTTTTGCCCTCAAAGTGAAATGTCTGCGGATCTCTTTGACGAGTATGATCTTCTTTTTCAATCCACCTTTTGGCGTCCAGACGAGAAATTCTTTTTTTCCATGAAAAGAAAAAAAAAGCTCTTGTTTGCTTATCTTCCCCACGGCAATTCTGATAAGGGGCATCGTGCGCCTATGATGGACCTTGTGGAATTACAAGACTTTGTTTTGATCTATGGAAAGCAGATGGTCGAAAGGCTCCAAAAAATAGGCGTTTGGAAAGATGTACGACATTGGGCTTTTCTGGGCAATTACCGCGAGATGTTCTATCGGCAGCATCAGGATTTTTATAACGCAATTGTCCAAAAAGAGATCTTTTCCTCTCTTGATAGAAAAAAAATGACCTGCCTCTATGCTCCTACATGGCAAGATCCTGAACACTCCTCCTCTTTTTTCTCTGTTACGAAAGATCTCATCGAGCAGCTGCCGCAAGACTTTAATCTTCTCATCAAACCCCACCCTCTTTTGGAAGAGAATTCTCCTGCTCTCTACCATGCTATGCTGGGTCTTTGTGAGAGAAAAAACAATATCAAAGTCATCGAGAAGATGCCCTTGATCTATCCTTTATTGTCTTTTTGCGATCTTTATTTGGGCGACTTTTCTTCTATTGGCTATGATTTTACCACTTTCCAGCGGCCCATGTTTTTCTTTCCCTCGAAGAAAAAACAAAAAGACGATCCCGCGCATCTCTTGCGTGGTAGCGGCCTTGTGCTCCCTGAAAGAACAAAGATCTTTTCGTTTATCGAGAAAAATCTTTTTGCTTTTGACGGGAAGATGAAAGAAAAACAGAAAGCCATGGCCCAATTTGCTTTCGGAGAGAAAAAGAGCCTTGCTCAGATCCGAGAAGAAATCCATGAAAAAATTTTGGAACTGTGGAATGGGGTATAGGATTCGAGAGCTCGCTCTATGGACATGCCCTTTGGAAACTCATTAAGGTTTCCAAAGGATGTATCCTTTGGTGGGGTTTAAGGGGAGAAGCCCCTTTAAGTTGACAGCAGAATCTTCTCGATGTTTGCTTTTGCAGCAAACGTCTGTTTATAAATGTTTTCTCTTATCGGAGCAAAAGAAGCATCTTTTTTAGCGAGATGCTTCTTTATCGTTTTTATTATACGTGCAGGATCTTCCTTGGAGAGGTTATGGCCGCATTTGTGGAGAAAATGAGAGCTTTTTACAGCTACTTGGTCTGGGTTTTTGAGGAAAAACATGGGTTTTTGAAAAATCAAAAAATCATATCCAATCGACGACATGTCTCCGAGATAGGCATCAATAAAATTAAGC
This sequence comes from bacterium, assembly GCA_021811265.1. Taxonomy (GTDB): domain Bacteria; phylum Chlamydiota; class Chlamydiia; order Chlamydiales; family SM23-39; genus JAJZPH01. Next base: position 13,269 of record JAJZPH010000031.1, read on the forward strand.
AGTGGATAGATCACGGGCATAGCTTTCAAAATGAGGATATGGTTGCGATTTTCTGCAAGCTTTGAAATGCTTTCCATTTCTAAAGGATGAGAAATGAAAAGGTTGGGATGGGGTTTTACGATCAAATTGATCTCATCATCGCAATTTTCGACGAGGGGGTTTAAAAATCTTTCGAAAGAAGAGGCGTTTTCTCCATCTTTCCAGGTAGGCGCATAGAGGATGGTTTTTTTCGCAAGGAGAGAAGAAAAGATTTCTTTCTGTAACAGCGTGTCGTAAAAGTTTTTGTTCTCCAGATAGTAGCGGTGGCGGTAGTTTCCCACGCAAAGCCTTCGCACCTCTACTTTTTTTTGCCGCAAGAAGGACTCCATTCTCTTTCCGTAGGTCAGCAGAAGCTCTTCTTTCTTGAGGCCCTCCATAAAAAAGGAGGCTTTGCCTTTATCGGAATTCCCATGAGGACACCAGATGGTGCTTACTCTTTTTCCTAGCAGCTGTTGGGGTAAAAAAAAATCGACATCGAAGAGAGGTCGTGGCCTACAGGTAATCAGCTGCTCGAAATTTTGCACTGCATAAAAGTAGACCTCTTGAGAAGAAGAAAGAATAGGGCGGAGTTTGGGATAAAATTTTTTTGCAAGATCGTACATGGCGATGTCATCTACGATCAATGGAATATCCAACAATGTTGCAAGAGGAGCTAGATGATCGAGATGGTGCAGAGAAGAGCCGTAAAGAATCGCAGCGGATCTAAACATAAACAGAAAGATTCCTCCTTTAAAAAGATTTTTGTTACAATGGTACCATTTTCTGTTTTTGTATCTAAACTATAAGGAGTTCATATGTCACAAGCTACTCAAGCAACAAGTTGTTGTAGTGGAATACTCCAATATTACGAAAAGTATTCTGCTTGTAGAGAGGTAAAATTTGTACGATCTGATAAAGAAGACCCAAAATCCATTCAAGCTCTTGTGTATACGTTAACGTCGACAGGTAGCCGGCAGCAAGTAGGTACTCTTTCAGGCGATCGAGTTAAAGTGATAAAGGAAAGCGGGTACGAAGCCTTGCGTGATTTCACAGAAGGAGTGTCTGCTAGCGGTTCCCAATCTCTTATTGCCCTTAGCTGTAAAGAACAAGACGCTTTGCTTTCCATTCCAGGGTTACAACTTACAGCTGACTCGGATGCAGAAGGGAGGCTGAAAAATCTTGTCATCTGTAGAAAAAGTTGAGTATATTGCAGTTGCTTGAAAAATATGCACAAAGACTTTTATGAAAAAATAAAGCAAATCTTTCCATATGAGGCTTTTGAGCGCTGGTTTTTGCAAAATCGTAGAGACTTTCCTTGGAGGAGAGATCCAACACCTTATAAGGTATGGATTTCCGAGGTGATGCTACAGCAGACAAGAGCTAGTGTGGTCGTTTTTTATTTTGAAAGATGGATGGCTCTGTTTCCAGATGTCTCAACGCTTGCAAAGGCTTCTTTTACAAAAGTGCTCAAAGCTTGGGAAGGTCTTGGCTATTACCAGCGTGTGCGCAACCTCCATCTGTGTGCGAAAAAAATCTATAAGGATTTTCAGGGAAAAATTCCAGATAACGAAACAGATTTGCAGTCGCTACCAGGTTTGGGTCCTTATACAAGAGGGGCCCTTCTTGCTTTTGGCTTCAAAAAAAGATCTGCTGCTGTTGATGCCAACGCCATGCGCGCCATGGCGCGATATTTTCTGATCGAAGAAAACATTTCCAAAGAAAAGACAAAAAAAGAGATGTTTGCTCTCCAAGAAAAGATCTTGCCAAAAAAAGATCCGCATATTCTTGTAGAAGCTTGGATTGAGCTTGGCTCTACTGTTTGTAGCTCCATTCCTAAATGTACTCGCTGTCCTCTTGCAAAGGAGTGTCTTGCCCATAGACAGAAAAAAGAGGTTGCCTTGCCCATACTAGCGAAGAGGAAAGAGATAACAGAGCTGAAACGAGTGGTGTTGGTTGTGGAAAACAATGGTTCTTTTCTTCTTCAAAAAAGAGGAAAGAAAGAGCTCATGGGAGACCTATTTGAATTTCCCTATTTTGAGCTGCAAAAAGGAAAAATCTCGAAACGAAAAATTGCCTCGTGGGCGCTTCTCGATTTGGGAATTGGCATTCATCAGATCCGCGCATTGGATGTGGAAAAACAAAGCTTTACCCTTTTTCGCGCAACTCTCTTTCCTTTTTTTGCCATCAGCCATTCGAGTTCTGTACACCCCTCTTATCAGTGGGTTGAAAAAACTTTTCTTGGAATGTTGAGCTTTTCTGCAGGACATCGTAGAATCTTGCAAAAAGTGTTGGCAAGATGAAAATTATGCATTTGGAAGCATCCACCGGCTGGGGAGGACAGGAAATTCGCACCTTGTCCGAATCTAAGGGGATGAGAAAGCGAGGACATGAGATTTTCTTTTGCGTAGAAAGAGGAGCAAAGCTTGGCAAAAGAGCAAGAGAAGAGGGCTTTGTTGTTCATGAAGTTGGCTTTAATAAAATTTCTTGGCCCCTTTCATTTTTTCAGCTTCTCTATTTTTTTGTGCGATATCGAATCGATCTTGTCAACACTCACTCTTCTCTGGATGCTTGGCTAGGAGGGATGGCCGCACGCTTCATAAAACGATCCATCATAAGGACGCGCCACTTATCGACAGCGATTCGAAAAGGATGGAATAGCCGCCTGCTCTACCAGCATCTTGCAGATTTTGTGGTCACCACTTGCGCCAAAGTTGTGCCCATGGTTTGTCAGCAATCGGGAAAATCTCCTCTTTTTTGCAAATCTATCCCTACGGGAATGGATCCGGACACGGTCCTCTTTCCAGAAAAAGACTCTCTTTCTTTTCGAGAAAAAATAGGGGTTGCTCCACAAGATTTTCTCGTAGGAACGGTCTGCATGGTCAGATCTTGGAAAGGAATCGAAGATTTTCTGCAAGCAGCGCACCTCTTGCGCAATGAGAAAACGATACGGTGGGTCATTATCGGAGGAGGGCATCTAGAGTCTTACCAAAAAAAAGCCCATCAGATGCGTCTGGACTCTTTGGTGACTTTTACCGGGCATCTGGACTTGCCCTTTGCAGCAATTGCAGCTTTGGATGTTTTTGTACTACTTAGCACCAATCACGAAGGGGTTTCACAAGCAAGTTTACAAGCTGCCTATTTGAAAAAACCATTGATCACTACTCCCACCGGAGGGCTCAAAGAGGTATGTATTCCTCGCATCACGGGATTGCAGGTTCCTGTCTTTTCTCCACAAAAAGTGGTTGAGGCTGTGTTGGAACTGCAGAAGAGCCCTGAACTCTGCCGCAAGCTGGGAAGAAATGCCAAGGAACATGTAGAAAAAAACTTCATGTTTCAACAGATGCTCGACCAAATGGAAGCCATTTATTATAAGCTCTGTCCTTCTAAAAAGTAGGCGCTTGTGTGCAATAAAGGGGCTTTGAGCCCTACTAAAGGACCGAAAAAGTCCTTTGGAAACTTATAAAACTGGTTTCCAAAGAGTTCCAAGAACGCAGCTCTCGAAGCTTTAAATTGATGGCATTTGTCGCTTGCCGGGGGAAGAAAAATTTTCACGATGAAATATTCTTCTTTTCTTTGTATACTAGAGACACTTTAAGGAGAGTCTCTATGGAAATAAAAGAGCCACAAGAATCTTGTTTTCACCGAACAATGACGGAAATCAGTTTTTGGATTCTGGAGAAAAAGAAGACTATTCTGTATTTTTTTCTTTTTTTGATAGCTTCCATTCTTCTCTCGAGCCGCTATCTGCCCTTTTTTCATAAGGATGAAGCGATGCTCTCTTCAGAAAGGGCTTATCAAAAGTGGCTAGAAAATAGTAGAGATGAAAATTCCTGGAAGCATCTCCATGAAGCATTGCAAAAAAATAGATTTATTAAAGAAAGGTATGCAAGTGATATTGCGCAGAGGTGGATTGGTAGAAATGATCTTGCACGTGCACGGCCTTATATGAAGTTAGGAGAAGACCTTGATTATTATTCGACTTTCTCCCAAACGAGCTGTCGGATTGCTGAAGGAAACATACAACGGGCTTTAGAAGAGGCAGCTGCTTTGAAAAAACAGATGATGGAAGATCCTCTTTTTTCAAAAAAATCTCTTCTTTATGGGCACAATCTTGCGCGGATTCTTTTTTTGGCAAGAGAACTGAAAAATAGTCCAATGATAGAAGCGGTTCAAGGAGAATTGGAACTCTATCTAAAGAACAATCAATCTTCTCTACTTTCAGTTAAAAAAGAAGAGACGATGAAAAATGTCCGCAAAAACAAAGAGATTGCTCTTGCGGATTTTCTTTCGGAACAAAGAGCAACTGCGCCCTGAGGAGCCGTCCAAGAATAAAATGAATCATTTTATTCTTGAACAGTTTTTGAATTGTTAAATATTTTCCCCTTCTCTAGAACCAGACTCTCTGCGAGATAAGCTGCTCAGTTCTTTTGGTAGAAGGTATTTGGGGATCATGTGGAATGCTACACCTGCTAATAGCCCCAGCTCTGCAAAAAGGATAAAGGGAAGAAAAAGCGCAAACACAATGCGGACAGAGCCGATAATGATTTGAATTGTCTTTTCTTGCTTATAATAAAAGTGATAAAGGCTTTTTAACATTTTGGAAATCTGCTCAGGAAAGGCAACGCTGACCATGGCAGCTAGTCCTAAAAACGTAAGCGTCCACATAGGACCTATGAAAAAATCAAAAATACTCGAAACGCTTGCAATGAATATGGCTAAAATGAAAAGCATTTCGTGTAGATATTTTCTTGCAATGGATTCTAGTTCTTGAATGGAAACGCCTTCTTTGAGCTTCTTGCCAAGCGACTCTTTCTTTTCTTCGTCTGCCATCTTCATCCTCCGTTTTTTCCTTATCTCAAGAGACAAATCTTATGAGAATTTTGCCCATCTCGCGAGAGGAGCAAAAAATCCTCAGCTCTTTTTTTTAATTTAGATCATTAAAATGATTTTTTGCAATATTTTGAACCACGGTAAGGTTTGTGTTTTTTTCTGCGATCTTCTAAAATAAATTTCTTCTTTTCTTCATTTTCTAAAGATGGCGCCTTTATGAGGTTTTTTCCCGATCCCTGTCATGATGTGCACACGAAGCTCTGCCTTCTTTTTTCTTTGCTTCTCATTTCCGTCATCTGCTTTTTTTGTCTTTGGCTTTGCTTGTTGCCAAATGGATCCCATCTGTTTCTTTCTGCAAGGCTTCCCTCCATTACAAAGCCCGATGTGGTTGATGTCGTTGTAGGAGGTCCCATTTTTCTCCGTCCCTCTGCTTTCACCCCACATCTGCCCGATCTTTCCAAGGAAATGAGTATTTTTTTATCTTCGGACAGACCCGATAATTTAGGAATGAAAAGAGGTGAAATTCTTTTACAGCAAAGCCAAGAAAAAAAACTTTTCGCATCGCAAGAAAGAATCTATTTCTCATTTGGGGAGGACAAAATATTGCACTTTTCAAAGATTCCGACACCTTTATGGCTAGAGCTTAGCATTGTTGATAATGAGAAAGTAGACGGCCGAGCTGGAGTGGGAGAAGAAAAGGAAGGAACTATTGCCCCCTTTATCATCTCGTTTCCCATGCAAAGTGTTACAAAACCTCTCTCTTTGCAAAAACAAGAGGGGATTTGTTTTCAAAAGCTGGGGAAGGGCAAGTGGCTGGGAGAGGATTTTCGTGTCTTGTCCCAAAGCACAGGGGTAAAAGAAAAAAAGCCACTCCAGCGTCTGGAAGTTGATGAAGAGCCCCTTTTTGTGAGAGAAAAAGATTGGCTCGTGTATCAAAACGAACGATGGCAAAAGGTTATGCCCGGGCAATCCACAAAGCAATATCCACTTGCCATTGTAGGTCCTATCGGCGAGCAACAAATGGAACTCCATGCTTTTGATGTGGAGGGAAATCTGGCCAAGCTTCTTTTGAATAAGCAATCGCCCTCTCCTTTTAAGACAAATCCGGAAGAGTGGATTTCATCTTTTCGATGGAGGAGTGAAACCTTGCTTTCCATTGGTCTTGAAAAGCAGCATTTTCTTTTGCACAAGGGGAGCTGGCTCTTTCGAAAAGAGGGGCGGTGGAGGATCGTCAAAACTCCTGCTTTGTTGGATAGGCTAGGAGCTGATGCTTTTTTTTTCTTTGAAGAGGCCAAAATGAGAGAGGAAAGCCATTGGATCAAGGGATATTTTTTCAATGCAAATGGAACGGTCCAATATCCTTTAGAAAAAAAAGTAGTTTGCAGAAAAAAAAGGAGACTAATGGACACACCCAAACAAGAAGAACCTTCCAAAATAGAAGAGAAAAAATGAACAAGCGCACTCTCTGTTTCTTTTTTCTGTTTTTTTTCTTTCTTTCTTCGATTCGCCCGGAAGAGAAGAGCATTTCTGAAGAAAAAGCCAGTTCTTTAAATGAGGAGTTGCGACTTTTGCGCAGCGAGATGGCAGAAGAGCATAAAAAAGCGGCCGCTCTTTTTGCAGAGAAG
>JAJZPH010000003.1 GCA_021811265.1 bacterium
ACCCATATATTTACCATCGTTTGAGATAGTTACAAATCGACCATCTTTTAAAGAAAGAATAGAAGAAGCAGGAGAAGAAAGACAAAGGCCATAAAGAAGATTTCCTGTGGAAGACCAAATCTTCAACTCTCCCTTCCAATCTGCACTTGCAATAAGGCCATCTTTCAATTCACAAATAGCAGTAATTTCATCTTTATGATCTTTCAATGTGCATACAACATCTCCACTTTGTAAATCCCAGATTTTTAATACGCCATCTTTGGATCCGCTAATAAGATGATTTCCGTGAAACTCGATCGCAAACGAGATTTTTGTTTCATGGCCTTTTAAAATTCGAAGAGGTTTTCCTTTTTCATCCCATATCTTCAAAAAAAGATCTTCCAAGACTCCTACAATCCCGCCATTTTGTAATTGAATTACTCCGGAATAATGAAAACTTGCCTTAAGAGCGCCTGGTTTTTTTGTAAAAAAAATATCTTCAAATCTCCTTGCTAAAAATCGAACATTTTCCGATAGCCAAAAGGGGCCAAGACGGTTCTCAAGAGGTAAAGATTTAATGATCCAATCGCATTTTCTATCCCAAATGTCTATTTGATCGTCTGACAAAGCAACAAGTTTGCCATTTGGCGCAGAAATAAATTTTCTATAGTATGCTCCTCGATAAGAGGGAAAAGTATTGAGCACTTCTCTGGTCTTCGGATTTACTACTTGGAAATTTTCACGATTTTTTACCAAAACAAGTCCATCCTTTAAAAACAAGAGGGGGCGCGGATCCATATTTGGAACCACGCACTGAAAAACCCCTCTTTTTTCCTCAAGAAAGATAGAGTGGTCGTTTATTATTAACTTTCTGCCATCTGGGAGTTGGTAGGGTGCTGTAGGCGAAGAAACAATAGAAGCTCCAAAGGATTGCAACGCGTGTCCACTAGTTGGATCTATAGTTTGTAAAGCGTATCCCGAATGGCATAAAATAAAGCCCTCTTTGAGACAACGACCTTTGCCAGGGAAAGTACATGAGCGTACCCCCCTTGAAAGGTCAAAAATGGAAGTGTTTGTTTTAGACACAACTAAGATTTTTCCCCCTCCAATTTCCTCAACGCTTTCAACATTTGATGCAAAAAACTCTTGTAAAAGATTTCCGTTTTGTAGGTCCCAAACCCCTAAGATCTCATCTTTTCCTTTACATACTATCCAACCATTCTTCAACTCCCATACCTTAGCTACTGGTGCTCTAGTTTTCAAAGTCTTGACACATTGACAGCTTTGAGTGTCCCAGATTTTTAAGGTCTTATCCTCCGACCCACTAATTACATGGCCATTTTTAAGTCGATAACAACACAGAACCTCTTTTTCATGACTTCCTAACTTCCTAAGCTCCAGTTGTTTCAGGTCTCTTTCGGAAAGATTAAAAACAGAAAGGCCATGAGAAATACTCGAACTCGAAACAACCTCTTCATGAGAAGGGCAAAAATGTACATTCAATTGAGCCAAAATGCACTTCTCTTCATTCAAGCCCCATATGCTAGAATGTGCAGAGCATGTAATTGCCAAATAATTTTTTCCCATAGAAAAAAGCCTTATATCGGCAGTACGACTTTCTCCCTTTTGAGGGCGGCAAATCCAAGGGCAAAAAGTCTTTTGACATTTGCTAATGAGTGGGTTCCAAAGACAAACAGTTTTTCGATCGTAAATAGCTGCGATGTAACCATTTTTTAAGAGGATAAAATCATCAATTTCAAGAACAGAACGAGGATAATGAAAGCGTTGCAAAACTTTGTCAGCGCTTGCGTTCCAAATCACGAGTGTTCGAGAATCCACTGGGAACAACAAACGCCCTTTTCCAAGAGAAAGAACTTTACCTTTATTATGAGGTTGTTCTTTTTTGAACGACCGTAGACATTCTCCTGAAAGCGGATTCCATACCCTCACTGACTGGGAATCCCCGGTTATCATTCGTCCGTCCTCTAGAAGAAAAGTAGAAGACGACTCATCAAACTCCAAACAAGGAATTTTCCACTCGCATAGCCCATGAACCCATCGCCAAGCTAAAAATTTTCGAAACAGAGGATTTAGAGGAGGAGCTAAAGACTCATCTCTTATTCCGATAGTTTCTAAAATCTCTTTGTTGGGAAGGGATTGCTCTAACAAAGGCGGAATGTCGAAAATAGAGGGAAGGGAAGTAGAAGGAGGTGGGGCGAGAACTGGATGAGGGGCAGGCATAGGAACAGGAGCTGGAAGAGTGGGCGTCAATTCTACGTAAAATCGAGGGAGCGTTTGATTAGAGTGAAAGACGACAACCTCGTCCCACGTGGGAATTTGATCTTTTCTACCGGGGAGATAAACTTTGCACATTGGATCTGAAGGATTTGCTGTAACGACAGGAATATAGTGAGCATCGTAGTTTTCAAAAGCAGGCCCTCCTTGCAACTTTTCCGCATCTAAAGGAGAACCTGGAGCTTCTTCTTCCCCGATCACGGGATAGGGAGAGCGCATGCTGACCCATGCGAGAAGAAGATGGCCCGAGCTATAACTGTCCGTTGCATAGCGAGCGCTATTTGTGAAGTAGATTCCACTGCCAAAAAATCCAACATCTGTAGAAGTTCCTTTATCTCCAGATCCCTGTAGATAGCTATGTTTGCCAAAATAAGTAAATCCAGAATCGCAAATGGATTGGACTTTTTGTTGATCGCTTCCATGCCAATAGGGAAAAACAGATACACGCGATAAGAGATCTTTGCGAGAGCCTGCGCGCACCACAGCGACAGGAGAAAAAGCTTTTGCAAATTCCCTCCATCGAGCCATCACTTTTGCGCGACAACCTGTAGGATCTTGCTCCTGCCACTTAGGAGAAAAAACTGGATTTTGTGCTTGACTATCCATGTTTATCAAAGAGGCTTCAAACTGTTCGGTTTGTGCAGGATTGTGGACACAAAAAACTCGTTTGATGGAATAAACTAAAGAAGCATATTGAAAAAAGTAGGCATTCACAAAATCCCATTCAGGATCGGATGGAAGAACTTCACACTCATGATGGCGAGTTTTTTCGGCCGAAGGAGCGCGTACTCTTTGAAAAAGAGAATCGCTAAGCAGCCAGGGAGTAAGAGGATTTTGTGTTTTGCTTCGTAAATTTTCAAAGGAAGAACCGGACATGTTTTTTAAGAAATTTTTATTAAAAATAATGAGTTCTTCCACATTGCGAATCAAGAAAAAATTTTATAATGAAAAAAAACGGAGCCCTTTCCAGGCAGGTCCAAGCATTTAAAATTAATCCGCAAAAAGACTTTTTGCTATTTGCGGATGTGAATGCGCTTGTTGCAATTGGTCGTCTGATGGTACATTGCTTTGGGAAAATAAAGAAAAAACTTGATTGTAAACCTATAGCGATAGGAGAAGTTGTCGATGAGGTGTCAAACAAGTGAGGAAAAAGTTCTTCCTTCAACAAAAACAGATCTTCTTATGGAAAGGGTGCAAGTAAAAGGGTATGAACAGGTGTGGAAAGTTTGCGATCCACAGACCAAGTTGCGTGCAGTCATTGCCATTCACAATACCAACCTGGGCCCTGCTCTTGGCGGCGTGCGTATTTATCCTTACGCTTCTTGGGAACTTGCTTTGATGGATGCTTTAAAACTTTCTGAGGGGATGACATTGAAATCTGCGATTGCTGCAGTTGGCTATGGAGGCGGAAAGAGCGTGATTCTTGCCGATCCGCGCAAGGATAAGAGCGAAGAGCTTCTTTTTTCCTTTGCTCGCGCGGTGGATGCTCTTAAGGGAAGTTACATTTGCGCGGAAGATGTTGGCTCATCTCCCGAAGATATGCTGGTGATTCGGAAAAAAACTCCCTATGTCGTAGGCCTTCCTCATCAGAATTGCAGCGGAGATCCCGGCCCTTTTACCGCCTGGGGTGTCTTTCGCGGCATCCAGTCGGCGATGAAGAAATTGTTTGGGTCGGATAGCGTGAAGGGAAAAAGAATTTTAATCCAGGGATTGGGAGATGTGGGCGGCCCCTTAGCAAATATTCTGTTTTGGGAAGGCGCTGAACTTCTTGTGTGCGATGTAAACAGAGAAAAGATGCTTCAGATGGCCAGGCGCTTTGATGCGCAAATGATCTTGCCAGAAGAAATATACAAAACTCCTTGCGATCTCTTTTCTCCTTGTGCACTCGGTGGAATTGTCAACGATCAGACGCTGCCGCAACTCCGTTGCAAAGCAATTGCTGGCTCTGCAAGCAATCAACTGGCAAGAGAAAATCTTGCAGATAAACTTCAGGAAAGAGGTATTTTGTACGTCCCTGATTTTGTCATTAGCGCTGGGGGATTATTAAATGTAGCCTACGAACTTTTTCCCGGAGGATACCATGCGAAAAAAGCCCGAGATGCAACGGATACAATTTACGAAACTCTTACGTCTATTTATGCAATGGCTGAGAAAAATAATATTTCTCCTCTGCGCGCAGCACTTGCCCTTGCAAATTATCGTATCCAGTATGGTATTGGTAAGAGAACACAACCACCCTGTTTTCCTCAAATCATATGAAGACTTTAATTGAAATCTTGGAAAAGAAAGCTACAGAGGCCATAGAAAAAGCCTTTTCTTCTCGTTTGGAGAAAGTCGATCAAATTGCTGAAGTTGCCCCCTGCCAACACGAGAAGTTTGGCCACTACCAGTGCAACAGTGCGCTCAAGATTGCGAAAATTTTACAAATGGCTCCCAAAAAAGTTGCAGAGGAGATTTTGGGCCATTTTGAGGAAAAGCCATTGGTACAAAAAACGGAAATTGCTCCCAGCGGCTTTCTCAACTTCTGGATCGATCCTCTTGTTTTGTCTAAAGATCTGGATGGAATGCTACGCGATAATACTCTTGGGATCGAGCTGCCGCAAAAAAAAGAGAAGATTGTTGTCGAATTTTCTTCTCCCAATGTGGCCAAAGAGCTGCATGTGGGCCATTTGCGCTCTACAATTATCGGAGATAGCCTAGCGCGTCTTTTTGAGTTTTTGGGTCATGACGTGATTCGTTTGAATCACATAGGCGATTGGGGAACGCAGTTTGGCATGCTGATTGCCTACTTGCGTATCTATGCACCCCGCGTTCTTCAGGGGCAGGAAAAGACCGACCTTTCCCATCTAATGGAGTGGTACAAAGCCTCCAAAAAGCTCTTTGATCAAGACCCTCTTTTTAAGAAAGAGGCTCAGCTGCAGGTGGTGCAGCTACAAAGTGGAAATCCAGAAGCTTTGAAAGCCTGGCAGGAGATCTGTGAAATTTCCAGAAGAGCTTTTCAAGAGATTTACAAGCTGCTCGACGTCCAAATTACCGAAAGAGGAGAGTCCTTTTACAATCCTTTCCTCAAAGAGATGGTAGACGATCTGGAGAAAAAAAATCTGATCACTATTTCCGATGGTGCCAAATGCATTTTTCTCGAAGGGTTTCAAAATCGAGAAGGAAAGCCGCTGCCTATCATTGTGCAAAAATCAGACGGCGGTTTTAATTATGACACCACCGAGCTTGCTGCCTTTCGCCACAGAACACAGGTGGAAAAAGCAGACCGCATCATCATTGTGACCGATAGTGGGCAGAGCCTCCATTTCCGCATGATTGAAAAAGCTGCTACCCTTGCCGGATATCTCGATCCTAAAAAAACCCGTTTTGACCATGTGACTTTCGGTCTTGTGTTGGGCCCTGAGGGGAAAAAATTCAAGACGCGCGAAGGAGAGACGGAAAAGCTCCTCGATCTTTTACAGGAAGCAATCGATCATGCCAAGTCTCTCTTGATGGAAAGGCTAGCGCCAGTAGAGAAAGAAGAGCTTGGCGAGATTGCACAAGCGCTTGGCATTGGAGCTGTGAAGTATGCCGATCTCTCTTCGCATCGATCCAAAGATTATGCTTTTAGCTATGAAAAGATGCTCAAATTTGAGGGAAATACTTCTGCTTTTCTTCTCTATGCCTACGTCCGCATTATTGGCATCAAGCGAAAAACCAATGCCGATATCGAAAAGATTGCTGCTCTCAGCCACATCCAGCTAGAGCACCCCTCAGAAGTTGCCCTTGGTCTACACCTCCGCCGTTTTCCCGAAGTGCTGCAAGCCATGTCGCGCGATCTTTTGCCCAATCGTTTGGCCGACTATCTCTACCATCTTGCAGAAAAATTTAATGCTTTTTTCCGCGATTGCAGAGTTGAGGGCACTTTGGAAGAAAACCAGCGCCTTCTCTTATGTGAACTAACTGCAGAGATCTTGAAAGAAGGTCTCTACATTTTAGGGCTCAAGACTGTTCCCAGGATGTAAAGAAGTTCTTTTTTTTCATTTTTCTCTTTCTGGAGATGTCTGTTATAAAGATTTTATTTGTAAAACAGATGTTTTTAAATTTTTTCTAATAATATCTCCTGAGGGAGTTTTCGTGAAAACAGTGAGAAATAAAATTGTTTTTTTCCCCCTTTTTTTGTTAGCCTGTTGAATAAATGAATAAAAAAAGAGGGAAGTTTTATGGCGACAGAAGTTCGTGTTACTGCCGATGCTGGAGCAGGACCGGCTCCTTCTCATCCTAATACTCCTGATGCAGCAACTTCTACTTCCGCCACCGCTCATCGAGTATCCAATTTTACTCACGCAAGGCGAGTATTTGCGAGGTCTATGTGTAATTGGAAGATCGGTCTTAGTGTTGGTGTAATCTGTGCCTCTACAGTAGCTGCAGGACTTGTTCCTCCTGCTATTGCTGCTTTAGCTTTTGCAGTGACCATGTTGGTATTTTCTCTTCTCGTTGGGTTGGTCGGGTGGATAAGAGGCCCTTCCTCTACGAGAGTCCCTCCTCCTGCAGTAGTACCTCCTCTCAGAGACGGAGCGGTTCCTGATGGTGTGCCGCCGCCTGCCCATGTCCCTGCTGCCGGAGCAGCTCCTGGTAGAGCACCTGCTCCTGCAGCCCCAGAAAGGCCGATTCTTCAATTCTCCAATTTTACTGAAGCAACACGAGAATTTTGGGGATCTGTTTTTAGCTGGAAGATGGGACTTGGGATTGCTGTGATCTGTTCTTATACAGTAGCTACAGGGTTTGTCTCGCCTGCTGTGGCTGTCTTAGCTTTTGCGGTAACGACGTTGGCTCATTCTATTTTCTTTTTCTTTGTCAAATGGGCAGAGGTTTCTAGCAGGTCCTTTATTGATTATTTTTCTTTTGTTGCGACCCAAATTGTTGGGCAAGTAAATACAGATTTAGATGCGCGCATTGGACAAGTGAATACAGTAATAGATCAGGCAGTTGGAAGTGTAGGACGACTTGTAGAGGAGCTTCCAGGACAAGTAGGCACAGGGATGATAATGTCTCCGTGGAGAGCGGTATGTGGAGCATTTGGTGGGGGTAAAAAGCCAGCTCCTCTTGGTGGAGGAGCGGCCACGTCTGCAGCAGCAGAGGCACCACCTGCTTCTTCGGACTCCTCGGACAAAGTAAGTTGGAGGGAGTGGTTTGTTGAGGGATTCTTACCTGTACCAGATGGCGATTCTTAACCACTTGAAAAAGTGAGTCTTTCGCTACCGAACCGTGAAACCTTTTCTTGTATGAGCCTTGAAAAGACCCTGCTTTTTCTTCTTGGGCATTGAAACAATTTTTTCATTTGTCTATGTCGAAACTGAGGAAATTTTTTCTTTAACGTGATTGATTGGCACAAAGCAGAAGGATGCGCAGCTCGATTTGATCTGACAAATCTGAGTCTATACGGAGATCTTTTTCAGTGAAAATTTCGCGGCAGGAGGGACAAGTAATAGCTGATCCATCGCTTCTCTTTTGTTCATGCCAATCTCTTATAGCAAAAAATTCAAAGATATGATTGCAACGAAGCTGACAAGGATAGCGTATTGGAGCAAAGGTAATCGAGCATGTAAGCTGCTTTAGTTCCCCATCCTCTTGCAGTTCACTTGGGATCGAAGCTCTGAAAGAGGAAGCTTTCCTGTCTTCCGTACCGTGCGGAAGACCAAGAACGATTCGATCGAGTCTCTTTTTCATACGACACAAAAGATTGTCTTCTGGCAAAAAATAGGCAAGAAATGAAATGCCGTAGGCTAGAGGTAGATTTGCAAAACAATGAGCAAATCCATTGGAGAGCAAAACTTTGTTACATATGAGAACAATTGACCGAACCAGTGAAAAACTTATCACTTTTTGTAAAAAAGGCGGTGCCAAGCTCGAAATGCGCGCGATGGGAAGAGATTGAGAAATCCACTGTAGAGGAGGTAGAAAAATGGCTTTTAAAGGAATAGAAAAACTGAAAATCGGTGAAGGCAGTAAGAGAAAAAAGAGAGTAGCGACTATTGAAATCCGAAGCATTGTTTTCAAAGTAAGAAATTCTTTAAGATGCTGGCCCCATGTTTTCCTAACTTCTGAGACTCGGCTCTGTAAAATATTTTTTGTAATAATTTGATGATCCGACAAAAGCTGTGTCAGTCGCCCTTGCCAATCCACATCATTGGGTTTAATATCTGCGCTTTGAACGATGGGGAAGAGGTCTTCGAGAGGAATGGGATCGAAAGGTTTTGTTCTTCGGAAGAAACATATGTTTTTTCCTTCTGGCGGTTGCGGAGGAGTACTGCAATATTCGGTTGGCCCAAGAGCAGGAGAAATTGAAAAAGGTTTTGTCGTCATATTTTTTAACGAAATTACTTAAAACAAAAAAATTATAGCAGAAAAAAGGCTTTTAGAGAATGAAAATGATACCCCGCGACTATAACAAAACTATTTAAAAAACTATCTTGTACGTTCGATTTTCGCCAAGAGCGGGGCATCTTTTTTCAATAAATTTCCATAAGGAACTGTCCAAGAATAAAATGAACTATTTGGCGCGGTCAAATAGTTCATTTTATTCTTGGACAGTTCCTAAGCACAAGAGGCTGCTTGCTTTTTTTTCCGGCAATTTCCTGAACGAATTTTGGATAGCCATACCCAGGAAGCTGGTTTTTGAGCTCGAGCAGACATTTTTTTTCTATGAGAGGGGTGGTTGCGAAATGAGAAGTGCCAGCACAGGGGTCGAGTTTGTGTAGATAGTAGGGAAGAATTCTTTGATTGATGAGAGTTTCAAAAAGTGTTGTGAGGGTTTGCAGGTTATCATTGACTCTTCTTAGTAAGACCGACTGCGTCAAAATAGGATGGCCCAAAAGAAGAATTTTTTTAAGAGATAAAAAAAGGTCTTCCCCTAGCTCATGGGGATGGTTGATGTGCAGGACAAAATAAAGAGGTTTTTTTAACTCTCGAAGAAGAAGAAGAAAATCCTCATCGACTCTTTCTGGCGCTGCAATGAACATACGTGTATGGATGCGCAAACGCTCTATATGGGGAATGTCTTCTAGAGATTGCAAGAGCTTTTTGAGCTCTTGATTGGAAAGAGAAAGAGGATCTCCACCGCTTAAAATAACTTCGCTTATCGTTTTGTCTTTTCTTAGCTCTTCTACGGCCTCTTCTAAAGAGGAGGATGGAGGAGAAAAATGTCTTCGAAAGCAAAACCTGCAATGCATTCCGCAAAAAAACGAAGCCAGTAGAAGAGCTCGTTTTGGGTATTTGCGGAGAACTCTTCCAGTGCAACAGCTTTTTTCTTGCAAAGGATCTAAGGTAAAACCTTTTTTTTCGATCTTTTCCTTTTTTGAAGGGACAAACTGCAAGAGAAGAGGATCGTCGATGCTTCTTTTTTTGATCTTTTGTGCAAGCCTATAGGGAAGAAGAAGGGGAAAAGAGCTCTTTTCTAGAAAAAGGCTCTTTTGCTTTTTGCTGATCTCCAAAAAATCAAAAAGCTGAGAAAGATCTGAAAAGCTTTTTTTTAGCTCTTTTTTCCACATGGAGGGCCATTGTATAGGAGAAAAGAGCGATTGTCAAACCGCCCATAGAGGGAGGCGTCTATTTTGCGTTGATAGGAGATAAGTTTCTGTGCAAGATTTTGAAAATCACCAAATTACACGCAATAGGCGACGCAATAGGCCAGGCGGAGGTTCTGGAACTGGGGGCGGATATATTCGCTCTATGAGCAATTGACCAAGTTTTATGGTCATCTTACCCGCCTCGTACACTCCCAAGGCGCCTACTAATGTCCAACCGCAATCGGAATATGGTGGGCATGGTGGACAGTTATATGGTGGGCATGGTGGACATTTTCCGCAGTAGCTATACAACATTGCAAAAACACCGATAGCAACAGCGCTAACTCCAGCTGCGCCGGCTAAAAAAAAAGCAGCCTCGCGATTTATTGGAATTATTCCCTCCAGAGGGAGGGGAGCTGGAGCTTCATCATATGGAGGTGGTAGAACTGCCATGAGAAAACTTCCTTTTACTTATTTTTGTAAGAGAGTAACATAGCATGAAAATTTTTGAAGAGGAAATTTTTTTATGACAACTGCAATCAAACCCAAGCGCGATGATGCGGCAGCTATAGCACAACAAATCGCTAGCCTCAGTGGCTTCGAGAGGCTAAGACATGACCGGCCTTTGACTCAAAAAAGCAAGAAGTGGGATTCACAACTAAATGGTCTTTGCGAAAAAGTTGTTCAACTTGTCGATCAGATTGCCTATGGCGCTTATATTCCACCTGAACTGGCTCGGCGAGTTGAACAAAGGCTTGCCGATTGTGCGAAATCTTGCACGCAAGAAGATCGGCGGCACATAAAAGAAGCGCAACGGGTTTTTAAGAATCCAGCATATGTTAGTTCATGGAAAAATGATTCCTTCGAACCCCAAGAATCATTAAGTCCAATCTGCATGGAGCCGCTTCCCTTTTCTTATCGAGAAGGATGGCTGAGTGCATGCATGCATGCACTGCTTTTTCAAAGCGTTTTTAAATGGCCGATGCTAGAGAGCAGCGCAGCACTTCCAACATCTGCTATTGTTCCACTTGCCAACACCTCAACCGCTGCAATGCAACTAACTGGCTTGCCCGCTACTCTTGCGCAGCCAATGGGGCGATTCGATCAGAAAAAAAGAGAGTTGCTGGGGCAAAAATATTCTCCGACATCTGCTATTGCTCCACTTGCACATACCCAAACCGCTGCGATGAAATCGACTGAATTACTCACTGCTCTTGCGCAGCCAATGGGACGGTTCAACCAGAAAGGAGAACTGCCAAGGCAAAAACATTCTCTTGTAGCGTCACGATCTATTTGGTCAACTGTGGCAGATATTTGTTCGACCGTGACCAAACCGTTTGAGTCACTCTATGCATATTGGTTCCCTACCTCTCGTGATTGTCTTACCCCAGATTGCCCAGATCTGAATCCTAAGAAATTACATCCCAGAGAACTGGAAGCAATTGAGGTTGTTCCTGTAGGTGGTTTTTTTAATCATTTTCGTTTGCTTGAAACAGAACAAGAAGAGAAGAGGCGGTTGTTTAAGACAAAACAGGAGTGGTTGCGATTTCGTAAAGACGACCTTCGTGAGAAACTGCTATTTGTTAGCGCAGACTATGATCATAATGGAGCGCTAGCACCCCGCTGGATTTCCAACATTATCAAGGTTCTCGATCCAGAGTGGGATGTAAAATATAAAGTTGTTTCATCTTATCAAGAGATTTGTGAAGAGATCAAGCAAGTTGCTCGCATAGGAAAACTGGCGCACGTTTTCATCAATGGTCATGGCAACCCAGAAGAGATATGTTTATACGCATACAATCTTTTGGGCATGCCTCCTCTGGGATGCGATTCTATTTCTAGCGAACAACGCATCGACATAGACTTTTCTGATTGTTTTTCGAATTTGAAGCTCTCTGGAAGAATTGTTTTACTAAGTTGTTCTGTAGGAGGCAAAAGGTTTTTTTATGACAATCTGGCCCAAGAGATGGCAACTGGAGCAAAACGGGCTATAATCGCAGCAACGGATGAGGTATACGCACCTCTTACAACAATTGTTTCAAAAAATCCTTTAATGCTAGAGCACCTCCGTGGTTTTTACAATGTAAGCTCAGACAATGGGCCCGAAAAAAAGAATATTTCCACGCGCTTTGAGACCTTTTATCCCAGATTTTCATCTTGTCCCGATACTGTGAAGCGCCCAAGCATGTTGCATCCCAGAGAACAAGCAGCAATGAATGCTGTGAGCACCAATCTTGTTGCAAGAAAAATCTTGTCCTCTCCTGCATCCTTCGTTGACATGCAAGAATATTTTCGATTGTGCAAAGATGATCCCAGAGAGAAATTTTTATTTCTCTCTGCTCAAGAAGATCATAATGGAGCTATGAATCCCCAAGGCTATCCAGGATTATTAGTAGATCTTTCTGAACATTTTGATTTGAAATTCAAGGTGGTCAAATCTTATCGAGACATCTGCGCAGAAGCTCTTGCGGCCACAAAAGTTGGAAAAGTTGCTGCAGTATTAATTCATGTGCATGGACAACCGGATCATCTGGAAATACAGAATTCTTCCAGTTTCTGGTCGCGGATTGGGCTGTTTGAAAATAAAGAACAATTCCTTGGCTGCCTTTCTAAAATCCCTACATCTGCACGAATTATCCTCGCTGGGGGATCAACGGCATCTTCATCTACCAGCCTTGCTTATACAATCGCTCGGGAAACTCAAAGGACCGTCATCGCTCCAACCAGACCTGTTTATGCAAATAGAATAACTTTACAATCGGACCCGCTGATGCTATACCACCCAACGATCCGTTCATTGCTTCCCGATTCGAGTACAAACGTCTTTGTTACGGTGGAACCGCCACAAAATAATACTTTAAGGACTTGAGATCATTGGATAGCTGCAGCTTTTTTGGTCGTTTGCACCAGCTTGCTGGCAAGACCTTTATAATAAGGAGCTTTTTCTCCTACGCGTTCGATTTCAGCCCCCAGCGAAGATAGCTTGGCAACGAGATCTTCGTAGCCTCGGTCGAGGAAGTGGACGTTATGCAGGGTTGAAACATCTTTTGCTAAAAGAGCTGCCATCACATAGGCAAAGCCTGCTCTAAGATCGGGAACGGCAATTTCCTTTGGCTTTAGGTCGCAAGGGCCACGAAAAATGGCACTATGGTCATGGTGGCAAGAGGCAAAACGGCACTTTTTTTCTCCAAGACAGTGCTTGAAGAGTTCGATGTCTGCCCCCATTTCTTTTAAAGTATGGGTGTAGCCAAAACGATTTTCGTAAACCGTTTCATGGATCACTGAAGATCCATGACTTTGGGTTAATAGAACACCAAAAGGCTGTTGCCAGTCGGTCATAAATCCTGGATGTACATCGGTTTCTATGACGCATCCTCCTTTGATGGGAGAAGCATAGAAAAACTCGATGCCATTTTCTTTGATGTAAAATCCTCCTCCGATTTCCCTTAGTTTATGGAGAAAGGAGATCATGTGCTCATGACGAGCGCCTTCGATGAAAATTTTTCCTTTTGTACTAATGGCTGCAAGCGCATAGGAGGCAACTTCGTTGCGATCGGGAATCACACGGTGTTCGGCGGGAGTAAACTTTTTCGTTTCATCTACTTTGATGGTGCGGTCGGCAATAAAGGAGATCGGCACTCCCAATTTTTGCAAAAATAAAATGAGATCGATGATCTCGGGTTCGATGGCAGCGTTTTTGATAATCGTGGTGCCGGTGGCATGGGCACTTGCAAGAAGTATGTTTTCCGTGGCTCCTACAGAGGGGTAGGGAAGCTCGATGAGTGTTCCGTTCAGCCCATTATGTGCATGAGCAAGGTAGGCTCCTTCGTTTTTCATGACGCGATAGTCGATGGTAGCTCCCATTTTTTCTAGGGCAAGCAGGTGGAAGTCGACGGGACGCTTTCCCAAAAGATCTCCTCCCACAGTGGGCACAATGATATCGTCTCTTGTCCTGCCCAAAAGAGCGCCGATCATCAAAATGGGAATGCGGTTGGCCCCAGAAAATCTTTGAGGGATATAGGAGGTCCTCAGCTCTGGTGTTTCTACCTCCATGATTTTCTTTTCTGTGTCCCACTGAACCTCCATGCCAATTTCTCGGCATAAATCTACAGTGATGGCAACATCTCCGATGTTGGGGACATTGTGAAAAATGCATTTTTGATCGGAAAGCAGCGAGGCTACTAGCAGTTTGGTCATGGCGTTTTTCGCGCCTGTTGCCACAATAGAGCCTTGAAGCGGCCGCCCGCCTTTGATTTTGAGTTTTTGATCCATGGAACACCAGAAAAAGGAGCTGTACAATTATAACTATAACCAAGAAAAGAATTTATACTCAAACAGATTGGAAAAAATAGAGCAGTTCCCGCTATGCATGTTGCCATCTATTTTAGAAAAATCTCCAAAATGACATAGTGTTATTCGAATAATGCTGTCAACTTAAGGATTCGAAAGCTGTGCTCTCCCCAAAGGGCATGCCTGTAGAGCGAGCTCTTTGAAAACCCAGTTTTAGGTTTCCAAAGGATTTATTCTTTGGTGGATTTAAGGGGAGACGCCCCTTGAGCTGACAGCATTGTTAGTTTGAAGTAAGTTTTTTGAAAGGGAGTTGGTCTTTTTATGGAACATGTCTACCGTACAGGTATTGGTCAGGATAGCCACCGTTTTCTTATAGAGACTAATACTACCAAGCCCTGCCGTCTCGGAGGGATTCTTTTTGAAACTGAAATGGGTTTTTCTGCCGATTCCGATGGAGATGTGGTGTTGCATGCCATTTGCAACGCGATTTCTTCTTTGACCCATGTCTACATTTTGGGGGGGATTGCCGTTGAGCTCTGTAGAAAAGACGGCGTGACCGATTCTCAGATTTATTTGGAAAGAGCATTGCAAACACTTGGGGCGTTGGAGATCGTGCATGTGGCGCTTTCCATCGAAGCCAAACATCCTAGAATGCAAGAAAAAATCGGGGAAATGAGAAAAAAAATTGCGAGCATCTTAAAAGTAAAAATCGATCAGGTAGGCATTACGGCTACTTCAGGCGATGGACTTTCTGACTATGGACGGGGTGATGGCGTGCAATGCCTTTGCGTACTTACGGTTCGGAGTCGTCAATAAACGTCTTTGCGATACCGCTTGTCGAGGCGCATTTGTTTGAGATAGAGCATAGCCTCTTCTTGACTCATGGACCCCTCTTCTCGAAGAACTTTTTGGATGGCGGCTTCGACATCTTTGACAAGAGCTTTGTCTCCACAGAGGTAGAGGTAGGAGCCCTTTTCTAGCCAGGAGAAAAATTCTTTTGCGTTTTCTGCGACCCTGTGCTGTACGTAGATCTTTTTTTCCTGATCGCGCGAGAAAGCCAGAGAAAGTCGTAGAAAACCCCTTCTTTCCAACGATTGTAAAAAATCTTGGTAGTAAAAATCAGATGAGCGGTTTCTCTCTCCAAAAAATAGCCAATGTTTTCCCAAGGCTTGAATCTCTTGTCTCTCTTGCAAAAAAGAAGAAAAAGGTGCCAGGCCCGTTCCAGAGCCGATCATGATGATATCAGCATGAGGATCATCTGGCAGGGAAAATCCGTGGGAAGGTTGGATATAAAGAGAGGCCAGATCTTTTTCGTGCAAAAGGTTGCACAAATAGTGAGAGGCAACGCCGAGGCGGTTGTGGCCAGAAGTGGTGTAGGAGAGAAGACCGACCAGAAGATGCACTTCGCCGGGATGCTTTTTTAAAGAAGAGGTGATGGAATAAAATCTCGGAAGAAGAGGCATCAGACACTGTGCGATCTTTTCGATGGGAATTTCTGGGCAGAGAAGCTCTTCTGAAAGATCCCATATTTCATGCTGAGTATGAAAGTCTGCAAGCAGCTGCTTGTTTTTTGGATCGAGCAGATTGTGCAAAAATGCTTTTTTTTGTGGGTCTTTTTGATATTCCCACAAAAGCGAAAGAAGAGCGGTGGGAAAGCGGGTAATGGTCGCATAGTGGGTAAGAAAAGTTTCTAAATTCATCTCTTGGTGACTTCTTGGATGGGAAATGATGGCATCTGGCTCAGAGTGAAAAGAGGCGATGGTTTTTTCTACCAGATGAGGGTCGTTAAGAGGAAAGAGAGCTGCACTGTCGCCAGGAGAATAGACCATCTTGCTCTCTTCTATGTCAAAGACGAGATGAAAAACCTTTTTTGATGACCCTTCTTTAGAGACGAGCGTTTTTTTCTTTAATAGCGCTTGGAAGGGATGGGTAATATTATAAGTGGATGTGCAATTTGGAGTAGACAAGACCTTCTCTCTTCGTTATATTCAAAAAATATGAAGTACTCTTTTCTTTTCTTATTTCTTGCATTTTTACTCGCGAGCTG
Organism: bacterium; assembly: GCA_021811265.1. Taxonomy (GTDB): domain Bacteria; phylum Chlamydiota; class Chlamydiia; order Chlamydiales; family SM23-39; genus JAJZPH01. Next base: position 16,159 of record JAJZPH010000003.1, read on the forward strand.
TGATTTGAGTCAAGGCGTTCAGCGCAACTACATTATTTCGCATACCGCGGATGAAGAAGTGCAAACAACACAAGAGCATGAAAAAAGCCCTTAAAGTAAGAAGTTTGTTCTTGCCAAAGCCACTCTGCTGCGCCATAGCCAAACTCTTTACTTTATTCTTTCACGGGCTGTTGGGAAGGGTTTTTTAAGAAAAACTCTTTTCCCTCTTTCTTGTTCCACGCTGCTGTTAGCTTGTTCATTTTTTTGTTGGAAACGCCTCCTAAAAACTCAATTGAGTTGAGAAAGCGCGCGCGCGTACGATCCTTTCCGAGAATATCTGCGGAAGCATAGAGGGGAGGTCCAAATTTTTTCCCCATGATGGCTGCAAAGAGGATAGGCATCACTTCTTTTTTATGAGAGATGGCAAAGAAATCGGCAACTTCGTGAGAAGCTTTTTCTAGACTCTCTGCATCCCATGATTGCTGTGCATCCAAAGACCAGATGATGCACTGCAGCACAAGGGCTGCCTGTTCGGGCGTAAATTCTTTTGGGCATAAGAGCTCATTGGAATAGGGAAGGTGGTTGATGAAGAGAAAGTCAACAAGCTCCATAAACTCGCCAAAAGTTTTGATGCGCGTATGGACAAGGGGCATAATTTTTTTAAAAAATTTGTCGTTAAATGCCCAAGCTTTTAAACGCTGAAGAAGATCGTCTTCGGTAAGATGTGCGATCAGATATTTCTGATTGAGCCATTCGAGTTTAGTAATATCAAAAAAGGCGCCTGATTTGCCAAATCGCGAAGGGTCGAATGCCTCTATCAGCTCTTGGACGGAATAGATCTCCTTATCGCCCGGCATGCTATATCCCATAAGAGAGAGAAAGTTGATCAGGGCTTCTGGTAAAAAACCAGAGTCTCGGTAATAAAAAATGGAAGTGGGATTTCTTCTTTTGGAAAGTTTTCTTCCATCCTTTCCGAGTAAAAGGGGCATATGCATAAAGATGGGTCTTTCCCATCCGAAAGAATCATAGAGAAGCACGTGTTTGGGAGCAGACGTGATCCACTCATCGCCTCGAATGACGTGGGAGATCTTCATGAGATGGTCATCGACAACAGCGGCAAAATGGTAGGTCGGAAAGCCATCGCTTTTGATGAGGACCTGGTCATCCACCTCCGACCAAGGAACGGTGATGCGGCCTTTGATGGCATCTTCAAATTGACACTCTCCGGTAAGAGGCACTTTGAGACGAATCACATAAGACTCGCCTTTTTTTTCCCGAGCGGCGACCTCTTCTTCGGTTAGGTTGCGATAGCGACGGTCATAACCACTTTTTTGGCCCGATTTTTCTGCAAGCTCTCGCATCTCTTTGAGCTCTTCTGGAGTGGCAAAGCACTTGTAGGCCTTTCCTTTTTTGAGAAGCTCCTGGATGTGTGTCTGGTAGATGTCCAATCTTTCTGATTGCCTGTAGGGACCATAAGGACCTCCTATATCGGGTCCTTCATCCCACTCAATATTGCACCATTTCAGCGCCTTATAAATGTTTTCTTCATAGATGGGAAGGGACCGCTTCTGGTCGGTATCTTCTATGCGGATGAGGAATTTTCCTCCAAAATGGCGAGCAAATACCAGGTTAAAAAGAGCAATATAAGCAGTTCCCACATGTGGTTCTCCTGTAGGAGAGGGGGCAATACGCGTACGTACAGTCATAGGCAACCTAAATAAGTTAGAAGTTTGCGACCTGTTTGGCCTGGATCTCCAACATAAAGACCAGGTCTTTCATAATATTGAAACTTTCTTGCAATTGGAGATCGCTTTGGCCAAAAATTTCAATGGTGTCGCTTTCATAGCGTTTTTTTTGAATCTCTTTGAGAAAGTTTTGGTAGTTTTGATTGAGCTCAATTCTCTTTTCAGAATTCTTTTTGAGCGATTCCAAATATCTTGTGAAAGTGAAAATTTTGGACTGCAAATGGTTTTTATAAAGAAGAGAAACTTTTTTTCTATGCTGGAGAGGAATATCGGTAAGATCGTCGTCGAAATGGGGAGCAATCGAACTATTTTCCAAAGGAAATTTCAAATAGGACTCACCAAGGTCCAGCTCGGAAAGAATTCCAGGAACTAAGATATCGGCGCCCACTCCTACCAGTTGAGGGCTCTTGCCAGAGACGGTATAGTAGATGCCTCTTGTGACTTTGTACTCTCCTTGAGGATTGCTCTTTGCGCCCTTCGAGGTGTCGATTGTGCATGTTTGAAAGCTTCCCTTTCCAAAAGAGTGTTTGTCTCCAACGACAAGCGCCCTGCCATAATCTTGAAGCGTTTGTGCGACGATTTCGGCCGCAGATGCACTTGCTTTGTTGATCACGACAAGAAGGGGCCCTTCCCAAACGGCATTGTCTTCTACGTTGCGCAGGTGCTGTACCTGTCCACTGCTGTCCTGTACGGAACAGACGATTCCTTTGTTGATAAAAAGACCGGTCACTGCAACGGCTTGAGGAAGAAGTCCTCCCGAATTATTGCGCAGATCGAGAATAACGCCTTTGAGATTGTGTTCTTTTTTTAGTTTTTCGAGAGCTTTTTTAAGATCTTGCGAGCAGGAGCTTTTAGGATCTTGATAGAAAGCAAAAAGCTTGACGCAGCCGATGACCCCATCTCCATAGGGCTGAAATGAGGTGTCCAGTCTTGTTTCTTCTAACACTACTTCGTTGCGCACAAGTTCAATGTCCAGTTTTTGTGGTTGTGATTGCATCTCTTTGCTTTCTCGGAGAATGGTCAATAAAACCTTTGTTCCTTTTTCTCCTCGAATGAGCTCGACAGCATCGGAAATATCCATGCCCACGACCGGTACATTATCCACGGCAATGATCAGGTCGTTAATTTTGAGTTTATTGCTTTGCGCAGCCGGGCTGCCTTCGAGAAGATGCACGATGGCAAATCCATTCAGATTGTCGCGCAGCTGTGCTCCAATGCCCACCAGGCGCTGTTGTACCTGAATCAAAAACTGATTCGCTTCGCTAGGAGTGAAATAATCTGTATGGGCATCGAGGGCACTACAAACCGATTTTAAAAAGTAGGTCAAAATCAGATTTTTTTTCTGATTGGCAGAGGGAGAGAGGATTTCTCCTTCTCGATAAAGGCGTCTTTTTTTGACGAGCTGCAAAAACTGTTCTTTGCTCATCTGGTTCATTTTTTCCGCTGCGGAAAGCTGCAGCGATTTGATTTTGCACAGCCTGCCAAAAAGCTCCTGTTTGGAAAGCGCCCATTTTTGGTCTTTGAACTCACTTGGGTCCACGTTCGAAGGAAGAGCTGCGCTTTCGAGCTCTGTTTCTAAGAGATTTCTTCTTTCCATAGAGGCAATCATGACATCCACAATTTTTTCAAAAAGCGAAAAATCGGCATTGCGAAATCCATCGATTACCTGTTGTTTGAGAGTATCAGCGGGAGAGCTCCATTCTTGTATTTCTGGTTCGATGAGATAGGTTTTGGAAGGATCGAGTTCTTCTAGGAAATTTTGCAGGATGCGCTCTGCGATTTGTGGGGTGATTTTCTTATAAGTTGCATGGGCTTTGAGAATTTCTTCTACTTTCGCACGCACTTCTCGGGAGGAAAGTTCGGGGAGCTTTGAGTAACAGATGCTTGCGAAAAGCATCAAAAACAGAAACAAAGCTTTTCTTAACATGATGACCTCGAGTTAGTTGCAAAACAAATTTTCATCTTCTTTTATTTTTTCAACCAGATCATAATGGGAGGGGAAGTTTTAATCTACTGAAATTGCGTATTTTGCATAGTTTTTCGAACTTTTTATTTTTATTTGCTAAAAATACTTGATTTATAATTAAATTATTGCGAAAATATATATAACAAAATTATTTTAATCGGCTTAATAATCTAAAGGCTTCAGGTTTCTTGGCTGATTGATAAAAATATTAGGTAAAAAAATGGAGGAAATAAAATGAATCAGTTTTCCATGCCCGAAGAGGAAAAGCATGTTATTCAAGTTGCAGATTCTGAAAGAAAGATTGTTTCAATCACAGAAGCTGCAAGAATTAATAATGTCACAAGACAGGCAATCTATGTGGCTATTAAGCAAAGAAAATTAAAAGCGCAAAAAGATGCGACACGCTGGGTTATTCACGTAGATGACCTCGCAGAGTATCGTAAGAACAAATATTCTCGAGAAAAGTCAAAGTTCAACGGAGAGCTTCTTTTTGATAATGCGAAAGGATATTATTCCGTTAATCAGGTAGCAAAAATGCTGCATGTTCCTGCTCAAAAAATTTACTATGCCACACGCGTAGGTCATATGAAAGCAACGCGCAAAGGTGCTGCATGGGTTATTCACGAAGACGAAGTGAAGCAGTATCAGCAAAACTACCTTAGCAAAAGAACTTGGGGTCAAGAAGTTGTCGGCTAAGGAGCTCAGTCTCTAAAAGATCTTTTCCTCTTCTGGAGGAAGATCTTTGTGGATTTTCCAATCCTTGATATGTAGCTGAATGCTTGACTTGTTCAAAAAGGTGTTAATATAAGGTGAAAAGGCAATGCGCAAAGAGAGATCCTTTTTGCGCAGTTGCGGTTTTCTCCAAGCAAGCCCAAATCCAATACTTTCCAGCATCCGATCCCCTTCTTCTAAAAAGAATTTAAGATGGGTTTTGCCCACAACCTTGGGAGCCCAGAGTTGCACCACATCGGAAAAGAGAATAGGAGGCGGATTTTCATTGCCAAAGGGCTCGAGAAGATTGAGCGATTCCATGAAGTCAAAGGTAAGCTCTCCAAAATGGACGGAGGCGTCTAAATAGAGTTTTGTAATGAGGTCGGAAGGTTTGAGAGCCTGGTTGGCCGCCTGAATGAAGGCTTTGCGCAAGAGGGGAATATTGTCCTCTAGAACCGAGAGTCCCGCTGCAAAATCATGTCCTCCAAAATTCACCAGAAGTTTTTCATGTTTTTTCAAAACAGTAAGAAGTGAAAACTCAGGGATTGTGCGTACCGATCCTTTGCCGAGCCCCTTTTCAATGGCGATGATCATCGTGGGCCTGTTGTACTGTTTTGCAATGCGTGTGGTTACGATGGGAATGACGCCGGGGTGCCATTTGTGTGAATAGAGTACGATGGCTTTATCTTGTAAGATCTTAGGATGGGCTTTGATATAATTTTCAATGTCTTCCGCCGCTAAACGTTCGATTTTCTGCCTTTCTATGTTGTGAAGGTCGAGTTCTTGTGCCAGTTTGCTTGCAGCTTCCTCATCGCGAATGAGTAAGAGCTCCACTCCCTTTTTGGGATCTGCAATGCGCCCCAAACTATTTAATCGAGGGGCAACCTTGGATGCAATGTCCAAAGGAGAGATCGAAGAGAGGTCTAAGTCGCAAATAGCAAATAGTTTTAAAAGACCCACCCTCTTTGTTTTCCTCAGTTCACCAAGCCCGTAGCGCACTAAAATCCTATTTTCTCCAAGAAGCACTCCCATGTCTGAAATGGTCCCCAGAGCCACCAGGTCGAGAAAACTTTTCAAATCGATCGAGTTGGGCGCAATTTTTCCCGATGCCAATAGTGTATTAGTAATTCCGTGGGCCAATTTGAAAGCAACGCCCACGCCGGTGATTTCACGGTTAGGGTAAGTGCTATTGACTAGTTTGGGATTCAGCGTTGCAACACAGTGGGGAATTTTGGAAGTGGGCTCGTGGTGGTCCGTAACGATTACGTCGATTTGGTGTGTTAAAAAATCTTCCAGCTCTTTTCCCGCAGTGATTCCGCAATCGACTGTAATGAGAAGAGAGCACTGATTTTTTAGTGCAAATTCTACTGCATCGGCAAAAAGCCCCTTTTTTTGAATATTGCTATTGGGAATAAAATAGTGAACGTTGCCCCCCAAATTTTTGAGAAACTCCGTCAAAAGCGCCGCCGCGGTCATGCCATCCACGTCGTTGTCCCCATAAATCAGAATGCCCTCTTTTTTATAAAGGGCAGTCACCACGCGATCGATGGCCAGCTGCATATCGTTGAAGAGCGCGGGATCGTACAGGCTGGGCAGCTTGGCATATAAAAAATTATGGATATCTTCAAAATTGGTAAATCCTCTAGAAACGAGAATTTGCGCAGTTACGGGATGGATATTAAATTCTTGAACAATCGCAGAGCGCCATTCAGGGTTATTTTTGGGATAGATCCATACCGATTCTTGGGGATAAAACTTATCCTGTTCATGCATTGATTTTCCGTTTTTTTGTGTTTATTAGGCAGTGTGCAGTTTTTTTTGAAAAATAGCAAGAACGTAGAGCTACGAAAAAAACGAAAATTTTTTTAAGTCTTGTGAGGCAATTATAAAACTACAACATGAAGAAAAACGATCGATTTCAGGAATCAAATTGCAAATTCCTGAAATTCGGAAACAAGATCATGGCTTTAATAGTGAAATTTTTCCTTGATTGATGGCATTGAGCAGTGCATTATTTTTAATAAAAATTTCTTTAAGAGAAAGTCTATGTCGAGTTCTTTTTTTACTGGTTTACGAGGTAGAATGCAAGATCCACTCACTCCCTGGCTGCTCAGCGAGTCTCTTTTTCAAAGAGTGCGCAATCCCTCAGCCAAAAAAAACCTTCACCATAAATGCGAAGTTCTCCCCTCCGATCCCGAATGGGATTTTGTGAAATCCTATTTCTTCCAATATGCTCCCTTAACTTACTCCATAAAACGGGTCTTTTGTATTCACAATCCTCCGCAAACCGAACAGTTTGAAGCCTCTTTGTTGATGATGGATGGCGAAGCACAAAACCCTGTCTTTTCTCCCAAATGGCAAACGGAAGATCCGACAAAGTGCCGTGCAAAAGTGATGGCACGGTGGAGGGAATCTGCTAGTACTTTTTCTCCTGTTGCCGTTGTACGCACCGGCCCTTGTAAACGTAAGGAGATTCTTTCGCATGTATTTGTTTTTCCCTATTGGCATGGAAGCAATCAAGAAAAAGTTCAGTCCATTTGTGACACCGGATTTACCTATTTTGGCAAGCATAGTTATCTGCAGGGTGACGGGACCGGAAGTACAGACATTGGGTTTTTTGGCAGTGGAATTTATTTTACCAATAGCGCCCGCTATGCAGCGGACATTTATAGTTCGGGACATCTACTTCTTGCATGGGTCAGCATGCGCTCTCCCTATCCCGTGATCGGGGAAGAAGAAGCGCCCGGTAAGCCTTTAGATAGTGAGAGATTGCAAGGATATCCTGCTTTTGAAAATTACGATGCCCACTATATTCCCGTCATCGCTGTCAATACCTCGAATCCGGTGTGCCCCACTTATGTCGCCTGTAGAAAAGATCAGACTCCCATGTGGGATGAAACTGTGGTTTTCAACAAGAGCCAAACACTCCCTCGATTTTACGTAGAACTGATGGTCACTCTTCCAATAACTCCTGGTTCTCCTTCTCCAGTGGCTATGCTGACTCAGCTTTTAGACAGTCTGCAAGATCTCTCTGCCAAGCCAGAGATAGCCGAAAATCCACAACTCCTTTCGCTTTTTCAACAAAAAAAACAACTATTGTTCGTGATGGGAAACAGCTCTGTTCTCTCTTCGGTAGGTCAAAAGCTTTTTGATCTCGTTCGACAATTGCAAACAGGTGCTGCCAAATTGGACGACTGTGCAATACGAAAATTTTTAGCTTTATCCTCTTTTCCCCATATTCAAGATGTTTATGAGACAGAGGCAGCTCCATCAGCAACAAGTCCAACAATGGCAGCGACAGCAACTACATCCAGCGCAGTGAAATCGCGTATTTCGATTTTGTCACTGGTTCGAAGCAAAGCTCCGGATAGTGTAATTGAGGAGAGCGTGCTAAGAAATTTGCCTGGACTTACTTATTCTACAGCACATGTTTCACACACGAGATATAATTTTTGTGGACTAGGAGAAAAACCTGTAATGTTAATTATCTTGAAGGCACGAGAATTCTTTGGACGACAAACGCGTCGTTTTTTTACGGGGTTTCCTATCTCCCTTACTTACAATTTAAGTCTTTTAGAAGCATACATTTTAGGTAGAGAAGAACTAAAAGATGAGGAAGAAAGATTGGCAAAATTGGAAATTGCTCGAGCCTATGCAGAACAAAGAAGAATTTATATTTATATAGTGGAAGACTCAACAAGCGTTGAGTGCCATCTAGAAGACCACCGAGGAATGTTTTCATGATAGCAGGATTTGAAGTAATCTGAACGCATTTCAAATAATGATATAATGAAATGGTTTTGTGTTCTATTAAGGAAGCTCTGAAGAAGCCCAGGGCGATTGCATGATAAATTATTTGACTCCCAGAAGTCGTAACCTATAAACTGGATCCCATCCAGCAATTCGTCTCTTCGTTGTAATACTTGCTTTTTCAGTTGTGTCGGCTTTTACCAAGTGAGGATTGGAAAGGTCTCGGTGTTTTAGGCGAAGAGATGGAAGACAAAATGGTTCGCGGCATCATTTTTTATTTGGGCAAAGAAGTTATCTTTTTTCAAAAGAATCGCATAGTCCTTCCCGTCTCTTCTCTTTGGGAAACTTAAAATCTGAGAAGGAAAACTTCTTCTTAGAGTCTTATCGAAAAAAATGTTTGTCTTTTTTTTCAGCATTAGAGTAGATTTCATGTAAAAAAAATTTTTGAACCAAGAGGAGGTTACAATGACTACAGCAGTTGGAAGGGGAACTCCTGCGATAGCAGGAGAAGAAGCTGTTCAAGAAAGAGACACAGCAGAGTTGCGCTCTTTGATGGGAAGGAGTGATTTTAGCCTTGCAGAAGTTATTAAAGATAGGTTGCCTGCAGGCACTTATACTGCTGTCTACGTTACATCGGTGCCGAGATATCCTTTTGCAGGATTTGCTGAAGAAATAGATGCGAGGCTCATTTCTTTGACAATTACAAAAACACACATGTGTGCTTCACTTTTTTTTGCTTTTTTTGCAGGTGTTGGGTTAATTGATGGGGCAAAACTTGAATCAAGAGTGGATAAGGCTGGTTTGCAAAAAGAACTGTTGCACCAGATCTGTGGTTCTTCCGGTGGAATTGTAGAACTAGAAAAAGCCTATGCGCAATGTACAGACATAGATCTCTACATTGCAGTTGATTTGAAGGCTATTGAGTTGAAATTAAGAGAGCGTAGTTGTGTTATCGTTACTTACAAAGTGACTCAGGTCACAAAAAAGATTTTGCAAATAGCGATTCCTGTGATAGCTCCTATTGTTTTGGGTGCGGTAGCAGGCGCTAGTAAGTAAAAAACGAGTTGAGGGCGGAAGGAGTATTTTTTATGACAACAAGATCTGCAGATGATCCAGGAGTGTCACGGGTACCTGTTTCGATTTTACCATTATTTCGAACAGATACTAGAGACATCGAAATCGCAGAGAAAATAAAAGGAAATTTACCCGAAGATGCCTATTCTGCAGTAGATGTTTCGAGAACAAAATATGATTTTTTTGGACTTGGAGCCAAACCTGCACGGGTAATTACTTTAACCCCTACTGGTGAGAAAGTAAAAGAATTTCTCAAACAGGTGCGCCGTTTTTTTGTAGGCTTTCCTGTGCCAAAAACTTACAATGCATCGCTATTAAAAAGTTACGTCTTAGGAGAAGAATTGAACGAAGAGGATAAAACGGCGGCAAAAGCTGAGCTTGTTCGAGCATGTTCGGAACAAAGAAGAATTTATATTTATGTGTCGGAAGACTTAACGAGCATTTTTTGCAAAGTGGAAGATAGCCGTGGAATCTGCGTAATTAGCTAAGGAACTGTCCAAGAATAAAATGAACTATTTCGCGCGGTGAAATAGTTCATTTTATTCTTGGACAGTTCCTAATGGTCTATTTTTGCTAGTATTTTTATCGAATTTAAAAAGTAAGGGGGGTCTTATGACAACAAGCACAGGTTCAACAGTAGCAGGTGCAGGTGCGGCGAGGTCAGAGATAGAGATAGGGAGCGCTAGGACGCCACAAATTGTAGTGGTTGCAACTGCCGCTAGTAGTAGAGATGAGGTGATAGCTGCTTTTGCAACTATCAATGAGGAATATCAGAGATTTTCCTCTTCGCGTACTTTGGCGCATTCTTCTCTAGAAAATTGCCAGAAAGCGCTTTCGAAGATTCAGGATTGCGCTGATGCGGTTTTTCGTAGAGATGAGGTTAAAGAGATGGAAAAAAAAGTTGTAGAGATGACCGAGTTTGAAGCTGCACTTCTTGCAAAGCAGAAAGAGGAGCAAAGGGCTGGAGCAAGTAATAGTTTGGTCCTTCCTTCCATGCAAATTATCAATGATGCTTATAGGGTGTTTCAACAGGCACAAAGTGGTGCTCCATCTGCAACAACGACCACTGCAGTACAGGTCTTTAATCCTACGGCTTTTGATAGGTGTGTATCGGCTTTGGAAAAAATCGAGGCGTCTTATCGACAAGCAGCAAAAGAGGGCCTCCCTACAGAGCAACTAAAAAGCGATTTTGAACAGGCACAGAGACAGGTGCAGGAAATGAATATGGCAAGTGGTGTGTTGACCCGCCAGGACCTACGAGGCATTCAGTCGTTTACGCAGCCGCCTATAGAAACATATTACATAGACTCTACGGGAGAGAAATATATTCAACCCGACCACAGCCAACTATTAACTTTCGGAGGGAAATTCTTTCTTCAGGGAGAATATGAAGGAATCGGCCTTTCACGACAGCAAGTGTTTGGTGGAAAAGTATGCGATATTCTCTATCTGACAAAAAAACCAGATCAAATTGAATATGAAATTCGTAACGCAAAGCCTTGCGAAGAACAAACTTTTTCTTGGGTGCGCCCCTCTTCTTGGGTACCCTTTAACTTTGGACCGGAGTCCACTTCAAAAAGAGAATATCCTCAAGACAAACAAATGCGACAAAGGCTGGAGACGCAAAATGGTCTATTGAAGACGGTCAAAGCTGAACTTGGCGTGAAAGTTCAGCAACAGTGGAAGTATAGTAGTTATGGCATATTTACCTACGAAGAACTTCGTACTCAAGGCCTTTCTGAAGAGCATGCGCGGAAGTCTCATGCGATAGCTTTTTACTATAAAAAGTCTTGAGATAAGAAGGAAAGCTTGTGCAGTTAACTTTAGTTTACTTTGGGTTGATTTAAAAAGGATATCTTGAAGGAGAAGTGTGTATGACAACAAGCGCAGCCTCAACAGCAACAGCTGCAAGTGCGACGACAGCTAGAGTACAACCAAGTTCAGCAATTGCGGTGGTTACGACTACCAGTAGCGATGCGATTATAGCCGCTTTTGCAACCATTAGTAAGGAATATCAACAATTTTCCTCTTCTAGAACTTTGTCATATTCTTCTCTAGAAAATTGCCAAAAGGTACTTTCGGAGATTGAAGAGTGGGCAGCTAAAGTTCTTTTTAGAGGCGAAGAAGCAGACCAGAAAAAAATTAAAGAGGTGGAAAAACAAGTACAAGAGATGTGTGAATTTGAAACTGCTCTCCTTGCCTCTTTACCAACAGGGCAGGAGATTGATAGTTTCTTTCAAGAAATTGATCGAGCATTTGATGACTTTACAAGAACAAAAAAGTTGGATCTTGTTTCCTTAGAGAAAAGCAAAGCAGCGCTGAAAAAACTAGGGCGCTGCGATGTGGTTGTCACAGAACTGGGAATACCCATAATTGCAAAATACCCCATTGTAGAGTTTCAACGTTTGCTTGCGGCGAGCAGGCAAAAAGTAGAGCAAATGGTTGAGGCAAATAGCAGTTTGATCCTTCCTCCCACGCAAATTATCAATGATGCTTATAGGGAGTTTCAACAGGCACAAAGTGCTGCGCCTTCTGCAACAACGACCACTGCAGTACAGGTCTTTAACCCTACGGCTTTTGATAGGTGTGTATCGGCTTTGGAAAGAATCGAGGCGTCTTATCGACAAGCAGCAAAAGAAGGCCTCCCCACAGAACAGCTAAAAAGCGAGTTTGAACAGGCGCAAAAACAGGTGCAAGAAATGAATATGGCAAGCGGCGTATTGACCCGTCAGGACCTACGAGGTATTCAGTCGTTTACGCAGCCACCTATAGAAACATATTACGTAGATTCTAAAGGAGAGAAATATGTTCAACCCGACCACAGCCAACTATTAACTTTCGGGGGGAAATTCTTTCTTCAGGGAGAATATGAAGGAATCGGTCTTTCACGACAGCAAGTGTTTGGTGGAAAAGTATGCGATATTCTCTATCTGACAAAAAAACCAGATCAGGTTGAATATGAAATTCGTCAAGCTTCGAAGCCGCGCTTTGCCTCAAAGCAGGTATCTCCTCAACATCAGCAAATGTTAAACAGACAGAAAGTGCAATCTGAACTATTGAAAAAGGCCATAGCTGAGCTTGATGTGAAGGCTCTGCAGCAGTGGAAGTATGGTGATTATGAGATATGTCTCCACAAAGAACTTAGTTCAAAGGGACTTTCTGAAGAATATGCGTGGAAGTCTCATGCGATAGCTTTTTATTATAAAAATGTCGAAAAGGAGCAACAGTTATGACGGTTTCTGGGATAGTCGCGCTCATGCAAGCAAGGGGTAGCGATGTTGACATTGCTGAAGGAATTAAGAGAAACTTGCCCGAACGTACCTATTCGGGCGTTTCTGTATCACGCGGGGGGTATAATTTCGGTGGTCTTGGAGTCAAGGCTTCGAAAATCATCACTTTATGCCCGACAGGAGAGAACGTGAAAGAATTTACGCATAGAGTTCGTCGCTATTTTTCTGGTTTTCCAGTGTCGCCCACTTACAACACCACTCTTTTGTGCCAATACCTTTTGAACCAACCCTTGTCTTACGAACATAAACAAATGGCAAAAGAAGAACTGCGGCGTGCTTGCGGGGAACAAAGAAGAATTTTTATTTACATCTCGCAAGATTTGTGCAGCATGGAATGTCGAGTAGAAGACGCGCGCGGAAAGTGTTCTATCCAATGATGCGCATTAAAAATTTCTTGTAGCCTATGTCTAGTTCCTTCTTTGTAAATTTACGAAGCAAAGTATGCAATCTTCTCTCGCCTTGGATGCTCAGCGACTCCCTTTTTCACAAAGTGCGTGCTCCTTCAGCCCAAAAAAACCTCCATCATGAATGTGAAGTTCTCCCATCCGATCCTGAGTGGGATTTTGTGCATTCCTATTTTTTCCAATATGCTTCTTTGACTTACTCCATCAAACGGGTTTTTTGTGTTCACAATCCTTTGCAAACCGAGCAGTTTGAGGCTTCTTTAGTAACCATGGATGGTGAGGCACAAAATCCTTTCTTTTCTCCTAAATGGCCAGAGGAAGATCCTACTGGTTGTCGTGCAAAAGTGGTGGCTCGATGGAGAGAATCTGCGAATGCTTTTTCCCCCGTTGTCGTGGTGCGCGCAGGCACTCGCAAAGAGACCTTATCGCATGTCTTTATTTTTCCCTATTGGCATGGGAGCAATCAAGAAAAGGTCCAATTTATTTGCGATACCGGATTTGCCTACTTTGGCAAGCATAGCTATTTGCAAGGTGCTGGGGATAGAGGTCCTTCTACAGATGTTGGATTTTTTGGTAGTGGAATTTATTTTACCAATAGCGCTCGCTATGCAGCGGACATTTATAGTTCGGGCCGGCTTCTTCTTGCATGGGTCAGTATGAGATCTCCCTATCCCGTGATAGAGGAAGAAGCTCCAGATGCTCCTTCAGATAGGGACAAGCTGCAAGGAGGCCCTGCTTTTGAAAACTATGATGCCCACTATGTTCCTATCATTGCAATGAACACCTCGAATCCGGTGTGCCCTGCTTATACTCCCTGCAGAAAAGACCAGGTTCCCATGTGGGATGAAATCGTAGTCTTTCACAAGAGTCAAACGCTCCCTCGATTTTACGTAGAACTGATGGTTACTCTTCCGACCACCCCTATTTCTCCAGTGGTTGTGCTGACTCAACTTTTGGAATATTTGCAGCAACTTTCTAAAAAGCCGGAGGTAGCCGAAAACCCAGGGCTTCTTTCGCTTTTTCAACAAGAAAAACAGTTATTGTTCGTGGTAGGAGACAGCTCTCATCTCTCCTCGGTAGGTCAAAAGTTTTTTGATCTCGTTCGACAATTGCAAACTGGTGCTGCCAAATTGGACAAGTGTGTAATACGACGATTCTTGGCTTTAACCCCTTCTTATCATCAAGATGCTTGCGAAATAGAGGCAGCTAGAGTGACACCAGTTGCACCGTTTACGACTATCAGCAGCAGTGATGCGATTATAGCCGCTTTTGCAACCATTAATAAGGAATATCAACAATTTTCCTCTTCTAGAACTTTGTCACGTTCTTCTCTAGAAAATTGCCAAAAGGTACTTTCGAAGATTAAAGAGTGGGCGGCCACAATTCTTTGTAAAGGCGAAGAGGCAGACCAGGAAAAAATTAAAGAGGTGGAGAGAAAAGTTCTAGAGATGTGTGAATTTGAAACTGCTCTCCTTGTCTCTTTACCAACAGGGCAGGAGATTGATAGTTTCTTTCAAGAGATTGATCAGGCATTTGATGACTTTACAAGAACAAAAAAGTTGGATCCTGTTTCCTTAGAGAAAAGCAAAGCAGCGCTAAAGAAATTAGGACGCTGCGATGCGGTTGTCACAGAACTAGGAACACCCACCACAATTGCAAAATACTCCATTGTAGAGTTTCAACGTTTGCTTGCAGCGAGCAGGCAAAAAGTAGAACAAATGGTTGCGGCAAGTAGCGATTTGATTCTTACTCCCACACAAATTATCAATGATGCTTATAGGGAGTTTCAACAAGCCCAAAGTGGTGCTCCATCTGCAACAACGACCACTGCAGTACAGGTCTTTAATCCTACGGCTTTTGATAGGTGTGTATCGGCTTTGGAAAAAATCGAGGCGTCTTATCGACAAGCAGCAAAAGAAGGCCTCCCCACAGAACAGCTAAAAAGCGATTTTGAACAGGCACAGAGACAGGTGCAGGAAATGAATATGGCAAGCGGCGTATTGACCCGTCAAGACTTGCGAGGCATTCAGTCGTTTACGCAGCCACCTATAGAAACATATTACGTAGACTCTAAAGGAGAGAAATATATTCAACCCGACCACAGCCAACTATTAACTTTCGGAGGGAAATTCTTTCTTCGGGGAGAATATGAAGGAATTGACCTTTCACGACAGCAAGTGTTTGGTGGAAAAGTATGCGATATTCTCTATCTGACAAAAAAACCAGATCAGGTGGCACATGAAATTCGTGACGCAAATCCTCATGGAGAACAACCTTTATCTTGGTTGCTTCCCTCTTCAATATCTTGGTTGCTTCCCTCTTCAAATGGAGAACAACCTTTATCTTGGTTGCTTCCCTCTTCAATATCTTGGTTGCTTCCCTCTTCAAATGGAGAACAACCTTTATCTTGGTTGCTTCCCTCTTTTTTGCGGCCTTCCGCTTCAAAACGGAAATATCTTCAAGACAAACAAATAATGCGACAAAGACAGGAGGTGCAAGGTTATCTATTGAGGATGGTCCAAGCTGAGCTTGACGTGAAAGTTCAGCAACAGTGGAAGTATGGTGATTTTGAGATATGTCTCCACAAACAACTTCGTTTAAAGGGCCTTTCTGAAGAGCATGCGTGGAAGTCTCATGCGATAGCTTTTTATTATAAAAAAGTCGAAGGGGAGCAAAAGTTATGACAGTTTCTGGGATAGTCGCGCTCATGCAAGCAAGGGGTTTTGATCCTTTAATTCAATATATTTCAAAAATTAGTTAATTACAGCTGGAATGCCTCGAATTGGAATTTTATGTAAAATTATCAAACGCTTGGATAATATTACACAAGAAAAGGAAGAATTTTTCATGAAATATCCTAGATACCTTAAATACAGTCTCTTACAGTCATTTAAAGCAAGCCCTATTGTTCTCCTTATCGGACCGAGACAGTGCGGAAAGACGACTCTGATGAAAGAAATTGGAGAAGAGCTGGGAATGCAGTATATCTCTTTTGACACGCTCAAACAACTTTCAGCTGCACAAGAAGATCCCGAAGGATTTGTGAATGCGCTGTCGCAGCCTGTTATTATTGATGAGGTACAAAGAGTTCCTCAGATAGCTCTTCCTATCAAATTGAAAGTGGACGAGGAGAGAAGGCTCGGTTTTTTTGGATTAACCGGTTCTGCGAATCCTCTCGTTGCTCCGAAGTTAAATGACTCTTTAGCGGGAAGGATGTTCATCCACCATCTTTGGCCTCTTTCCATGGGAGAAATCCAGCAAAAAAAATCTCGATTTTTAGAATCTATTTTTGATCCAAATGCGATGTTTTCCAATGGCAGTTATTGGGACCGAGAAAGCCTTATCGAGATCTTGTCGCAAGGAGGATATCCTAATTCCTTTTCTCTAGATGAGGAAATGAGAGATCGTTGGTATGACAACTTGCTTACAACTATATTAGAACGAGACGTTTCAGACATTGCAAATATTGCAAAACCTCGGGATATTGCAAAGTTGTTGAATATTTTAGCCACACGTAGTGCAAGCTTATTGAATATTTCTGAATTGAGCCGTATAGCTTCGATTCCTTATACTACTCTCAATAACTACCTGGTTCTTTTAGAGTCTCTTTTCCTTATCATTCGCCAGCCCGCCTGGAGGCTGAATCGGGCCAAGCGATTAATAAAAATGCCCAAGCTTTATTTTGGAGATACGGGATTATTAATCAACCAATTGAGAGTTGGAAAGGAGGTCATTTTGGACAGCGGCAGGCTCTTTGGTTCTCTTTTGGAGAATTTTGTATTTCTTGAACTAAAAAAGCTTTCCACCTGGTCTTTGCAATCCGTAGGACTTTATCATTATCGTACCCAAACGGGAAGCGAGGTTGATATTGTTTTGGAAAATAGAAAAGGGCAAATCGTTGGCATTGAGGTAAAGTCTTCGCAAACCATTTCTTCAGAAGACTGGAAAGGCCTCGATATTTTGGGCGAGGAGATGGAGGACAAAATGGTTCGCGGCATCATTTTTTACTTAGGAAAAGAAGTTGTCTTTTTTCAAAAGAATCGCATAGCCCTTCCCATCTCTTTTCTTTGGGAAGCTTGAAGTAAGGATTCGAGAGCGCAGCTCTCGAGCTCTCCCCAAAGGGCATGCCCGTAAAGCGATCTCTTTGGAAACCAGTTTTAGGTTTCCAAAGGATGTAGTCCTTTGGTGGGGTTTAAGGGGCAAAGCCCCTTAAGTTGAAAAAACCTTCTATTTTTCTTCTGCCAGAACTTTCTCTTCTTTTTTTTCTTCTCGTTTGTGCAACAAGAGCATGCAGGGAGATGCGATGAAGATGGAAGAGAGCGTGCCGAAAATAACTCCGATGACCATCACGAATGCAAAACCAAAGAGAGTGCTGCCACCAAAAAGCATCAAGGGCAAGAGTGCTAGGAGCGTGGTGCCCGAGGTGATGGTCGTGCGGCTTAACGTTGCGTTGAGCGCATGGTTGACCATTTCGGGAAAGGAAATAGTGCGTAAAATCTTGCTCTCTTCGCGGATGCGGTCAAAGATAATGATCGTATCATTCAACGAGTAACCAATAATGGTCATGATCGCGGCCACAGTAATCAGATCAATCTGGATGCTAACTCCCATTGCATGCAAAAGGGCAATCGCTCCAAGACTGATTGCTACGTCGTGGAAGAGACAGACAAGAGCTGAAAAGGCATACTTGAAGTCAAAGCGAAAGGCTAGGTAGATCACGATGGCAAGGAAAGAAAGGCCAAGGCCGAGAAGTGCATTATTGCGCATGTTCTCCGACATCTGACCGCTAACCGCTGTCCAAGTAGTATGGAGGTGGGACAAACTTCTTTCCGTAATTCCAAGGCCTGCTTTTTGCAAAGAGTCGACGATCCAAACAATGCGGGGATTGCTTTGATAGAGATAGCGCAGATCTTTTTTACCAGTTTCTAGAGGAAGTAAAGCAAAGGGTTTGCCCTTCTCTTCCATTGTGGCAGCAATTAAGAGGCGCACATTGTTTGCAGGCGAAAGCTCCCGGATTTGGAAATCTTGCTTGGATGCTCCCGCTTTTTGCAGAGCATGTTCGACAAGGCCACGATAGTCGGCACCCTCTTTTTCCAAAAGCTCAATGTTTAAGGAAAATCCTCCCGTAAAATCCATTCCCAGAATCGAGTTTCTCTGTTGGAACAGAAGTGTCAGTCCTACCACAATAATCACAAGGGCAATGCCAACGGCATATTTGCCCTGTTTTAAAAAGTCTATTCCGCTGGACCGAATCAGATGGCGCATGTTGAGCTGTGTGTTTTTGGGATTTTCGATCCATTTGGAAAAGAAGGTGCGCGTGGCAAAAAGCGCAGAGAACATCGATGAGATAATTCCAATAATCAGAGTGACGGCAAATCCTTTGATGGGACCTGCGTCGAAATGCAGTAGGATCAGTGCAGCAATAATGGTGGTAATGTTGGAGTCGAAAATGGCACTAAAGGCCCTACGATATCCCGATTGGATCGCAGGAGCTAGTTTGCCAGAGGTGGAAAACTCTTCTCTGATGCGCTCATTGACAAGAACGTTGGCGTCAACCGCCATCGCAACGGTCAATATAATACCGGCAAGGCCAGCGAGCGAGAGAGTAGCTCCTAGATTTTGCAAAGCTGCCCAGATGATCAGGAGGTTGAAGAAAACGGCAATGGAGGCCACACTACCTGCAAATCGATAATAGAAAATCATGGCAACAACGACCAAGAGAAAAGAAAGACAGGTCGCTGAAACGCCCTGGATGCGTTCCTGTTTTCCCAGTTCGGGGCTCACGTTCTTTTCTGACAAGATGCGTGGTGTAAAACTAAGAGAGCCTGCTTTTAGGTCGGACACGAGGTTGTTGACTTCCCTTTGAGAAAAACTTCCAGAAATCATCGCGCTATCGCGTAGAGATGCCTCTAGTGTAGGAGCGCTAATGACGGAATCGTTGAGCAAAACTGCCATGCGCCATCCCCTTCCATGAGACAATAACTCAAGTGGGGTGCCCGCAATTTTTTCTTTCGAAAAGCGCGACGACCATTGATAGAGGTTGTCTCTGGGATTGGTGGAGGATCCATCTTGCAAATCGCGTGAGCTTTTTACTTCAAAGCTTAAATAGTTTCCCTTTGCAGGATCGTAAGAGGCGTGAATGTTAGTCAGATCAGAACCTTCCAGCGCATAGTTTTGAAAGACAATCATTAAAGGATGGGTTTGTCCTTGCCATTCGGAAAAATCTTCGCCTCGAAGAATTGCAAGCTTGGAGAGCGTATCGTTGAAGGCATTGTTAATAGGATCGGTTACACGAGCGAGCCTCAGGCCATTTTCATATAGGATTTTTGCAGCTTCCGATCGCGATTGGGGAAGCTCTTTTTCTGCAGCATCTCCATGGAGATGCTTGTAGGCAATGTTATTTACACTTTCGGAATCTGTGCGGCCCATTACCACAGCTTCATTCCAAACCTCTTGCAAGAAGCGCTGTGTTGCTTCGGCAAGCGCTTTATTGGAAGAAGAAAATTTTTCATTGACCACGTGAAAAAACATGGTGGAGGCTTTGACCAGCTCGCTTGCAGAAAGATTTTGCGAGCCTGGAAAATCCAGCACGATGTAGGGATCTACTCTGCGAATATTTACTTCTGAGACGCCCAATTTGTTGACGCGATTATAGAGTTCGTTGACTCCCTGTTTCAAATCGCTTTCGCTGGTAACTAAATTGTTGTTGCGATCGCGCAGTTCGATTTGTACCGTCTTTCCCCCGGAAAGGTCAAGGCCCCAGTGAAGGATTTTGCGATCATCTCCTAGAAAATATTTTTTTGCAGTGAGTTTACAATTGTCCCAAAGAATATTTTTTGTGGGTTTGGGAACGTCATATTTTGTGTCGGCATTCAAGCTGACCTGCGCTGCGAGATATTCATCTTTCCATTTGAGGAGATCTTCATGCAGCGAGGTCTCAATCTGGTTGTTTGCCAAGATGCGCTGCTCTACATTGGAGAATTCGAGAAGGGCATATTTTTTTGCACCGAAAACATGAAAGTTTTCCTTCGTTGCTGCAAGCAGTGTACGGTAGGTATCGGCGCGCTCGAAGATAAAGTCATTGTCGGAAGTGGAAAGAGAGGAAAGGGTAGAGCCGGGATATCCAATAAAGCCATTGCGCCTGAGTAGTTCTTCTAAAGCTTTGAAATCTTTGAAAAAGAGCTCAGCTTCTGGAGAATCGGGCATTTTCTGATATTTGTGAAGAATGCGGTCGATCCCTTTTGCGATCACGTAGAGTGAATTGGATCGCATTTCATGAGGCCTGGAATCAGAATCGGTTCCAGGAGAAAGCAAAATGAGTCCGAGTGCCCTCTCTTCTGAGGGAAGTTTTTCATAAGTAGTATAATCCATGATGGGAAATACAGAGCGAGCAAGTTCGGGATGCTTGGGCTGCCAGTCTCTTAAGAGAACTTCTTGTAATTGTTCAACTTGTGCTTTTGCAATTTCATGTAATTTGAGCAAAAGGAAGCTTTTGCTATTGGGAAGCGTCTGTAAATGGATCACAAATTCATTTCCGAAAGAAGCGATTTTCTCATCGGTTTGATTTGTAAGATGCGCCACTTCGTTGATGAGCAGCTGGTCAAAAGCTTCTTTGGGAAATGAGGGATGTTTATTCTGATAAGCTTCGATGTCTTTATGGAGGTGGAGATAGATTCTGTCGCTTGCAAAATCAATGACAATCTCTTCAAAAAATGGATTCTTTTTTTCCAAGCCAAAGACAAAAACCTTGTTTTCGGGATGTTCCTCGCAAGATTTTTTTAAAAGGTTGAAAATGGTTGTGGCGACCCATGGTTTTTGGTTTGAAGTAAGGGCTGTCTCATTTTTTTTGAGAAGAGAGAGAGCCAGCTGAAACATCTGCTCTTTTCTCTCCAAAAGACGAGTTTTTTCTTTAAGATCGTGAGATGCAAAAGAGTTTTCGTCTTTGAATTTTTTCTCTTGGGAAAGTAAAGAAGAGCGCTCTTGTTTGATTTTTTCCCTTTCTTTGTCAAAGATTTGCATCAGCAGATGCGCACATGCTTTTGCATCGATAGCATTGTCTTGTAAAAGATTGGCGAAAAAACGGTCGCTGACGGGAGATGGATCTTTGAAGACAGAAGAAAACTGGACCAGGTTATGGGCAATGGTATAGATAAAACTTTCGATACGTGGATCGGTTGGATTTTCTTGTATGCTTCTTGCCATAAGAGCAGATGAGCTGCTTCCTCCAAGAGCTGTGGCAATGTGCGCGGCGCGATCCAGGGTAACTTCTCTATAGAGCTCTGCAATTTTTCCATCGGGCTGAGCTTTGGGCGAAAACTCAAAAAAAGCAGAAAGGTTGTTTTCGGGAAAGAGGATGGGAATCTGTCTTTCGACGACAACTGCTTTGCTTTCGGGGTCCACTTCTTGCGAACTGAGAGTTAGCTGTGCGGGAACAAACGGGATTAAAGAACCGCTTTTGGGAAGGTATTTGCGAAATTTTTTTGCATCTTCTGTCTTATAAAATTCCACAGAGATCTGCTTGGGGTTGGCCTCATGTGCGATGATGGACTTCGGGTGTATGTGGAGAAGATTGCAGAACGAAGAGAGCCAATCTTGGGCTTGCTGTTGCAAGGAATTGACTCTTAGTGCAATACCTTTTGCGATTTCCATTCCTCTTTTTTCTTCCACCGCCTGTTTGAGAGGTTTCGTGTAATAAAAAAGCGTTGGAAGAATGTTATAAACGGTAAGAAGGATGGTAATAAAAATTACAATCCAGTGCCAACGGTTGCGCTTTTGCATTTTCCCCTCTAGAATTTTTAGAAATCATGAAAAGAGGAGGATACTTAAATACACCCTCATCTGTCTACTAAATTCAGATCTTCAGTATAAAATCAATTTCTTATATGCTGCTTTTTTTGAAAAAAGGAAAAGTGTTTGTGCTGACGGAAAGAGGAGTGTCGCTTAAAGAAGAAGAGGAGAAGGACATTCAGTTGTTGCAAAAAAAGAGTCTTGGTTGTGCGCAAACGCTTTATAATCAAGAAGATTTGCTTCTTTTAGATCCTACAGCAATTCCTAAACATGTGGCAATTATCATGGATGGAAACCGCAGATGGGAAAAAAAAAATCGCATGCCTCTTTTTTCTGGCCATTGGAAAGGAGCCGAAGTTCTCACCCATATTGTGCGGGCCTGCCATGCTTTGGGGATCAAGAGTTTGACATCGTTTGCTTTTTCGACCGAGAATTGGTCGCGTTCCAGTGCTGAGGTGGAAGCGCTCATGTATCTTTTTGAGATCTATCTGATTCGGCAGAGAAAATCTATGGAGGAGGAGGGCGTTAGGTTTCATGCGATTGGAGCTCTTTCCAAGCTGCCCAAACGGATACAAAAAGTGGTTTGGGAAACAAGAGAAGCCACCATGGGAGGTAAGACAATTGATCTGATTTTGGCCATCAATTACGGAGGTAGAGACGAGATTGTCAGGGCCATGCAAAAGATTGCCAAAGAAGTAGCGGAGGGCAAGATATCTGCAAGCGAGATCAATGAAAATCTTGTCTCTGGCTTTTTGGATACCGCTCCTTGGCCCGATCCCGATCTCCTCATCCGCACAAGTGGAGAACAGAGGCTCAGCAATTTCCTTCTTTGGCAAACTTCTTATACGGAGATTCACATTGTGGATGCATTTTGGCCCGAATTTTCCGAAAAGCATTTACTTACAGCCGTTTTGGATTATCAAAAAAGAAAACGTCGTTGGGGGGGAACATGAGTAAAAGAAGCTGGGAAGATGTGCGCAAACGATCCGTACTTTCTTTTGCAATCATTGCCTGTGTCTTTCTTCTCGTCTTTTTTTCACAAATCTTCTGGATGCGCATAGCAGTTGCTTTAGTTATTTTGTGCCTGATCGCATCGGCAGCAGGGGAACTGCTATTATTGGCAAGGAGCAGAGAAAAATCTCTATCTCTTGCATGGCCGGTCGCTGCATCTGTTTTTTTGGGAGTCTCCTTTTTTCTTGCCTCGCAGTTCTCTTTTTTCGAAAAAGGGCCACTCTTTGTCTTTTTTTGTTTTTCGCTTCTCTTCTTTTTTATAAATTTTCTGCGAGTAGAAGGATCGCTGCTCCGCATCTCCTTTTCTTTTTTTTCTTTGGCCTATGTGGCGCTTCCTTTAAGTTTAATTTTTTTGATTCTCTACTCTTCTGCTTTCGATGGGCGCATCTGGATTGCCTATCTTTTGACCGTGACAAAGATGGGAGATATAGCCGCTTATTTTGGGGGGAAATTTTTTGGAAAAAGAAAGCTGGCTCCTCTTTTGAGTCCGAAAAAGACCAGAGAAGGTGCCATCATTGGAGCCCTGATGAGCGTCGGTATGAGCTTTCTATTTTTCTATTGGGGCCTTTTTCTTTCAGAGAAAGCTTTTACCCTCAACTGGCAGGAGTCTTTGTGGCTTGGGCTTTTGATGAGCCTTGCTGGACAAACGGGTGACCTTGCCGAGTCTCTTTTAAAAAGAGATGCCAAGATAAAGGAAAGCGGATGGTTGCCAGGTCTCGGAGGAGTGCTCGATATGGTAGACTCTCTTCTTTTCTCCATTCCTCTACTCTATCTGTTTTTAATTTCTCGCTAAGGAACTTTGCAATCTTATGATCATTACAATCGATGGGTATGCAGGAGGGGGAAAGTCGACAGTGGCCAAGCAGTTGGCCAGAGCTTTGGGCTATGCCTATTTTGATACGGGCGCCATGTACCGTTCTCTCACCTGGTTTCTACTCAACAATAAGATAGATCTCGAAAATGATGCTTTGCTGGAAAAAGCTTTGGAAGAGTTTCATTTTTACGCACGCCAAAAAAGAGATGGCCAGATCCATTTTTTTGTGGGAAGCCAAGAGGTGACAGAAGAGATTCGGAAGCCAAAGATTACAGAACTAGTCTCTCCACTTTCTGCCAGACCGTTGATTCGAAAAAAGCTGTTGCCGCTCCAGCGGGATTTTGCCTCTGGCAATCACGTCGTTTTCGAAGGGCGTGACATGGGAAGCGTGGTTTTTCCAGGTGCCGATGTGAAGTTTTTTTTAACGGCAGATATTGCCGTGCGTGCGCACAGACGGCTCAAAGAGCTGCAGGAAAAATTTCCTGAAAAAGCCAAGAGCTTTTCTCTGCCAGAGGTTCAAAAAGAGATCGAAGAGAGGGATTTGAGAGACGAGAAGAGAAAAACCTCTCCTCTTGTATGTCCCAAAGATGCCATTGTGGTCGATACGAGCCACCTTTCTATCGATGAGGTGACGGCGCTTTTGCTCTCTCATATAAAAACAAAAAGAGCGCACCAATTTCCTAAAATGAAACCCTTTTATCGATGCGTGCTCTTTCTCGCTCACCTTGTCTTTCGCATATTGTACCGCTACCGCGTGTATGGCTTAGAGCATTTTAATCCCGGAGGAGCCCTACTTGCAGCCAACCATGTTTCCAATTATGACCCGATTGCCATTTCGATCGGTTGTCCCGAAGAGGTACAGTTTGTTGCCAAAGAGTCTCTCTTTTCGCGGTCTTTTTTTCGCTATGTGCTCTCCCAATTAAATGCGCATCCCATTTCAGGTAGCGCTTCCGATAAGGCTACCTTTCGCAAAATTTTAGATCTGTTAAAAAGCGGAAAAAAAGTACTTGTTTTCCCCGAAGGGTCCAGATCGTTTACCGAAGAGATTGGCGCTATTTTGCCGGGCATCGGCCTCTTTTCTTTTCTTACCAAATCTGCGATCATTCCTGTCTATGTGCATGGAACCCATCCCGTGTGGAATCGAGCACGAAAATTGCCCAAACCTTTTGGAAAGGTGGTTTGCGTCTTTGGCTCTCCGATTCTTCCTTTTGCTTATTCCGGAATGCACAAAAAAGAAGCGATTCAAGAGCTGAGCGAACGTCTTTTTCTTTCTTTAAAAGAATTACAGACTTGGGTACTCAAAGGATGCATAGGAACGCCTCCTTAAAAGAAGAGTGCGGCCAAGATGACTCGAACATCCACCAGGTTGCCCCGACTAGTACCTGAAACTAGCGCGTCTACCAATTCCGCCATGGCCGCAAAGCGTTCATGATAATAACAAGAGGAGGTTATTCGCACCAAAAATCTCTTCAGAGACTGTGGGGAATTTTTTCGGCGGATTTTATCTCATTGTTTCAAGTATGTATCCCTCGCCATAGAATTTGCAAGCCAAGCTTCTTAAACGTAAAAAGCTTATGAAAATTGCAGCTATCATGGCCATTTTTGGACTAAATTTGCTACCATAGGGTGCGCGTAGGTTTTTTTTGTGCTTCTGTAGACGCATTTCTTCTATTCATCCCCTTGAAAAATTCCTGCATGACTTTTCAACACTTCCGTAACTCTACAGATTTTAGTTCGGTGTAGTACTAAAGTAGACGAAAAAAATTAGCTCCTCTAAAATGATCGAAAACCAAATGTTGAGGCTACTTATGTCTTTCGTGTTGCATTTTACAGATGCTAACTTTTCAAAAGAGATTGAAAAGGGAATAGTTTTGGTCGATTTTTTTGCTATGTGGTGTGCTCCTTGTCGCCGGTTGACTCCAATTTTGGAGCAGGTAGCAGAAGCGTTTAAAGACAAGGTAAAGATTGGCAAGGTCGATATCGACCAGGAACAAAAGACAGCGTCTCAGTTTCAGGTAAGCTCTGTTCCTACTTTGATCCTTTTTAAGGATGGCAAAGAGATAGATCGTATTTTGGGACTTAGGAATTTCGAAGACTTGAAACACTTTATTGACAATGTTTTACCATGAAAAGGTTTTTGGGAAGCTGGCTGCTCTTTCTCATTTTAGGAGGAGTACTTATCTATTTTCAAAAAGATCAGGGATGGCTGGGCTTCTTGGGACATCTTCCAGGTGATATGGTGTTGCGAAGAGAGGGGCGCGTGCTCTTTCTTCCCCTTTCTTCCTCTTTTTTTGTGACACTTATTTTATCTCTTCTTTCCTCTTGTTTTCAGAAAAAGTAAACTGCGCAAAGTGCGTTTGGCGCAGTGCTTCATAAAGCCCTACTGCTACTGCATTGGAGAGGTTCAAACAGCGCGCATCGGGCTTCATGGGAATCGTTACAAAATTTTCTTTCCAGCACTCGTGAAAACAATGGGGCAATCCATTTGTTTCTGAGCCAAAAATTAAAAGACTTTGTTCTGTATAGCGAACATCGGTAAATCGGGCCGTTGCTTTACTGGAAAAAAAATAAAAAGAAGGAGCTTTTTCCAGATAGGAGGCAAGGTCATCGATGAGTTCTACTGAAATCTCATTCCAATAGTCTAAAGCGGCTCGCTTGAGATGGCGGTGCGAGAGGCTAAATCCAAGAGGACGTATGAGAACAAGGCCTGTTTGTGTGAGATAACATGTTCTGGCAATATTGCCGGTATTTTGAGGAATATCTGGATGGAAAAGAACAATTTTCATCGCATTAGGCTCAGAAGCGCATGTGTTTGATATGGACAGTTCCTAAAGCCAGGGAATCTCGCAGGTTTCGGTAGGCTGCACGTGGAGCTCTTTGAGCTGATAGTTGGATACAGGTGAGGGAGATTGCATCATCAAATCGCTTGCTTTTTGCGTTTTGGGAAAGGCAATCACGTCGCGGATGTTTTCCGTTTTGCACAGGAGCATGAGCAGTCTGTCAAATCCGAGCGCACATCCCAAATGGGGAGGAGTGCCGTAGCGCAAAGCTTCGATGAAGTAACCAAATCGGCTGGTAATCTCTTCTTCTTGCAGGCGCGTCAATTGAAAGATCTTCTTTTGCAGCTCTCCATTGTGAATTCTCTGCGATCCTGAAGCAAGTTCATATCCATTTAGCACAAGATCGTAGGCATAGGCTCTTGCTTTGAGGGGATTTGTGTCGAGAAGATGCATGTCTTCAAAATGGGGAGAGGTGAAAGGGTGGTGCTCGCTTTGTATTTCTCCGCTTGTCTTATCGATCGAAAAGAGAGGAAAGTCTTGCACCCAGAGGAAATTCCATGCATTTTTGTCGATCAATTTGCGCTCTTTCCCAATGTAGCGCCTCAAATGGTCGAGTCCTTGATTTACTCTCTCTTCTTTTTCAGCGGCAATGAGGATCAGGTCTCCTATTTCTACCGAAAGTTTTCTTTCTATTTCTGAC
Source organism: bacterium (assembly GCA_021811265.1). GTDB lineage: Bacteria > Chlamydiota > Chlamydiia > Chlamydiales > SM23-39 > JAJZPH01. The sequence continues at coordinate 43,170 of JAJZPH010000003.1, forward strand.
AAAAGCGTTTCGTCAAAATACTTGGCAACGCCGGTGGAAAATCCCTCCGCCCCTCTTTTCATGGAAAAGAGTTTTTCAACGCCAAGAGGAGAAACGATCTTTTCATACTCTTCTAAATTTTTACGAGAGACCTCAGAGCCCTTTTTCACACAAAGAGCTTTTACTACTCCTCCTTTGGCTAGAATTTCCTGAAAGGGAGAAAAGGAAGATCGTTTTGCAATCTCATCGATGCGGACAAGCGGCATACCAAAACGTAGATCGGGCTTGTCCGACCCGTAGGATTCCAAAGCTTCTTTGTGGGGCATCTGCGGAAAGGGAGTAGGCAGCGTAATGCCCAGGCATTCTTGAAAGACGTGGTGCAAAAGCTTTTCGACGAGTTGAAAGAGTTCTTTTGGAGTTAAAAAGCTCAGTTCGATGTCGATCTGTGTAAATTCTGGCTGGCGGTCGGCTCGGAGGTCTTCATCTCGAAAACAGGGTGCAATTTGAAAGTAGCGGTCCAACCCCCCTAGCATGAGCAGCTGCTTGAAAATTTGGGGAGACTGGGGAAGAGCATAGAAATTTCCAGGATAGATGCGTGAAGGAACGAGATAATCTCTTGCTCCTTCAGGCGTGGATTTGCAGAGAATGGGAGTTGTCACTTCGATGAGGCCCTCTCTGTCCAGGAAGCTGCGAGTGGCCATCATGACTTTATGGCGCAAAAGAAGGTTTTTTACAATTTCTCCCTTTCGAAAATCGAGATAACGGTATTTCAGTCTCAGTTCTTCATTGATTTCGGTACGCTCGTCAGCGATGGAAAAGGGGGGATTTTTGGCTTCGGATAAAATTTCTATCTCTTCTACGAGAATTTCAATATCTCCTGTGGGAAGTGTGGGGTGGCGCTCCTTTCTTTTGGCGACGCTTCCTTTGATCGCAACCACCCACTCTTGCCTTAGTTTTTGTGCGTTTTCATAAACCTTTAAAGCTGCAGAAGGGTCTATCACCAGCTGCGTCAGGCCAAAGCGGTCGCGAAGATCGAGAAAGATGATTTTGCCAAGATCGCGTCTGCGATGGATCCATCCAGAGAGAGTGACTTTTTCCCCCACATCAGCAAGTCTCAGAGCGCCGCAATTGTGGGTGCGTCGAAAATCAAACATATTTTTTTCTTTCCTGTTGCCAAAGTTCTTTGATAAAGAAGTCGAAATCTTCGAGATCTACTTCCTTTTGTTCATGGGCTTTTAGATCTTTCCATCCCACTTTTTTGGTTTTCCACTCTTCTTCACCGATAATGGCAGCATAATGAGCTTCTAATTTGTCAGCATGCTGGAGTGCTTTTTGTACCTTTTTTGTGGAAAGCTCCATATCGGCAAAAACACCTACGTGACGGAGTGAGGTCATAAGAGAAAAACAGAACTCTTCTGCTTCCTTTATTAATGGAATAAAAAAGACAAAACAGGAAGAGGGCCTGGGCAGCTGGATATTTTGGCCAAGGAGGGTTTCCAGAATTCTCTCCAAACCAGTTCCAAAACCAACACCAGGCAAATCGGGGCCTCCGAAACTAGAGATGAGCTTATCATACCTGCCGCCGCCTCCGATGGAATTTTGCGCGCCGAGGCTGTCTGAGGTTACTTCAAAAACAGTATTGGTATAATAGTCAAACCCACGGACCAGCTTGTCGTTAATCTCAAAGGGAATTTTTATTTTTTCTAGGAGATTACACACTCCTCGAAAATGCTCTCGGGATTCTTCTGAGAGAAATTCTAACATGCGGGGCGCCTTCGCGATGAGGATGCGATCGTTTGGATCTTTGGTGTCGAGAATGCGGAGTGGGTTTTTTTCAAAACGCTCTTGGCTTTCTTGCGATAGCTCTGCGAGATGGGGCTTTAAAAAATCGCGGAAGGCTTTCGTATAGGCGTCTCTCGAGGGAGCATCGCCTAGGGAATTGATATAGAGAGTAGTGTTTTGAATGCCTAGCCTTCGATAAAGCTCTAACAAAAGATCGATCACTTCCACGTCCTGCTCGTAAGAGGAAGATCCGATCGCCTCGACTCCAAACTGGTGGTGCTGCCGATATCTGCCTGCCTGGGGTCTTTCATAGCGGAACATGGGGCCGATGTAATACAATTTGATGGGAGAAAGAGTGTATAATTTTTTTTCCACAAAGGCCCTCATCACAGGAGCGGTTCCTTCGGGGCGCAGCGTCATCGACCTTCCTCCCTTATCTTCAAAGGTGTACATCTCTTTTGTGACTACATCGGTCGTTTCGCCCACCCCGCGCAGAAAAAGCTCGGTTCTTTCAAAAATAGGGGTGCGTATTTCCTGAAAACCATAGGAATGGGTCAAGTCACGTATCATTGACTCGAGCTTTTGCCAAAGATAGGTCTGTCGCCAAGGTTCATCGGCTCCATAGGGAAGGATATCAAAAACGCCTTTGGGGATCTGGTATTGCATTGTCCGCTCACCTCTGTTGGAAAGAAAACACTTTTAGCATAAAGAAAAGGAAAAATATCCGCAAAACAAAGCGAAACTCTTTTACTTGGCCTCGAGATACTTTTCCAAAAGATCGATCCAGCGAAAGAGAGTGCTTGCTTCTTTTTCTTTTTGGTATTCCGCAAAGAGGTTGTGCAGAAGGTTCATGAAGGGAACCGGAACCCATGTTTCTCCTGCAGCTTCTGATAGGTAGTAGCCAAGGGAATATCTTTCTCCACGAGGAGTGTCGTGAAGAGATAAGAGAAATTCCGTTATATATTTTTTTTCTTCGTTTTGAGCGATGGTCAAGGGAGAAAAATATTGTAAAAACTGGCTCCAGCGATGCGATAGCTGCAGCAAAAAGGCCGTGTCGTGGCTTACATCTTTTTCTGAAAGCTCTTGTAGGGATTGTAAAAATTTTTTCAGTTTTTTTTTCATCAAAATAAGAGCATCTTCATTCATCTCTTTTGGGAAAATCGGAAGAATTTTTCTTAGAATTTGTAAGTGCAAAATGAGCCAGCGCATCGCACTGCTCATTTCATGCACAGAGGGCTTTGCCTGCGACTCTTTCTCTTTTTGTGGTTCAACAGGGGCCGTCGCTTCGCTTGCAATTTCAATTTTGTGGATCGAATCGTTCATAGAGGCCTTTTCTTCTTCTAATAAAAAGTTTGATAGATTCCAATCAAGCAGAAGTTTTTAAGATTTCGTCAAATAATTTTTTTCCTCATGGCTCTTGTTGTTTGAGGTGCTTCACACTTTGCACAAGGAAAAAGAAAAAGTCGTTGACAGTCGGTGGATTACTTTTTAACCTTACGGAAAAGGGAATCTTTAGAGTTATTTAATTATGGCCTCAAAGGAGAAACTATGAATTTTTTTCGTTTTTTAAAGCCGGCTCCTCATATTGAGGAAATCAGGGATTCCGATGAGGTAAAAAAGAGATACCGTTATTGGAGAATTCGGACATTTTACAGCATGTACATCGGGTATGCTTTTTACTACTTTTCTAGAAAAAGCTTTACCTTTGCTATGCCTATGATGATTCAGGATCTGGGGTTCGACAAGGCACAGCTGGGATATTTGGCCAGTATTTTTTCCCTTGCCTATGGACTGAGTAAATTTATGAGCGGGATCTTGAGCGACGAGTCCAATCCTAGATATTTCATGTCTCTTGGATTGATTCTTACTGGGTTTTTTAACATCTTTTTTGGCTTTTCCTCTTCTTTGATCCTCTTTGCTGTTTTTTGGGGAATGAATGGCTGGTTTCAAGGGTGGGGCTGGCCGCCATGCGCAAAACTACTTACCCACTGGTATTCGCAGTCGGAAAGAGGCCGCTGGTGGAGCGTATGGAATACTTCTCATAACCTAGGAGGAGGAATCATTCCCATTATCGTAGCCGTTGTTGCTAACTATATGGGATGGCGCTTTGCAATGTATATTCCAGGCGTGGCCTGTATTCTTATGGGCTTTTTATTGATCAATCGACTGCGCGATGTTCCCAGGTCTTTGGGATTGCCTCCCGTTGAAAAATTTCACAAAGAGTCCTCTGAAGTACGGCGCCTCAACCATGAAGAGGAGCAGCTTTCTGCGAAAAAAATTCTGGTACAATTTGTGTTGAAAAATCGCTACATCTGGATGCTTGCCTTCGCCTCCTTTTTTGTTTATGTGATCCGCACGGCCATCAACGATTGGACAGCTCTTTTCTTGATGGAAACGAAAGGATATTCTCTGATTGCTGCGGGCACGACAATTTTTTGGTTTGAAATGGGTGGATTTTTGGGAAGTCTTGCTGCTGGTTGGCTTTCCGACCTTTTTTTCCGTGGGAAACGGGGTCCTGTCAATACTCTCTTTGCATTTTTTGTCATTTTTTCGCTTTTGGCCATGTGGAGATCACCCCTGCCCATGCTCTTCTTCGATTCTATGATCATGTTTGTGATTGGCTTTTTTGTTTTTGGCCCCCAAATGCTCATCGGGGTTGCAGCAGCAGAGCTTTCTCATAAACAAGCGGCGGGAACTGCCACGGGATTTGTCTCGGGATTTTTTGGTTATGCAGGAGCTGCGGCAGCAGGGGGTCCTCTGGGCGCAATGATTCGTGATCATGGATGGGAGGGATTTTTTATTGTTCTGACCATTAGCGGCATCATGTCTTTTTTATGCTTGGTTCCTTTGTGGAATGTGAAGGTAGGCCCCAAAGAAGTAGAGAGCGTGTAGAGAGCTTTTGCAATCTCTAGTGCTCAAAAAGATCTTCTGTGACGAGGTAAGTTATGACTTATGCAGCTCTGCACGTGCATTCGCAATACTCGATTCTAGAGTCGACTCTTTCAGTGGAGGAGATTGCAGAAATTGCTGTGCAGCAAGAGCTCAAGGCAGTGGCTCTTACCGATAGCGGCAACATGTTTGGCGTTGTCGATTTTTATAAGGCCTGCAAGGAAAAAAAGATTCCCGCCATTGTTGGGAGCGAGGTCTGGCTTGCTGCAACAAGTCGCTTTGAAAAGAAAAAAAACTCCTCTTCGCCTCTAGCTTTTCCCTTAATTTTGCTTGCAAAAGACAAGCAAGGCTATCAGAACCTATGCACTATCTCTTCATTGGGATATCTCGAGGGGTTTTACTATCATCCCCGCATTGATAAAGAGGTGCTGAAAAAGCACCATGAGGGCCTCATCTGCTTGTCTGGTCCCATCAATGGAAGCGTTGCGCACGCGATTCTCAACAGAAGCGAAGAGGAGCTGATAGGAGAGGTGCAATGGTTTTTGGATCTGTTTGGAGAAGATTACTATTTTGAGCTGCAGCGCCATCCGATGAGCGACGCAAACATTGCCTTAGACGGCATGGAGAAAGAGTCATGGCTGATGCAAAACTTATCACGTTTTGTGCGTGATCAGGAGCGAGTAGTGACAAAGCTTGTGGAACTTTCCCGGCGCTTTTCCATTCCTTGCGTGGCAACCGGCGACGTCCATTATCGAAATCGAGAAGATTGGAGAGCGCACGAGATTCTTCTCAATATCCAGGCAGGAGAAACCTGTGAAATTTGGGAGTATGATTCTGCCCGGCGCCCCAAGAGAAAAATTGCCAATCCCAAAAGACGCACCTTTCCGAGCCATGAATATGATTTTAAATCGCCAAGCGCTATGCAGCAGCTTTTCTCTGATCTACCCGAAGCCATTTCCCATACAGTGCAAGTGGCGGAAAAATGCACTTTTTCTTTTGATTTTTCAAAAAAATATTATCCCTCCTTCTCTCTTTTTGGCGACGGAGGGACAAAGGCAGACACAGCGCAGTATCTCTACAATCTTTGCGTTGAGGCCATACCCAAGAGATACACCTCTGAAGTCTTGGCAAAAGTGCAAAAAAAATATCCTAATGAAGACCTTGCCGAGGTTGTGCGCAAGCGCTTGGATTTTGAGTTTGCTATTATTTCCTCTAAAGAGCTGTGCGACTATTTCCTCATTGTGTATGACTTCATCTCTTGGGCGAAGAAGCGAGGCATTCCCGTAGGGCCAGGAAGGGGATCGGTTGCAGGGTCGATCATTGCCTATTTGCTGGGTATTACGGAGATTGATCCTTTGCAGTTCCACCTCTTTTTTGAACGATTTATCAACCCCGAAAGACTTTCCTATCCCGATATTGACGTTGACATTTGCATGGCGCGAAGATCCGAGGTGATCGATTATACGATCCAAAAGTATGGAAAGGATCGAGTAGCGCAAATCATTACGTTTGGTACCATGAAGGCAAAGATGGCCATCCGCGATGTGGGCAGAGTGCTCAACGTAGCGCTTTCCAAGGTCAATGCGATTGCTAAGCTGGTCCCAGAAGAATTGAGCATGACCATCGAAAAGGCCCTTTCTTTAGATGCGGAGCTCAAAGCTCTCTACGAAAGTGATGAAGAGGCCAAGCTTCTTCTCGACATGGCGCAAAAACTTGAAGGGTCGATCCGCAATACAAGCATCCATGCTGCGGGAGTCATCATTTCAGCAGATCCATTGATAGAGCGAGTTCCCATCTGCCATGCGAAAGATACCGAGATGCTGGTGACGCAATTTTCCATGAAACCCGTAGAGTCGGTGGGCCTTTTAAAGATCGACTTTTTGGGATTGAAAACCTTGACCTCTTTGCAAAAAGCCGCCGAGATGGTGCTGCAGACAGGCCAAAAAATAGAATGGGATCGTTTGCCTCTCGATGACAAGAAGACCTACGATCTTCTCAACCATGGAAAAACGCTGGGCATTTTTCAGCTCGAATCGGGAGGAATTCAAGACCTGGCCAAACAGCTCCATATCGATCATTTTGAAGAGATCATTGCGGTGGTGGCGCTCTATCGTCCTGGTCCCATGGACATGATCCCCTCCTTTATCAACCGCAAGCAGAAAAAGGAGGTCATCGAAATAGAACATCCTCTGATGAAAGAAATTTTGGAGGAGACCTATGGCGTGATGGTCTATCAGGAACAGGTGATGCAGATTGCGAGCAAGCTTGCCGACTATTCGCTTGCAGAAGCCGATGTTTTAAGGCGCGCGATGGGGAAAAAAGATCATCAGGAAATGCAGCGGCAGCGCGAAAAGTTTGTGCAAGGAGCGTCGAAAAAGGGTATTGATGCGATAACCGCCATTCGCATTTTCGATAAGATTGAAAAATTTGCTTCTTATGGTTTTAACAAGTCGCATGCTACTGCATACGCTTATCTCACCTATGCAACTTCCTATTTCAAGGCCAACTTTCCCAAAGAGTGGATGGCTGCTTTGATGACTATAGATCGCGATGACCTTTCAAAAGTTGCCAAATTCATTCGAGAAGCAAGGGCTTTGGGCATTGCCATTCTGCCTCCTGACGTGAATGAATCCGGCGAAGAGTTTACTGCCACGAAAGAAGGGATTCGGTTTGCGCTCACGGCAATTAAAGGAGTGGGGTCGGGTGTTGCTGGGGCGATTGTAAAGGAAAGGCAAAAGGGGCCCTATAAAAGCCTCTATGATTTTATTCGTCGCGTAGATAAAAGCCGCGTGGGGAAAAAAACGATCGAATTGTTTATCGATGGCGGAGCTTTTGATTTCACAAAATGGCCTCGCGATAGCTTGCGAGAAAGCGTGGACTCTCTTTACGAAGAGGCATCGCGCGATCAAAAGGATAGGGAAAGAGGAATTCTTTCTCTTTTTACCTTTTCTTCCTCAGAAGAGGGGCCGCCGCTTGCAGAAGCACGCCTAGTTTCCAAAAAAGAGGATCTTCTGAAGCGAGAAAGAGAGCTTTTGGGATTTTATCTTTCCAGCCATCCCATGGAAAACTACCACTCTCTCCTTTCTGAGCTTGGTTGTATTGCATTAAAAGACCTTGAAGAGCTTGGACAAGACAGCCTTGTTCCCGTGGCTTTTATTATCGAAGAGCTTATCTTTAAAATTTCTTCAAAGAGTCAGAAGAAATTTGCCATCTTGACCATTAGCGATGGGTTGGAACGTTTGGAACTCCCCATTTGGAATGAAATGTATGAAGAAAAGAGCCACTTGTTGCACGAAGGCCAGCTTCTTTTGTCTCTCTTGCAGATCGATCATCGAGAAGGTTCTCTCAAACTTTCCTGTCGCTATTTAGAAGATTTGACCAAGATGGATAGCACGCGCATAGCAGAGTATAACGAAGCGCTCAAGGGTGCGAAAAAACAAACGCTTTCTTTTGGAAGAAAAAAAATGGCTGAACAAAAAAAAGAGGTTTCTATGAGCGTCGAAATCAAGTTAGATCTGGACCTGGCTCATCTTTCCCAAATTTTGGACCTCAAAAAAATCATCCAAGAGCATCAAGGCCCGCATCGTGTGCTGATTCGTTTTTGCAGAGGGGGAAAAAGCATAGCTTCTCTTGCTCTCGATCACAATAAGATAGAGCTTTCTGAGAGGCTAGAAGCAAAGCTAAAAAGCATTGGTTCTGTTCTAGAAATTTCTTCGACGCTTACATGATTCTGACTTATACACAAAGAACTTGGAAAATCGATTTTTGAAGCTACGCGAAAATCCTCGCGGTTGAAAGATCGCAAGCTACCCAATATTAGTGAAATATGGGGTAGCTTGCGATCTTCCATCCCCGAGTTTTTGGCGTGCTCCAGAAACCGATTTTCCAAGTTCTTTGTGTATAGCTGATCCCCTTCAATTTTTTCAGGTATTGAAGTACGGCTCTCGAATAGGAATTGACGGAATTTGGTTTTTCGTGGAAGATAGAATCCTGTTTAATAAGAGATTTACTTTCATGAGCTTAAAGAAATTTATTCTTTTTCTTGTCTGTTTTGGGCTAATGGCCAATCCTCTTCTGCCTACTTCGGCGAAATCTGCTGGTTTGTCCGTGCAAGAGTGTTATGCTATTTTTTTGAAAGCTTTCGAAGAAAAGAAATGGAAAGAAGTGATCAACTATGCGCAAAAAGTGCTCGTGCAGTTTCCCGACACTCCTTTTGCGGAGGAAGCTTATTACTACCAAGGAATTGCCTATTTTTATTTGAAGGATTTTGATTTGGCTAACCGTCTTTTTTCCTCCTATCTTACAAAAAGCCTTTCTCCGAAATTTTTTGAAGAGACACTTTCTTACAAATTTCAGATTGCTGAAAAGTATCGCGCGGGGGCAAAGAAACATCTTTTAGGTAGTAAGAAGCTACCCTCCTGGGCTTCGGCAGAAGCAGAAGCAATCAAGATTTACGATGAGATTGCCCTTGCACTTCCCACTCATGAAATGGCAGCGCACGCGCTTTTGTCCAAAGGAGAACTTTTGTTAAAAGCAGATGAATTTGAGGAGAGCATCACGACTCTAGAGGGGTTAATCCGCAACTTTCCCAAAAGCCAAGCGGCTCTCGAGGCTTTTGTCTTGATAGGCAAAAATTATGCAGAACAGATCAATCCTAAGCAGCAGGATATGGACCTTTTAGCAAAAGCCGAAATCAATATACGCAAATTTCGTGAAGCTTTTCCTCAGGAAGAAAAGCATATCGAGGAGACCGAGCGGATGCTGGGTGCAATGAAGGGAGTCTATGCAGACAGCCTTTTTGAGGTAGCCCAATTTTTCGAAAGGACTCACAAAAAGAACGCAGCAAAAATCTACTATAAAAAAATCATTGCTCAATTTCCCAATACAAAAAGCGCCGAAAAATCACAAAAGAGAATGCACGTGTTGGAAAAGTAGGCTTTTCATGATAAGAGTCTTCTTCACTCTTTTTTTTCTCTTATGCTGCAGTTGTAGCAGATATCATTGGGGAGAAGGAAAAAAAGAAGAACTTGTTTTTCTCAATATGCCTTATGCTCAGGGAGATGTGGATGGCGCTTTTACAGCAGCGATGATTCGGCAGCTGGGAGAGTCTTCTTTTTTTCAGTATGATCCTTCTAGCAGCTTCCATGTGAAAGTATGCTTGCGCGAATCGGGCATAGAACACATCGGCTACCGCCATGATCGCACCCATAAAGATCTTCCCAAAAAAAGCGTGCTTCCAACAGAAGGAAGGGAGAGGATACGAGCAGAGGTGTCTCTCATAGAAGGTGGATCTGAAAGAGTTTTACTTGGACCTTATATCGTAGAAGCAGAAGCAGATTTTGATTTCATTACACAAAATGACCTCAACGATCTTACCTTTGTGAATGCCGAAGGAATGAGAGAATCTGTCTTAAGGTTTTCCATGGGGCAGCTAGAGCCTTCTTCTTCGGCGACAGATGCGGCGCGTAGAGTGGTGCTCGACCACCTTGCACAAAAAATCGTTCGTTTAATGACCATAAAGTGGAACAAATTAGATGAAAAACAATAAAGCAGAATTTCCTGCAAGCCTTCAATCTTTGCATCAAATGGTACAATGGGTGAGAAAACAGGCGGAGCACCATGCTTTTTCCAAACGAGAGCTTTTTCACATTGAGCTGGCAACGGAAGAGGCGATCGTCAATATCATCCATCATGGCTATCGAAAAAAAGAGGGAAAGATTCAGATCGCCGTTGTAAGCAATGGTGTTTTTGCCATTGAGATACAAGATGAGGCGCCTGCATTTAATCCTTTGACAAATAAGGGCTTAAAAAACTCTTCCCGCATTGGAGGGATCGGCATTCCTCTTTTGCATCAATGTATGGATGAAGTCTCTTATCAAAGAATAGAGCCCTATAATCTACTCACTTTGAAAAAGAAGTTGTGTGCCCAAACAACTTGAAAATCGGCTTTTGGCGTGCTCCAAAAGATGAATTTTTGTTTGTTGGACAGTTTTTTACTCTTTTTTTTCGAATAAGGTGAGTGTTTCTTCTGTTTCGAGCATATCGAGAAGAAAGTATTGCAACACTTTGAGCACAAATTTTGGCGTGTTATAGACTCCTGATGTGGTAAAGACCACTTCCAAATGGGTTTTATTTTCTGCATTCAGTGCAATGATGACGTAAGTAACGGGAGATTCTCCCTCCATTTTAGGAACGATCCAGATGATAAAATGCTCATTGAAGAGAGTGACTTTTTCTGGACTTTCGATGACGTGGAAATATTGGGCTAAATCATCGGTTTCGCTGCTATCTTCATTGAGATGCTGTACGAGCCCAAGGTCGTAAAGAAGAGGTAGATTTACATTGACAACCCCATCGTGCGCCCATTCGGAGAGATTTTGCATGTATTCTTTGTACAGCTCATCGATTTGTTGTGGGTTTAGCATCAAAGCCTCCTTACCCCTATTGCTTATTTTAGACCTTATGTAATAGGCCTGTCAAGATGATGATTAAAATTAATAGCTAAATTGTTTTTATCATATTTACTATCAGTCATTTTTAGTTATTAAATTTTGGATTTTTTTTGTTTTTTCAACATTCTTGCGTTTTTATGTTCAAGCAGTTTAAAAATCGGATGTCTTTAAACTAGAAACTAGGCTTAAAATGGGGAGCAAGTCAACATTGAAACCTCAAGAGGGTATAAAATGTGGGATAAATCTCAATTGTCTAAGCTAACGCCGAATGAGTTACTTTTGTTGGATAAACACGTGAAGTTAGGAAAAAGTCATTTGAGAGAGTCGTTAACCGAAGGGGAAGTGGAAGAAGTTTATCAATTGGGTTCTATTCCAAAAGCAGCAGAAGAAGAGCTCAAGCTAACTAAAATTGAGATTGTAAGTCAGTATTCTCTTGCTATCAACGCGATCGTTACTGGAACGCTCGGCGGTTGGATGGGGCTTTCAGCTTTTTTACAATTTCGTTTGAATTCACTACTCATGTTCGTCATAATTTTTTCTTTTTCTACTTTCCTGGGAACATGCGTTGGTTTGACTAGTGGACGATTGAGAAGAAAGTTTTCTAATGTTGCTAAAGAAAGAAGGCAAGCACAAGATCTCGAAATTGCAATTCTTAACGAAATCAATGAGATGAGGAAAGAAGAAGTTCAAGAAAAAACGAAAGAGTTGGTGTCTATTTTAGCGCATCTAGAAATTCGCGAAAAAATCTCAGAAATCGAAAACTTAGAACATTTAGAAGATCTTTATTTTCGCTGGATCAACCAATTACAACAAATTGGAAAAGAAAAATATGAGAATAGTAAAAACTACGAAGATTTTGTTTCTGAAATCGAGAAAGCAAATATTTTTTTTAGAAAATCGAAGCAAAAAGAAAGTATCCGGGGGGCTGAAGAAACAAAACTTTATAACATTATTCAAAAATTATCGAGAAGTTCTATTCAACCATCTGCAGCTAAGAAGTCGTGGGTGCGTGAGAATTTGCAAAGCTTGATTGTGGGTTTCTTGCCTACGATTTTTGGTGGTTTTGGTTCTCTTTTTGTATACATTGGAGGCGCTCCATCTATTGCAAAAGAATTGGGGAAAGAAAATTTATTGAATTTTTTACTACTTCCACAGGTAAAATTAATTCAATTAATTATGTTGATTTCTATAACATTATATTTTGGTTTTTCTTTTATTTATTTAACATTGAAAGACCATAAAAGAGACAAAGAACTTTCAAAATTGAATGTTTACATTACTAAAGAAGAAAGCCAAACCCATCTTTTGGATGATAAGTTATTAAAAGTTAAAGAAATGCTTGATTGGATGAAAAAATTTGAGTACTTATTCTATTTTTTGAAAAAAAGTGAAGAGTAGGACATCTGTGCATTCGATTCATAAAGCTCTTATGAGATTTAGTGGAAACTTACCAAGAAGAGGTTAGTGATCCAAGAAGAGTAGGCTGTGTAAGTTTAAATTTGGAATTGCTGTTGTGAAACCTGTTTTCTTGAAAAAAATTGATTCGTTTGGTTAGGATGATTTTTTCTCGGCGTTGTCATGAGGTAGCTGCATAGAAATGTCGGCATCTGGTGCATATCCTGGTGCTGACATTTCTATTTGTTTTTGCTGCAAAGGGATTCATAGCAAATGGTTTCTTTTTTTAGAGTGGGCTCTTGTATTTTCTGTTTTCTTCTTTTTTGTCTTTCTATGCTCTATGCGCAGCCTTTGGATGTAACTCTACAGGCAAAAGAGGCGATCCTCATCAACGCAGAGAGCGGAAAAGTTTTGTTCGAAAAAGATGCCCATAAACCTGCTTTTCCAGCCAGTATTACCAAGATTGCAACTGCGCTCTTTGTTTTGGACAAGTATCACAACCGCTTAGATGAGATGTTTTCTGTTTCTAAAGAGGCTCTGCGGAGTCTTAATTCTGAAGAAAAAAGAAGAAGAGAATACGCATCTCCTGCCTATTGGCTGGAAGAGGGTAGCCGATCTTTGGGACTGCTTGTGGGGGAAAAAGAAACGCTCCGCTCTTTACTGGGAGCCATGCTGATCGCATCGGGCAACGATGCATCCAACGTGGTGGCTGAGGGTATTGGAGGAACCATTCCCCATTTTATGGAAGGAATGCAAGAGTATCTCAAAGAGATTGGTTGCGAGAAGAGTTGCTTCAAAAATCCCCACGGATTGCACCATCCCCTGCATGTAACGACGGCCTTCGAGATGGCAGAAATGACGCGAAGAGCAATGAAAATCGACGAATTTCAAAAGATTGTTTCTTCGCTTTTTTATACGCACGGAACACACTCTTTTTCTCAAACCAACCGTCTTATGAAAAAGGGAAAATATTTTTATCCCTACGCGATTGGGGTAAAAACGGGGCATACTTCGCGCGCGGAGTACAATTTAGTAGCAGCAGCAGAAAAGGAAGGAAGGCGCCTGATTGCTGTCCTTATGGGGTGTGGTGAAAGTGTGCAGTGTTATGAAGATGCCCAGAATCTATTTGAAGCAGCTTTTCGTGAAAAAAAGAGGCAAAAAACCCTTTTGCAAGCGCCCAAAACTTTTCAGATGAAGATCGAGGGAGCCAAAACCCTTCTACAGACCTCTCTTGCCGAAGATGTGACGGTTACATTTTATCCCTCAGAAGAAGAGCCTCTTTCTCTCTTTTTGCATTGGAAAACTCCCTTACTGCTTCCCATTGCAAAAGGCGCTCATGTGGCAACGATTGAGCTATTCTCTGCAAAAAAAGAGAAGGTCATGCAGATTCCTCTTTTTGCAAAAGAGGATGTGAGTCCGACTTTTTTTCATCAGTGGAAAGAGTTTTTCTCTTCTTTTTTTGGAGATAAGAAAAAAGATGAAAAAATGCAGAAGAGGTAAGCTCTTCGGGCCTGGCTTCTTCTTTGTAGTGTAGCTCTAGCAAAGACTCTTGCACAAGCTTTGGGGGATAGAGTTCTTTTAGAGAAGAGGTGATTTTTTTTCGCCTTTGCTGAAAAGCTCTAAACACCATCCGATGGAACTCTTTTTGGATATCTTGGGGTAGCGTTCTTTCGATGTGGAGCTGCAGCAAGGTCGAATCTACTTTTGGTGCTGGGTAAAAACAGCTGTGGGGGATGTCAAAAAGCTTTTGTGCTTTAGAGTAAAAGGCAGTCAAAAGGCTTAAAGGCCCATAACTCTTTGTCGACGGCGATGAGAGAATGCGCGCTGCTGCTTCTTTTTGCACCATCAGAATCAGAGTAGAAAAATAAGAAGAGTAGGAAAAAAAGCGCAAGAAGAGCTCCGAGGTAATGTGGTAGGGCAGATTGGCGACCATCTTGATTTTTTTTGAGAACTTGCCTTCGAGTGAAAATTGAAGGAAATCTTCTTCATACACTTTTAGATTGGGATATTCTTTTTGCAAAGATCGCAGATGATTTGCAAAAACAGGATCTTTTTCAACAGCGGTCAGATTGGCTTTTTTTTCTAAAAGAGCCTCAGTTAAAAAACCGCTTCCGCTGCCCACCTCCAACACTTCCTCTTCTTCTTGGACAGAGGCCGCATCGATGATTTTGCTGAGGATATTGCCATCGATAAGAAAATTTTGCGAAAGGGATTTTTTGGGAAAAGAACCTATTTGGTTCAAAAGATTGCGCAGGCGTGTGGGAGAGCAAAAAGAGCGCATTATCGCAAAATAAAGGGCTGGAAATCCTCTTGGATGTTTTTCAACTCCACAGAGGGGTCATATCCATAGCGTTTGCGCAGCTTTTCACAATAATGACTATACTCCAAAGAAGCAGTTTCATGAAAAACCTGCTCTTGCAGAGTATCAGACATCTGCTCAAAGGTGGGTTGTTCTTTTTTATGAAAATCTTTCAGATAAAAGATGCGATAGACATTTTTTCCTTCCATGCGGCTTTTCTGCAATATGGGGAGGCTGTAAGAGTTTACAGAGAGAGATTGGAGAGTCGAGAGGTGAGATGCAGAAAGTTCTTTTTGATTGGCTGTGAAAAGCTTAGAAATTTGGATGGAAGCGTTTTCATGTTTTTTTTCGATTGCTTTCAGAGATGCTTCTTGCGAAGAGGGTTCTTTTTTTGCAGAAGAATAGAGAGCATGTACCTCTTCTGCGATCTTTTTTTCTAGAGATTCATCCGGAGCTCTAATGGTGATGAGTTGATAGCTCCACTCATCCAAAGCAGGATTTTTTGCACAATGCTCTGCATAGGCTGCGCGAAGCACCTGCGGCGTAACAGCGGCAAAGGCTTTATTCGAAACGTAGTATCCCGTCAATTTTCTGACGATCATCTCTCTTTTTGTCATCTCCCAGGCCTCATCGTAGCTCACCCCCAAATCGAAGAGCGTAAAGAGAATATTGGGCCCGAACCGTTTTTGCATTTCTTCGCGGATCTCTCCATCAGGTGTTTTGATCTCTTTTGTGGCAGCGTCCATTAAGATGAGCTCTGTGTCGATCATTTCGGTAAGCATCTGGCGCCAATTTGAAAGATAATATTGATATCGTGCCTGCGGGTTATTTTTTAACTGAGGATAGGAGCGGTAAAAGAGTAGATCCATCTTTTTTTTTACATCGAGAAGAGAGATGGAGTGGTCTTTGACTCTCGCGAGAATTCTGTTTTGCATTTCAATCGATTGAGGAGGGGAAGAATAGTCTTCAGCTGCAAAAAGATGCATTCCGAAGCAGACAAAAATAAAGAGGAAAATTTTTTTCATACACCACATTTTGTGAACAATTGACATGAGCTAGTATACCTTTTTCTCTCTCTCCATTCAAGCCTTTATACACAAAGAACTTGGAAAATCGGTTTCTGGAGCACGCCAAAAACTCGGGGATGGGAGATCGTAAACTACCCCATATTTCATTAATATTGGGTAATTTACGATCTCCCAGCCGCGAGGATTTTCGCGTAGCTTCAAAACCCGATTTTCCAAGTTCTTTGTGTATACTCTTCGCTTTGTTTGAGAAAGGCCCTGCACTAATTTTTTTTATTTATCATCATCTGAGTATATAAGCGGCCAATGGCAGATAAAATTGACACGCTTACACCACCTATTGTGAGCATTTTTGCGACCACAACAATTTTGGTAGCTCCTACTGCTTGGAGTGCAGGTATTCCTGCAACAATGGTTGAAACAATAGATGGGAAATAAAGTAAGCTGGCCCCTCCCAATGCAACGAGAGATCCCAACATGGTCAAAGCAATAAAGCAATCACGGGCAATATTGCTTGCCTTTGCAATTTCCTTTGCAGGAATAGTTTTTTGCTTGGCTTCTGGTGAGGGAACTGCTTCGCAAGGAGATGGCGCTTGGGAATCGGAAAGAATAGGTGTTGTAGACAGGGTAGTGGCGCCTGCAACAGCAGGAGCGAGATCTGGTTGGCGAACTGCCGAAAGGGAAGTCCTTGAAGTTTGCGCTTGACGCTTTGCTTTTCTCTTACGTTTTTTGCGTTTTTCTTTACGGCTAAGTGGACGTGGCTCCTCCTCTATTTCTGTGCTTGAAGCTAGCGGTGCAGCAGCAATAAAAGCTTTAGAAGGCTTTCTGTGTGAGGATTGAGATAGTCTTTCTTGCACTACCGAGGTTGTTTTGCTACTCGACCGTGTTGATTTTTGCTCAGCTGAAAAGTTCTCTCGCGTTCGAAGTGCTTTTGCAGAAGTTTTTGTCGTTGTTGTCATAAAAATCTCTTGAAGGTCTAGTTTTAGATTGAGAGCATTTTTGCGAGCGTAACAATTTTTGTAGCTCCCACTGCTTGCAGTGCGGGTATTCCTGCAACAATGGTTGAAACAATAGATGGGAAATAAAGCAAGCTAACGCCCCCTAATGCGATGAGCGATCCCAATATGGCGGCCAGAGCAATAAAGCAATTGCGGGCAATATGGCTTGTCTTTGCAATTTCTGGCGACTTAGAAGATAGAGGGGCAGTAGGAATGGATAGTCGCTCGAGTTGTGGTGGGGCTGCCGCAGAAGGAGGTGCTGGAGAAATAGGTGTTGTGGGCTGTCTAGGAACATCTGCAACAGCAGCAGGAGCTGGCTCTGGGACAACAGTAGGCGTTTTATGAGGTGTTTCATCAGATTGAGGGGGTGGCTGATAAGCTGTTGCGGAAGGAGATGCTGGAGAAGTGGAAGAAACAGGTGTTGTAGGCTGTCTAGGAGTACCTGTTGCAGCAAGAGCTGGATCTGGTGGTACACCAGGAGGAGCTTTAGGATGCGTTTCAACAGATTTAGGAGAGGGCGGTCGACGAGCTGCCGGAGGAGGAGTTGCTGGAGGTCGAGGTGTTTGCTTTTTCTCGCCTTGTTTTTTATGGCTAAGGAGATGCGACTCTCCTGTGCCTACGCTCTTTGAAGTTGGTGATGCAGCAGTAGGTGTTTTATGAGGTGTTTCATCGGATGGAGGGGCTGGGTGACGAGCTGCCGAAAGTGGGGTTGTTGAAGTTCTCGATAGTCGCTCTTTTCCTTTCGTATCTTGTTTTTTATGGCTATAGGGGTGCGGTTCCTCTGTTCCTGTGCCCTTTGGGGTTAGTGGTTTAGCAATAGGAAGTTTTGTAGAAGAAATTCTGGGTACGGATCGAGCTAAACCTCTTTTTGCTACCGAGCTTGTCTTGCTATCCGAGTGTGTTAATTTTTCCTTATCTTGTTGTTCTGTCCGTGCTGGGGTTTTCAGTGTCTCTGAGACGGTGCGTGTGGACATAAAAGCCTCCTAAAGGGCTAATTTTAGAAAAATTCTAGAAGGTTGATGAGTATAAATCATTAAAAAAAGAGGAGAACGCCGGAACTATAATGGTGGATATTGATCCCCTGATTCCGCCCTCTTTTTGTTTTGTTTGAGAATGGCTCCGAAAAATCCATCCATTCCGCCTTTGTGTGGCAACCAGGCAAGAGAAGGCTTTTCCACTTCTAATCCAAAGGTTTGGGAAAAATATTCCACCTGGTTTTGATTTTCTTCGGGAAGAATGCTGCAAGTGGCGTAGACGATCCTGCCTCCCTTTTTCAAAAAAGGCAGCGCCTTGGCAAAGATAGCTCTTTGTTCTTCTATCAGCGATGAGAGAAACTCATTGGTGAATTTCCACTTCATATCGGGATTTCTTCTCAGCGTACCCGTTCCAGAACAGGGAACGTCGAGAAGGAGCCAATCCATGGTTCCATGAAGCGAGGGAAGTAGTTTTTCGCTAAAGAGGAGCTGTGCATTTTGGATAGAGGCGCGTTTCATCCTTTTTTTTGCAGTTTGTAAGATCCAGGGACGAATATCATGTAGATAGATCTGTCCCTGTTTTTGCATTTTATGGGCAAAAGCGAGGCTTTTTCCTCCAGCGCCCGCGCAAAAATCAAGCACCTGGTCTCCAGGACGGGCATCGACAAGAGCAGCGACTAGCTGGCTTCCTTCATCTTGGATTTCAAAAAGTCCTTGCTTGAACTCGGGAAGGATGAAAAAATTGATTTTTTTATGGAAGCGTATACCTAAAGGAGAGGTGGGGCATAAAGAGACGTCAAAGCTCTTTTTCCATTTTTCAAAGAGCTCTTCGCGTGTCGTTTTTAGGGGATTGATGCGGATGGTAGTGGGAGCTGGGGTATTGGAGGTAAGGGCAATCTTTTTTGCTTCTTCTTCTCCATAGCTTATGCGTATATGTTCAAATAAAATTTTAGGAAAACTCACGCGGACATGCAGAGGAGCAGAAAGATCTTCCATGAAAGAAGTGGAAGAAAATGTTTGGTAGGCTGCAAAGCGCGTTTCCCATGAGAGTGGTTTTTTTGCAAGATGGTCCAGAGATCCGCGCCACCGTATCAGGTCGTAGACTGTTTCTGCGATAAACTTGCGATCTTTAGCGCCTACGCTTTTATTTGCTCGAAAATATTGAGACAAAAAAGCATCTAAGGGCTTTTTTTGCATTTCAAAGCGACTCAAAATCTGGAAGAGATGATGGTGTCGAAAAAGTTCTTTCATTTTTTTGAATGTAAAGAGTTTATGCTTGCACTTAACATCGCGCAAGATTTCTCTCCTGCGAGAAAAAAAGAGGGGTTTTTTTCAAACCCCTCGATCGAATAAAACTTTAGGGTCTGCATTAACTCTTCTTGCTTGCTCTCATTCCAGTGAGTAAAAGGCTAATGGAGGCTAGAGTTATCATGCTTCCACCAATCATTGGGAGCACTTTTGCTATCGCAACAATTTTTGCTACTCCCATTGCTTGCAGTAACGGTATCCCTGCAACGATGGTTGGAATGATCGATGAGAAATAGAGCAAACCAGCTCCTCCCAACGTAGTGAGAATTCCTACTGTGCCAAGGATGATAAAGAAATTTTGGGCAAAGTTGCTTGTCTTTGCAGTCTCTGTCGAGACTACTGGATTAGGTGCAGGTTCAGGTGCTTTATCTGCTTCAAAAAGGGACTTTGGAGAAGCGGTTGGAGTTGGTGGTCGATGAGGTTCTTCTTTAGCTACTACATCAGGAAGGGTACTACCAGCTGAAAGATCCTCTGGTACTAGTTTGAGAACCACAGGAGGTGGCGCTGGTGCTATAGCTGGAGCGGGTTCTATTACTATAGTTGTTTCGGTGCCAGGAGCTGGCACGGGTTTAGTAGAGTCTGTCGAAATAGGAACGGGTTGTGGATCTGCTGCTGCTGCTGATTTTGGAGAACCATGAGGAGGGGGGGTGGAAGCGGCCTGTGATAGGGCTGCCTGTGCGACGAAGCTTACGGTAGTTGGACTTGCCGTGAGTGATGACTCCGGAGCAGGCGCTGGTCCTTGTTGTCCTGGAACTGGAGCTCCTGCGGCGGCTGGTACAATAGCTGTTGCTTCGGTTACTGTAGTCATAAAAACCTCCTAAAGGCCTAATTTTAGAAAAATGCTATAAGATAGAGGATTAAAAATCATTAAAAAACAAATAAGAGGAGGCTTTCTGTGAAAAAAGGCAGATTTGTTCATTCGACGGCGGACAAAAAAAGAATTTTTTTAAGTGGGAAAAAAATTTTGAAGCATAGAGTTTCCTTGAGAAAGAAAGAGATTTTGTTATGATAGCTGTGATAATCGAAAACTTGTTGGGGAGTTTTTTATGCACAAAGTTGCTGTTTTTTTAGGACGTTTTTTCATCGGAAGCCTTTTCGTTTTTTCGGGCTTGAGCAAAATGTTTGATTGGCAAAATGCTGAAAAATCTTTTGTGAGCGCTTTGGGCGATTGGCATGCTCTTTCTTATCCTTTTTTGCAAAATTTCTTTTCTGCGCTTTTGCCTTGGGCAACTGCTATTTTAACCATTGTCTGCGCCATCGAAGTGGTAGGAGGTTTTTTTGTCATATTGGGAGTAAAGACGCGGTTTTTTGGCTTGCTGCTTTTGCTGGTCCTTCTGCCCATGACTCTTCTTCTTCATCCTTTCTGGTTTTTTGAGGGGAGCAGGGAAGAGATGCAGCTTACACTATTTATGAAAAATATAGGTGTGCTCGGAGGCCTTTTTTACATTCTCGCTTTTGGGTCTGAGGTGTTGGGAGGTTCTGATTTCGAAGGTTGAGTGCGGATGGGATTGTCTCGTATAAAAACAAGAGTGTTCGCTTTCTTAGGGGCGAAAATCGGACAATCTATTTTTTTGCAGATTTTGAGCTTTGTTTTGGTGGCTTTTGGCCAAAACGCTTGGGTTTCCTCATTTGCTTTTTTTGCTTCCGCAGTTGGCTTTGCTCTTTTTTGGAAAGCGCTGTTTCTGTTTGGAAATGGACGCAGGTCCTTTCTTCTTTCGCTCTTCTGGTTTGCCTCTGTCCAAGCAGTCCAGCTTTCTTGGATGACGGCGACCGAATACCAGGGTTTTTACATTCTGATTGTCTATTTTTTTCTTTTGGTAGGATTGGGCGCTCAGTTTGCTTTTTTGTCTACTTGGATCGTTCGTAGAGCTATTGCGGATACATGTTTGGAGAGGAATCGAGGTTTGCCAATGCTGGCGATGCTGGCTATGGCCTCGTTTTGGGTTTTTATGGAGTGGTCTAGGCTGTGGCTGTTTAGCGGCTTTACCTGGAATCCCGTGGGTCTTTTGCTCTGCTATCACCACCTGCCCATGCAGATGGCCTCCGTTGCCGGAATCTACGGTCTTTCTTTCTGGGTGGTTTTTGTCAATCTGTTGGCACTCAGTGCTCTTTTTATAAAAAAAGAAAAATATGCACTGCGTTTGTTTTTAGGTGCGCTGATCGTTCCTTATCTGTTTGGCTTTTTCCATGAAACATTTTGGCAGTCCCGCTTTTCTTTTAAGGCAAAAACTCTTTCAGTCCTTCTCGTGCATACTTCTCTTGCCCCTGAAGAAAAGGATCTCTTCTTCGAACATCGCGATGCTTTTATCTCTCCCTATCTTCAGTGGGAACGCATCCTTACTTTCCTGGCAAAAAAAAGAGAAAAAAAAGTAGATCTCATCGTTTTGCCAGAATCTGCATTTCCCTTTGGTGCTTTTTGCACTTTTTGCCCCCTCGAAAAGGTGCATGCCGTATGGAAAAAAGTCTTTGGAGAAGAGGCGCTGCAGCAGCTTCCTGCATTACAAGAGCCTTTTGCTTCATTTGATGAAAAAAAAGAGCAGTGGAATGTTGCCAACAGTTATTGGGTGCAGGCGCTCTCTCAATATTTTCATGCCGAAATAATTGTGGGATTGGATGATCGCGATTGCTCTGGGCGGAGCTACAATGCAGCTTTTTATTTCCAGCCCTCTGGTTTTCTTCCCAAGCGCTATGAAAAACGGGTGCTGGTGCCCATTGCGGAATATTTTCCTTTTGCCTGGTGCGCGCCTTTGGCTCTGCAGCTTTTTGGGATTAGCGATCAGTTTACTCCCGGCGTGCAAGCCAAGGTTTTTTCTGAAGAAAATAAGTATGGAATTTTTATCTGTTACGAAGAGACTTTTGCTCATCTGGTGCGCGAAAGTCGGGCTTTGGGGGCTAACTGTTTCGTCAATATTTCCAACGACGTCTGGTTTCCCTTTTCCAAGCTGCCCCTGCAGCATTTTGAACATGGGCGTCTGCGTGCCGTAGAAAATGGAGTTCCCCTGATTCGCGCTTGCAATGTGGGGGTGACAGGAGGTGTCGACTGCTTCGGCAAAAGCCTGGGCTTTTTTCAAGAAAGGGGCAAATCGTTGGAGTGGTCCTCCGGCGTCCATCACCTCTTGATTCCTATGCACTCCTATCCAACGATTTACACACTTTGCGGCGATACTCTTATACTAGCCCTTTGCTTTTGTTTTTTTTCTCTTTTTTTTGCACTACCTTCGAAAAAGTAAATTAAGGGTAAGGATATTTGAAATATCTGAAGAAATTGCGCTTGCTCAAAAAGGAAGAGGTCAGCTACTTTTTAACCAATCGATAAAAAGCAGCTACATGGAAATTAAGCAACAGACCCTCAAAAAGGAAGTTTCAACCAAAGGAATTGGGCTTTTTACCGGTAAGGAAATCTCTTTAAAACTCTCTCCTTTGTCAGAAAATAGTGGGATCTGTTTTCAACGTGCCGACCTTCCTTCCAAGCCCATTTTTCAGGCAAATCTAGAAAATGTCAAAAGCCTTATGCGTTCTACGGGTATTGGACGGGGAGATGCGGTGGTCCAGACCGTAGAACATCTCTTATCGGCTCTTAACGCCTACCAGATCGATAATGTATGTGTGCAAGTTTCTGGTCCAGAAATTCCCATCGGAGATGGCAGCGCTCTTACTTTTGTTCAGCTCATCGAAGAGGCTGGAATTAAAAAACAGAGGGCGCCGAAGAAATTTTTTTCTTTACAAGAACCCATCTTTTTTTCAGAAAAAGATGTCTACCTCGTAGCTCTGCCTTCGGACCATTTTTGCGTTAGCTTTACGACCCATTTCCCCACCTCCACGCTGCTACGCACGCAACACTTTTTTTTTGTTCTTTCACCTGAAGTTTACAAACAAGAGATAGCTCCTGCGCGCACCTTTTCTTTTTATGAAGAGATCGAACCTCTTTTGAAAAAAAATTTGATCAAGGGCGGCGGGCTGGAAAATGCTGTGTTGATTCGCAATGACTGCGTTTTGAATCCCGAAGGAATGCGATATTCCGATGAACTGGTGCGGCACAAGATTCTTGACTTGGTTGGTGATTTTGCCTTGATTCCAGGATTGCGAGCACATATCATTGCTATCCGTTCAGGCCATGCGGCGAATATTTCTTTGGCAAAGAAGGTCTATAATCATATGATGGTGAAAAATTAAGGATGAAAGAATTGAGAAAAACAATATTGGGCCCTAAACAGATCGCAGAAATTTTACCACACCGCTATCCTTTTTTGCTTGTGGATCGGGTGGTCTATTTAAATTTAGATGAGGGCGCGATCATTGGACAAAAAAACGTGACGATCAACGAGGCATTTTTCCAGGGTCACTTTCCTTCAGTGCCCATCATGCCAGGCGTATTGATTCTAGAGGCACTGGCGCAGACAGGTGGAATTTTGGTGCATCAAAAGGGCTATCAGACAAAAATTGCAGTTCTTTTGAATATTAACGATGCCAAATTCCGCAGGCCTGTATTTCCCGGCGACCTTCTTTTTCTGCATGTAAAGGGATTGCATATTAGCAGCAAGGGAGGAAAAATTCAGGCGCATGCGATGGTTGACGATCGCGTGGTAGTAGAAGCATGGCTTAGCTTTGCTCTTGTAAACAAGGAACAACTTTCAAGTTTTACCGAAACACTATGAAAAATTCAAAGATAGATTCTCTAGCTATAGTAGAGCCCGGTGCACAGATTGGAAATGATGTGACCATTGAGCCTTTTGCTGTTGTGAAGGCAAATGTGATTCTGCACGATCGGGTGGTAATCAAATCCCATGCTTATATTGACGGTTTTACAACGGTTGGCGCAGATACGGTCATTTGGCCCGGAGCTGTCATTGGGACAAAACCCCAAGATTTGAAATATCGCGGAGAAAAAACCTATGTTGAAATTGGTAAAAATTGCCAAATTCGCGAATATGTAACGGTCAACTCTTCTTGCGGCAAAGAATCTGTTGTCAAAATTGGTGACAACTGTTTGCTCATGGCCAATTGTCATGTAGCGCATAACTGCGTGATTGGAAACAATGTGATCATGGCCAATAGCTCCATGCTTGCAGGCCATGTAAAAGTGGAAGATTTTGCCATTATTGGAGGGTTCACTCCTGTGCACCAGTACACCAAAATTGGATGTTATTCCATGGTAGGAGGATTTAGTCGTGTTCCTTTGGACGTTCCTCCTTACATTATCGGAGGAGATGTGCCCTTTCGTGTGGCTGGGTTAAATAGGGTTGGGCTCAGGAGACATCAATTTCCCTTAGAAGTGCGGTTGGCCTTGGCGAAAGCATTTCGCATCACCTATCGCATGAACCTACGATTGTCCGAAGCGCTAAAAAAGATTGAAGAAGAGGTTTTCCCTTATCCCGAAGTGCGCCACTGGCTGGATTTTTGTACAACCTCTAAAAGAGGTCTGATCGACCTTGGTGGTATTACGAAAAAATCTTGTGAAGAAAGTGCAGAAACGGCAGATGAGATCGAAAGCTTTGCTGAAAACGGATGAGCATCATATTTTTTGGAACTCCTCTATTTGCTTCTAAAATTCTATCAGCGCTTGTGCGCAAGAAGATGCCCATCGTTGCTGTCGTGACCCAAAGCGATAGAGAACATTTTGGCAAAACTCTCATTCCTCCCGTAAAATTAACAGCTTTGGAAGAGCTGCCCCTCATCCCTATTTTTCAGCCCCAAAGAGCTTCAGATCCAAACTTTATCGAGTCCATGCGAAAGCTTGATGCGGATTTTTTTGTCGTTGCAGCTTATGGTCAGATCTTCACACAAGCTCTTCTGAACGTCCCCAACAAGGCTCCCCTTAACGTCCATGCAAGCTTACTTCCCAAATATCGCGGCGCAGCTCCCATGCAGCGATGTTTGATGCAGGGCGAAAAAGAAACGGGCATCACCATTATGAAAATGGCTTTGCAGATGGATGCAGGGGATATGCTGGCCTCTCAAAAAATAGAGATTTTTGCAGAAGAGAGCTGTGGCGAGTTGGAAGAGAGGCTCTGCCAAGAGGCACAACACCTTCTTCCCGATGTGCTGCTCTGCTTTGACACAATCATTCCCACTGCTCAGGATGCTGCCTTTGTCACCTACGCGCCCAAAATTAATACGGAAGAGTGCTTGATCGACTGGAAAGAAGATGCCGAGCATCTCCACAATAAGATTCGGGCTCTTTCTCCTCATCCGGGAGCTTTTTCCTGGTGTTGGAGTGTGCATAAGAAACTGCGGTTAAAAATATTTCGCTCTCGCGTACTTCCAGACTCTGGAAGCAGCGGCACATTTCTTTTCGACAAAGATCGTCTGATCATCTACTGTGGAAAAAAATCGCTTTTGATCGAGGAGGTGCAATTGGAGGGCAAGCGCAGGATGTCGGCTCTAGATTTTTGCCGCGGCTATCTAGAAAAATTCTCCCTTGCATCGGTTGTTTGAATGACAGTTCCTTAAGGATTCGAGAGCTGCGCTCTTATGCTCTCCCAAAGGGCATGCCCTTTGGAAACCCAGTGTTCTAGGTTTCCAAAGAACTTAAGTTCTTAGGACTGCGTTCTTTGATGGGGTTTAGGGGGCAAAGCCCCTTAAGTTGACAGCACTGGTTGCACATACACAAATTTTTTTTCTCTTTTTTTTCTTTTTCTGCTATCATTCACGCACTTTGAATTTAATGACAGCGAGTAGGTGGATATGGTTGTTTCTTTTTTGGGATATAATTTGCGATTTGTGGGATCGTTGCTTTGCGATTGTAGAGAGATAATCGATAGGCTTCCCGATCATTATTTGGGATGGTCTTTAGTGGAGAACTCTTTTGTGTTGATTGGAGAGGCTGCAAAAAGCTTAGAATACACAACATTGGCAGAAACTTCCCATGTTGTGAGCCTTTTGGGAGGGAGCTGCGCCGCTGCCGATGTTTTTTGGGATTTCTTGCGCGATGTGAAAAATGCTGTAAGCTTCAATTTCAAAATGAAAGACATAGCGCTTCGTAAAATTGCCATGAAGATAGAAGAACTTTCCTATGTGGCAATGCTATTAGATAAAACAACTTTTGTTAAGATGGCTTCCCCTCTCTTAGCGAGATGCAACGTTATAGCTAGTGGAGCCGCACTTTTCTACAATTTGATAGACATTGGACGCCATGGATTAAAGTTTTTCGAAACGACTCAAGTAGAAATAACCGAAGGAGTAATAAGCTTGTTTGGAGAGAAAGAGAAGGCCGAAGAGTTTGCTCGAGAAGCGCAACTTCTTCGATGGGTAGAGATTGAAAAAACTGCGTTGCACATCATTGTTGACATTTTGGGAGTGCTTTCCTTCCTTTTGGGTATCCCAATTTCTGTTCCCATTATAACTGCGTCTTGTCTGTCTTCTTATTGCATCATGACTCTTTGGTCTCGCGCAAAAGAAGTAGAATTAAGTGAAAAAGCGTGTGAGTTAAAGGGTGAGAAAGAATGGAAGGACTCGCTCTTCTTTAACACCTCTCCTTGATAGTTAACGCGAGTTTTGGATAAGGCACTCATGAAAAAGGGCTATCTTTCAGCGATTTAACAACCAAAATTGGGAAAATGAGGGCGTCTTCGACCTCTATTTTCCCAATTTTGGTTGTTAAATCATCTGAAATATCTGCCTTTTTCATAGAGCGGCATATCCAAAACTCGCGTTAGTTAGTTGTTTTTTTAAACGCAAAGCTTTACGTTGTTAATTATTTTATTTCTAACAGATCATATACACAAAGAACTTGGAAAGAGACTTGCTTCTTTGGTAGGGAAGAGAGGTAAGGTGATATTTTCATTTTGGACTTAAAATTTTTTTTCTTTCCCCCTTTTTTTCTTTATATGCTACCATTTATAAACCCTAATTTCAGCCAAGCAGGTGGGTATGATAATTGCCAATTTTTTTGACTATAATTTCCGATTTCTTTCGTCATTGGGTCATGGTTGTGAGCAGATAATTGATAGGCTTCCCGATCATTATTTGGGATGGTCTTTAGTGGAACACTCTTTTGTGCTGATTGGAGAGGCTGCAAAAAGCTTAAAATACAAAACATTGGCAGAAACTTCCCACGCTGTGAGTCTTTTAGGTGGGAGTTGTGCTGCTGCTGATATTTTTTGGGATTTCTTGCGCGATGTGAAAAAGATTGCAAGCTTCTCTTTTAGATGGAAAAGCATGGATTTTCGAGCCCTAGCTGTTAGTGCGGTTGCACATGACGCTGCTACAAAAGTAGAAGAACTCGCTTATGTGACCATGCTATTAAATAGGACAATGTTTATTAAGATGGCTTCCCCTCTCTTAGCGAAATGCAACGCTGTAGCGAGTGGAGCTGCTCTTGCCTACAACTTGATAGATCTTAAAAAGCATGGACAAGAGTTTTTAAATTTCGACGGGGATGACGATGAGAGGATGCTTTCATGGATAAAAGCGGAAAAGACGGCATTGCATATCATCGTTGACATCCTTGGAGTTTTACCGATCTTTTTGGGCACTGCTGTCTCTCTTCCCATTGCAACATCGGCTATTCTAGCTTCGTACTGCATCATGACTCTTTGGACAAATGTTGTGGATGTCGAAGAAGCAAAGAGATCACATGTTTTTCGTTGAAAAATTGGTTTTTTTGCGTGCTCTCAAAGCCGATTTTTCAAGTTCTTTGGGTATAGGAAAAAAGAAGAATTGGATATTGTGTTTGATTTGAATGGAAACTTGAGAATTGTAAAAAATAAATTTTGTTCCTTACAATTCCCAAATGTTTGTTTTATAGAGGCAGGTTTTTAGTGGTACCGGCATTATTTGTTATTGGCAAGTCCATTCATGATTTTGGCGTTTGGGCCAACACGAAGAGAGAAGAGTTTGGACAAGACATAACTACCCTAGTGCAAGAGGTAGCTTATGGGGCGATTTTTTTGCATGTGTTGCAAATTGCTCCATTGACATCTCTTGGCACGAACTGCTTTGTTTTTGCGATGAACAGCGCTGCAGTCATTTATAATGTCATCGATCTCAAAAAATCGATGCATCTATTCAGTCAATTATATCAAGTGCAAGATCCCAGCGAAGAAGCAGAACAACTCATAGAGGATATGCTGATTATTGAAATTGCAAAAGTGGCAAAAGCGGTAGCGCATTTGGTGTCCGATGTGTTTGGAGTTTTGGGTCTGTTTTTTGTCTCGGCATCTTTTTCCATGTTTACGCTTATGTCTCTTCTTGGCACTTGGGCTTTATTATCTGGTTGGACAAAGTATGCCGTAACAGCGAACGACATCGAAGGCAGATGCCGGAGACTCTTGCCCTCTCTTTCGTCTCCTTAAAGAAGTTGTTTCTATGTCTGCGCTATCTGTAGGGACATGCGCTTTGCAAGATGATCTTTTGCTGGTTTTTTAAAAAAAATGTTTCCGAAAAGATGCAATTGAAATTTTTTTATCTGCGTCGAGATGAAAGTTTTTCATCGATTATAATCTTTAAAAACACGAGTTTCTGGCGCGTTTCAAAAGTAAATTATTTGCTAGCACTTGGAATGCTTCCCATCAATTTTGTCCTGTTTTTTTCTCCCTTTGGTGTAAACTTAATGGCGACTTTCAATAACCATATGGAGTTTTTATGGCAATAACGGCGACACCGGTAACTCGGGCCGAGTATCCTCACGAGAAAAGCTATGTAGAAATCATGCTCAATACACGCACCCTCACCAAAGAGGCCAACAAGGAGTTTTCGCTTCTCAAAAATATTTGCGACATTCTTCTACAGCAAAAATTCTTTGACTTAAGCCAGGTCTTACTATTTGGACAGAACGCTGCCCTAATATGTAAAAACGTTCGCGTTCTTGCTGCAACTGGCGCAGATGTGTTGATTTACTGCAAAATTGGGAAAACGGCAAATGAGTGTTTCCGTGCTTGGACTAACCCAAGAGCTACACGCCCAAGAGCTACACGTGGGCTCTCTGATTTTGAAGATGCTCTTCGAAAAACATGCGACTTGTTTGCAGATACGGCGACTGCTCTGAAGATTTTTCGAGTGGCAGTGCTAAAATTTGGACCGTTAAAACCGCTTGCTCTTTTTGGAAATGTCTACACTTTGGGAAAAGATCTTTTCGATTTGAAAGAGGGAATAAATTTGTATCGGAATCCTCGGATTCATACAGTCCGAGATTCAAGATCTGCCATGCTCAAGATTGTGAAAAGCACCACGCACGTTGCTCTGGTCTCGTTTTCCATTGTAGGAATTGCGTTGTCATTTACCGTTTTGTCAACAATGGGAACTTTGACTTTGTCATCTGTCTATTGCATCCTGGTGATTGTCGATGCTGTTTATGATGAGAAAACCAAAGACATTGAAAATACAAGAAGACCAAAAGCGCTCGAGAATCCTGGCGATATTCATTATCTACAAAGGCAATTCGCAGCAGCACGCGTACCAGCAGCTGGAGAACCACTATTAGTAGTAGAGGGGTAGTTAGGGGGACACTAATTAAAAACACAGCTCTTTATCGTTTTGTTCCAAAGCTCTCAAAATTCTTTTGATAGCTTTTTTTTGCATTCGTTGTAGATTTTTCTCGAAAGTGTTTGTTGCTGACAGTTTGTAACGTGAGTTCTCTAGTTGCATGCAAGGTTTTAGTATAAAATTGCCTTTTATAATCTTTAAAAACACGAGTTTCTGACGCGTTTCAAAAGTAAATTATTTGCTAGCACTTGGAATGCTTCTCGTCATTTTTTTCCTGTTTTTTTT
>JAJZPH010000032.1 GCA_021811265.1 bacterium
CACTGCGATAGAGATGGACTCTTTATCCAAGTCTCTACCTTTTTGAAGAGCATTGGCCAATATACAGATGTAGATGGTATCATATTTAGGCTAATATAATCAGCCCACAAGGAGGAAAAACATGTTTCACTGTTTAGAAAATTGGAAGGGCAACCAAGTTGTGCGATCATCAGTTAATATTGCTATTAATACAGCTTGCGAAATAGGCAAAGTCTCTCCTGAATTGACTGCTGTATTAAATTTGCCTTTTCGAGCACTGGGTATGATCTCCTCTCAGAGAAAAACATCTGTTTTGGGTGGTTGTATAGAAACGCTTGTTCTTGCATCTCTATTTTTTCCTTATGGCCGCTACATTTCTATTGCATTCGAGCTGGGTTTTATATTGTCTTCTCGCCGTGGTTTTGGCGCAGATCGGGATGAAGCTCCAAATGCACGTCCTCAGCTGCAAGGCAGTGTTGATATGAACCTGGAAAGAATGGATTTCGATGGTAGAGTCAGGGGCGCAGTATTTAGTTTGACTTCCAATCGTTACATAGATGATTGGGATGCGATGGTAGGTGCTGGGGTTAAAATAGTTAAAAAGTATAGTTTGTTTGCTTCTTTAAGAGAATTTAGAAGTTTATTAGAAACAGCGTTGGCTGTAATGCCGCAGGTAGTGGAAGTGTCGGATAAAATGTTTTTAGAACAAGCGATTAAAGAAACAACGAAACAGATTCAAATCCTTGTAAAACGGCTTCCCGTTTTCGGCTTGGCTGTGGGAACCCTTTTTGCCATTCAGCGCATTTCTAGAGGACAACTCTGGAGAGGCGTTGCAGAGGTGGCTTCTGGTGTTGCAGGATGTTTTCCAGGCTATGGAACAATGCTTTCCATTGGATTGGATGTTGTCATAGTAGGATTAGATGTTCGAGATGTAAGAAATAATAAGCAGCTTTCAAACGAAAAAGATGTCAATGCTCTCCTAGAGAAAGTTCCTTTAAATGTCCCCTCTGCTTACTATATATTGGGATTTGGCTCAAATGTTCACCCCGAGCGAGAAGAACTCCAAGCTGCGCATAATCATTTCTATGTTATTGTATCTAAAAGTTGCCTGCAAAACCTTGCAAGGATTGAATCGGAAGATGAAGGAGATGCAGCTGATAAGGAAGATCACCAAGAACGAGAGGAGCTTTACACACAAGGCATGCAAAGGGGTTTTCTCGCATTGCAAAAAGTGCAGCAGCTTCTGGGATTAGACGAGTTTGTTCCCACAGCGCAATGAGATTTGCCAAGAACTTAGTGTTGAAAGATCGTAAGCATTATTTAGGCATGCTCTGTAAAATTTTTCCTATGCGCCGCCGCTCTTAATCATACCTTAAAAAAATATCCCTTTGACGGAATATTCGCACCTATTTATAGTGATCCCATTTCAGAAAATTCTATAACCCCCGCGAGGAGAAATGGAAAATAACCAAACAGAGCAAAAGCCAGCAGAACCAGCTAAAGCTCAAGAAGGTAAAGAGCAAAAAGCGAAAGCAGCTGCTCCTGCAGAGGCTAAACAACCTCAGAAAAAAGAAAATAAGCCACGCAGACCTCAGGCTCAAAAGCGCGACATACAAAATAATAAAAAGCGCTTGGACAACAAATCTTTTCGTTCCAAAACAAAAAAGGCAATTCGCTCATTGCATTCTGCGGTGCAAAAAAAAGAAGATGCAACCAAGCTGAAATCACAACTTTCTCTTATCCATAGTCTTCTTGACAAAGGCGTGAAAAAGGGTATTTTAAAATCCAATTGTGCATCGCGCAACAAATCAAGACTGGCTGCATTGTTACAGAAAAACGCTTAAAGATTTTCTTTTTCCAAAAGACGCAATTTCTCCAGTATTCCTGAGCTCTTTAAAGATTCTTTTTTAAAGAGCTCTTCTATTGTTTTCTTACTTCCCATCACAAGAAGGCTTTTTTTTGCGCGCGTAGCTGCAGTATAGAGCATCTCTTTGCCAAAGATTTCGCTTCCCGGAGGGAGAAGAAGAACTACCTTGGAAAATTCGTTGCCCTGACTTTTATGGACCGAAAGACAGTAGCCATATTCATAGGATCCAAGAGAAGAAAGAGGAAAGCTGCGCATAGTAGCTTCCTTTGCATTCCAAAAATAGACGAGATCAGAAAAATGCGGAAAAGCTTTTTCCTTGCGATAGTAGGTCTTGATCATTCCCAGCGTTCCGTTGGATAGTTTTTTGTCCGTATCGTTACGAGTGATAAGAACGGGAATAACGGCCTCTTGGCCCAAGGAAAGCTGGTGCATCAAGTGGCACAAAAATCTTTGATTGTAAGCATCTACCCCATTCTTTGTGTTTCTTAAAGGGGAAAGAAGGCGCAGGGTTTGCATATGAGCAAAACACGCACTTAAGTCCACATCGCCCACAAATG
This sequence comes from bacterium, assembly GCA_021811265.1. Lineage (GTDB taxonomy): Bacteria > Chlamydiota > Chlamydiia > Chlamydiales > SM23-39 > JAJZPH01. The sequence goes on from JAJZPH010000032.1 coordinate 2,404, forward strand.
GCGGCGAAAAGAAAGACGCCCCTTCCAAAAAAAATCTCTCTTGCATCTCTTTTTCTTCGGAAAAAAGAAAAGAGACTCCCTTGTCATCCCTGTTCAGTCCTTTCTTCAGATCTCCCTCTAAAACCGCTTGGGAAAACAAGAGGATCTCTTCGTTTTCAAAGCGCATGGGCTTTTTTAACAAGGTAGCAAAATTTTTTCCCTTCCAACTCTCTTTTTTAGCCATTTCGAAAAAAATGCTACCTCCTTCGATCGCTGGCAGCTGATGGGAGTCCCCCATAAGAATGAGTCGAGAAGTGGGCAAAGAGGAGGCTAAAAGAGAGGCCATCAGTGTGGGATCGATCATAGAGGATTCATCCACAATAATTACATCAGCGCAAAAGCTCTTTGCCGCAAAGGGCCTGTCCTCTCGTATTTTTAATAGAGAGTGTAGCGTAGAAGAAACAAGCTCTAGGCTCGCTTGCGGCGGCAAATGCTTCAAAACCGCTTCTTTTAAATGATCGGCAGCTCTTCCCGTGGGGGCTGTCAAAGCTACGCGTAATTGTTTTTTCTGTTCGTGTGCAAAAGAGAGGGAAAAAAGAGCAATCATAATGGAAGCTGTAAATGTCTTTCCTGTTCCGGGCCCTCCCACGATCAACGAAAGAGACATATCAAAACCTTTCTCTATTGCCTCTACCTGCTCTTTTTGCAACTGTTTTTCTCCGACACATCGTTGCAGCTCTGAAAAAAATATTTCGCGATGAAAAAGCTCTTTTGGTTTTGCTTGCAAACGCTGAGAGAGTTGGTCTACAATTTTCGTTTCAAAAAAATAATTTTTCGGTAAATAGGCGCGATCTTCTTCGAAACGAATCAATGGAGAAAAAAACGAATCTTTTTGCAAAAGAAGCTTGCGAAATCCTGCAATGATTTTCTCTTCTATCTTTTCCTTTCTCTCTTTTCCCTCTCTTTCCCAAAGAAAAGACGGATCAGGGGAGAGTTTTTCTTTCAGAGAGGTACACAGATGTCCTTCCAAAGAAGCTGCAAAGAGAAAAGAAAGGAAAAAAGCCTCCTCTTCATTTTCTTTGGTGAAATCTTGGAGTACTTGTTTTGCAAAAGCAATCTCTAGGGGAGAAAAAATATTCATTTCTAAAGAAGAAGTGGCTGCATGCATGAAGCTGTCTCCTGGTGCAATCTCTCGGGCATAAATGCAAAAACACCCTGATTTTTTTCTCTCGTTGGAGAAAGCCCTCGTAAAAAAAGATAGAAGGCGCCTCCAAAAGAAACGCTTTTTTTTGCCTTCTGTACGAAGAGTTCCGCCGCATGTTGATAGATGCTTGCCTGTAGAAAATACTGGTGTTCTTGCATTGCTCTCTCCAAAGATTCCCTTTGATACAGCTCGGCCGCATCTCCCAGCCAATTGGTCTTCCAATCGATAAAATAATATTTATCTTCATGGAAAAAAATAAGATCGATCGAGCCTTTCATCAAATCGAATGTAGGAAGTGCAGGAAAGAGAAATTCCATTTCTGCAAAAAGCTCTTTGCGATCGATCTCTTGCAAGCAAAACCTCTTTCCTTTCATTTCCAAAGGTTGCGCAAGAGCGTAGCCCACCATTTCTTGAATCTTTCCACAATAGGGAGCAAAAGGAGAGCCAAAAAGCTCTTCTTCGATAATGGTTTCTATTCTTTCTTCTCGCGAAGAGGAAAAAACCTTTGCAAAGATGCGATGGATCCATATACCCATCTCTTTTCCCAGTGGAAGCCTCTGAGAGGAAAAAAGATAGTTTTCATCCTGAAGCACATTCTCCTTTTTCTCCACTTCTCGCTGTGTAAGGCTTGAAAAAGAATGAAAGCGAGCAGAGGTTCTTTTGAGAGAAAGCACAGGAGGAGCTATGAGCTCTGTCTCTTCCAAGCAAGTAGAGGGACCTATGTGTTCTTCTTCAATTTTTTCATAGCTCAAATGCCCCTTCTCTTTTAAACGATCCATTTTCTCTATAAAATCGGGAAAAGAAATCGTGTGCTCATGTAAACGATCGTGTAGAACATGGGAGCAAAAAAGGTCGGACGCAGAAATTTTTCCCTTTTCTATTTTTTTCTCTTTTCCCCAAATAAAAGGGACATAGACTCTCTTTTTTGCTCTAGTAAGAGCTACGTAAAACTGGCGCATCTTTTCCGCATCTTCTTCTACAATCGACTCTTCGTCCTCGAAAGAAGGTGAAAAAGAAGCAAGGCCGAGGGCAAAGACAACTGTAAATTCTAGTCCTTTCGAACCATGCAAAGTCATGACTTGTACTCCCTCTTGCGAAGGGATTTTTTCATTTTCCAGCGAGAGCTCTTTCACTTTTTCAAAAAAAGAATCCAAACTCTTATGCACAGATCCTCTTTCTCCCTCATGCTCTACAAATAGATCGAAAAGAGATAAACACTCTAAGTAGAGGGAAAGATCTTTTCTAGAAACTAGCCTTTCTAAAACGCTCATTTTATCTTTCTTCCACACAGAGGCAAGAAAAGCGCGAAAAAAATGGGAAAATCCCCGGGTTTCCAAAACTTCTTTTAAAGAAGCAAATTGTGCAAGTATTTCAGGAAGACGTTCTTCAAAATCCAAGGAGATCTCTTGCAGCGACCACTGAATAAAAGGACCCGCAAGTGCGCGGCAAAGAGAAGAACGGTCCAAAGAGAAAAGCGCCTGAAAAAATTCGCGAAAGGCCCAGAGCGCATCCCATTCAGATAAAGGTTTTTGATTTTTCGAACAGAGGGGAACATTCTGTTGTAAAAAATACTCTTTGAGTCTTTCTTGCTGATATCGATCTTTTACCAAAATGGCCATGTGCTGATAAGCAACGTGGCAATCCGCATGCAGATGGTGGATTTCTCGTGCCAGATAAGAGAAAAAAAACTTTTCCGCAAAAAAGAACTCTTTTTCTTTTGGCGCTGCGATAAAAAAATGAAGAGACCTCTTACCATCATTCCATGCCTCTTCATGAGAAAGCCCGGCCTTTACAGGATGGTAGAGAAGCTCTTGTTGCAACTTAGGTAAAGAGAGCCAGGAAGGTGCTGTCTCAAAAGAAAAAAGTGCATTCAAAGCTTTCACTAAAGAAGGAGAAGAGCGGTAGTTTGTATCCAAAAAAAACCGAGACTCTTTTCCCAAGAACTTGGCCGCTGCAAAATAGGTATAAAGATCGGCCTTGCGAAAGCGATAAATGGATTGTTTGGGATCCCCCACCAGAAAAAAAGAAAGAGGCCGCTTTGCTTCTAAAAACAGGATGCGAAAAATCTCCCATTGTAAAGGATCGGTATCCTGAAACTCATCGATCATCACCGCACGATATTTTGCCCGAACCGCTTCTACAAATTCTTTCTTGTGCAAAGCGCTTCTCATCTTTTTCAAGATCCAATCAAAGGTAAAAAGGTCGTTTTTCTCTAGATTTTTTTCCAATTTTTTCAAAAAGGCATTCTGTAAAAGAGAGACGATATGGGAAGGAGAGACTGCTTTTTGCAAGATGGGCTGCAGCTGTTTTTGCAGCCTCCAAAATTGAGGCGCTTTTGCTACAAGCTCTGTAAACTCGGAACCTTTTGCCTTCTTATTTCTAGGATCGAGGAAAGAAAACAACTGGCAACGAGTTTTAATCAGCTCTTCCACATCAGCAAATGTCACCTTCTTTTTTTCTAATAGACAAGCCAAGAGACCTACTTCCGCTTCTATTTCATTTTTGTTAAAAGAAGAGATCTTAAAATAGGGGAAAAGCATGGAAAAAGAGTCTATAAACTCTTTGCTGGAAAAAGATGACGAATCGATTGCATCCTGTATATTGCCGATCAGCATTTTTGGAGGCATGGATTCTCTAGCGCGGGCATTGTAGAGATAGCGCAAGAGCCTTTTTGGCTCCTGAAACTTTTTCAGCACAATGAAGGCCTGAGAAGGGAAAAATTCTTCTTGAACATCCTCATAATGAAGAAGGTCGAAAAAAGTTTCCTTGAGAAGTTTTTCCTCATCTTCATTTTCTTGAAAAGAGAAAATAGAGCTTTCCCTTGCCTCAAAAGAAAACTCCTGAAGCATGCGCAAACAAAATCCATGAATCGTAAAAATTTGCGCTCTGTCGAAAAATAGAAGTGCTTCTTGCAATAGTCGTACGATTTTTTCTCTTTGTCCTTGTTCTAGAAGAGAAAAAAGATACTCCGGAAAAGCTGTCTTTTCGCAGAGCTGCCCGCGCGCCATGCACAGGGTCTTTTCTATGTTGGCAAAAATTCTTTTCTTCAAATCGACTGCTGCTTTTTTGGTAAAAGTCACCATCAAAATCTCTTCCAGCAATAGAGGCTCTTTTTTCTCAACAAGAAGGCGCGTTGCTATTTGCTCGATGGCAAAGGTCTTTCCAGTGCCCGCAGAAGCTTCTAAAAGAAACTTCCCAAAAAGATCCGTCTCTTTTTTCAAACAATCAAAGGACATCTTTCACCTCTGATCTCTTTTCTAAACAAAGAGGCAGTATCGGTGCAAACGCCTGACACACAACATCTTTCCACTGCTTGTGCAAAGAGGCAGCCTTTGGCTTTTCGGAAAGAAAGAAAAGGCGATGCAGATAGGGATCTTCACTTCTAGACATAAAGTTGGTCTTGGAAATCACATCGTCCCATGCTTGCTCTGTGCCAAAAAAGAGTTGCGCCCACTCTCTGATTAAGGGAGAGGGTGCTTTCTTGGCTTTCTCGTAATAGTCCAAATAACGACTCAAATGAAAGAGGGGATCTGTGATGGAAAACTTCTTTTTCTTTCCTGCCTTGGAAAAAAGCAGATCTCCTTTTTCGAAAAAAGGGAGATGACAGTAGATTAGTAGTTTTGGGAAGATTCGCATCCAGTCCCAAAAAAGACCCTCTCCGTGATGCAGAAGCCCCAGAGGAGATAGTCCTTCGAGCCGCCCGACAATTTTGACTCTGCTTTCATTTCTTACAATCTCTATTGGAGGAGAGATCCAATGATCTCTTTGAAAGACCGCCTCTTCGCATCCCTCCACCATGTCGACAAAGAAAATTTTCTTTGTGTCTACACCAAGAGCAATAAGCTTATCTTCATAGGAAAGAAGCTCTTTTTCTGCCTCCTCTTTCAAAATTTCCAGGATAGTTCCAGAACAAAAAGAGCTCTTCTTTTGCAAAGATTGTACAATGGTTTCCCTCTCATTTTTCAACAAAGAGTTGCGCAGAGAATATTTCTGCAAAGGAGAGAGGAAAAAACTCTCGTTTTGCTCTTCTTCGAGAAAAATTTTTAGTCCTTTTTGGAAAAAGAACTTGATCGGATGCTTTGCAACCAGCTCTAAAGATTTGACATCGATTATCTCTTCCGTAGCCTGTGGAAGCTCTTGTTGCCAAATATTTTCCCTCTCTTTTTTTTCTTGATACAAGCAGGCAGCTGCACGAAAAGAGAGAGAAGAAAAACTTGTAAAATCTTTTTTGTTCACGAAATAGCTTCGATCAAAAGAAAACTGGGGATGGAGAGTAATCATCTGATGCTCAAGGCCCTTTTCAAAGGAAAACCTACTTTCTACATAAGAAAGAAACTCTTCTATAAGAAGAGACCTTCCTTCTTGCGTGCTTTGCGATGGCGTGCTCATGTACAAAGTCTCTCTTGCCGATAAAACAGCCTCTAAAAAAAGAGAGCGATCCCTTTCACTGAGCAAAGAGACAAACTCCTTTGTTTTTTCTTTGTAGAGCAGATGCAAAGAAGATCTTGGTTCATTTCTTGGAAAATCCTCTTGCAACCCGAGCAAACAGATGACTTTGGACGGAACGAAAGCACCCTCTTGGAAGGAAGAAAACTCCACCTTTTCCAGTAAATTGGTAGAGGTTGCATAGGAAGCTTGCATTTTTTTCCACAAATGCGCAAAAAGAGTTTCGATAAAAAATTTCTTTTTCCCAAATTTTTTAGCTTTTTGGCGCATGTGTATTAATGCTTGTTGAAAAAGAGAAAAGGCTTTTTGCTCGCAGCTGTTTCTCTCCTCGATGGCAAAATAAAAAGTGGCTATCTTTTCGAAAAAGTCGGCCATTTCCTCTACCGACAACGAGCAAGAACTTTCCAAAAAGGCGATATCTTTTTTCAGCTGGCCAAACAAGAAAAGGAAACGGTCCAGTAGTGCAGCTTTGCTTTTTTCAAAAAAAACAGGAAAAGATATGGGATCGTTTTCCTCTGGGCTCAAAGCAAATCCCTCAATAAGGCGATCAAAAACATCTTGCCAACTTCCTTGTCCACTTACATCCCCTTGAGAATCGATAAATCTCTTACGATGCTCTTTGTCGAGACCCCAAGTAAATCCAGCACGTGGCAATAGAGAAGAAATCTCTTCCCAATCGATGGCATGTTTGCTCAAAAGAGCTGGATTTTCGAACAAACGCGCAAGATCTTCTTTTGTCCATTTGGAATGAACCAAACGGAAAAAATCACGAATTCCCCGCGCAAAAAAACTCTTTTCACACAAAGATAGGTCAAAAATTTGGTACGGAATTGGTCCATCGCCAAACACTTGGTGGATAAAAGGCTCATAGAGAGCAATTTCTGGAGCTACCACCATCACATCGGAAAAAGAAAGCTGCTCTTTGTGGATTTTTTGTAAAAGAAAGTCGTAGAGAATTTCCACTTCTCGCATGAGAGATGCTGCTTGGTGGATCTGCACAGACCGATCTTCTGCAAAAATCTTCTCTTTTTCTTCTAGCTGAGGATTTGTTAAAGAGAGAAGGTCTTCCTGAATGCTATGCAAAAGAGAATCTCTCTGCACAGGGAGATAACGCTCTTCGATTTGCATTTCCTCTCTGTCTAAGATTTTCAATAGTTCCCGGTTTACTTTACCCAGATTTGCAAGTAGAGGATTGCGACCTTGTATGTAGAGATCCATCTCTTCCATCTGCTTTTGAGAAAGCTTTTTTTTCTTCCACAATTGGAAGAGAGTCCTTCTCTCTTTGTCCGATGTTTGATCTTCCCAAAAGCAAAAGGTAGGAGAAAGAAGGTAGAAAAAGACGGGATGCTGTAAGGAAAGCTGGTGGATCATTTCTCGATGAAGAGAGGGAAGATGGTTTAGAGCAAAGAGGTGGATCGTAAGATCTTTTTCAAAACTTTTGTTTTCCAGAAAAAAAAGATCTTTCGCAGGTGTTTTCCACTTCTTGCGGTCAAAAATCTCATGCCAGAGCGCCTCCTGCCAACCCTTGGGCTTTTCCCAAGAAGAGAGGTGCTCTCTTCCATAGATGCCATACTGGAAAAAGAGAGTGGAAAGAATCTGGGATAGTTGCACGATTTTTTTTTGCGAAAGAGAGCCTTTTTCTTCCAAGAAATTCCACAGAGTCGCTTCTTTTTCATCTTTTTGGTTTTGTGACCTTTTTAAAAAAATTTCTTCTTGTAAAATGAGCTCCAGATCAAAAATATCCGGAAAGAGCTGTTTTTTGAAGAGGGGAAAAAGATCTGCAAGAGTACAAAAAGAGATCCCGCCCACAATTCCTTCCTCCCGGGCCAGTCGCTGCAACAACCATTGCTTGACCTTATCGCTTGGAACAAATACATAAATAAGAGAGGACAGAGAGAGGTGGGAAAAGAGATGTTTTTTCAAAACTTCATAAAGCTCTTCGAGATAGTTGCTAAAAATAACCTTTTCTTGCTTCATCGAAAAGTCACAATTTTTAGATTTCGTCATTTCTTTTTTTGTCAAAACCGGCATGATACACAAAATAGTAATATAAGAAATCATAGCGAAGCGAGCCACTTTCGTTACATATGGAAATTGATGGAACAGCTGCCTTGTATACACAAAGAACTTGGAAAATCGATTTTTGAAGCTACGCGAAAATCCTCGCGGCTAGAAGATCGTAAACTACCCAATATTAATGAAATATGGGGTAGTTTACGATCTTCCATCTCCGAGTTTTTGGCGTGCTCCAGAAATCGATTTTCCAAGTTCTTTGTGTATAAAAGTCGCTGTTTCCAGAATCTTCAGAATCGCTTCTCGGCAAGGTTGTAATATGGGATTTGTTCCTAAAAACTCTTTTCTTTTTTTGAACATTACCCAATTTTTAGGGGCCCTCAATGATAACATTTTCAAGCTTCTCGTCGTCTACTTTTTGATCGACAAAGAAGGGGTTGAAATGGCGCCCGCCATCCTCTCTCTTGCTGGAGCTCTTTTCGTCATACCCTTTCTTGTTTTTTCTTCTGCAGCAGGCGTTCTTGCCGATCGCTTAAGCAAGAGAACCATTATTGTCTTCATGAAAAGCTTTGAGCTGATCATCATGCTGCTTAGCATCTTGGCAATTTATTTAGAAACAACAGCTTGGCTCTACTTTCTCCTCTTTCTCCTTGCGACCCATAGTGCCATCTTTGGGCCTTCCAAATATGGAATCATCCCAGAAATCGTAGAACCCATGAACGTCTCTAAAGCCAATGGAAATTTGACCTCGTTTACTTTTTTGGCCATTATTTTAGGAACTTTTTTGGCATCGTTTCTCACCGACATTTCCCACAAAAACTTCTACGTGGTCTCTCTTTCCTGCTGTTTCTTCTCTCTTTTGGGGTTCATCAGCTCTTTTCAGATTCAAAAAACAGCTCCGCAAGGCTCTGCCAAGCGCATCAACCCATTTTTCTTCTATGAAATCTATAAAACCTTAAAAACCAGTGCGCGCACTCCCAATCTCCTTTCAGCAATTTTTGGCTCTGCTTTTTTTCTCTTCATAGGAGGGTTTGCACAACTCAACATTATCCCCTTTGCCATACAATCCCTCCATTTGAGTGAGGTAGATGGCGGGTATCTTTTTCTTGCCACCGCAATTGGAATTGCGCTTGGCTCTTTTCTCGCCGGCAAGTGGGCAAAAGGTGAGGGAGCTCTTGCTCTTTCCTGTTTTGCAGGGTTTTTAATCTCACTTTTTTTTCTGCTTTTATTTATCTTTTCTAAATTTTTCCTAGTTGTGGTCATCTTGCTCATTCTTCTAGGAATTGTAGGGGGTCTCTACCTTGTTCCATTTGACTCTTATTTACAGATCAAAAGCAACGACAGCGAAAGAGGACAGATCATTGCCACTTCGAACTTCTTAAGTTTTTGTGGCGTTCTTTTTGCTTCTTTTGCTCTCTTTTTCTTCAGCGAAGTCTTTCATTTTACCGCAGCCAGCGGTTTTGGGTGGATGGCTCTGATCGTTTTTATTTTCAACCTTATTATCACTGGGCGCATGTCCCACCTTTTTTTCTCTTTTTTAGCACAGAAAATCCTCCAAATCTTCTATCCCCTCGAAGTAAAAAAAGCACCCTCGCCCGACACGCTGCTCGTTCTGTCCAAATGTTCCTGGGTAATTCCTCTTCTGCTCTTTTCCTTTCTGCCCAATGTAAAGATCATCGTTTATAAAAAAAGTGCTGTTCGCTTTCCGTTTTGGAATGGACTTTTCAATACTCTCTTTATCTCTCGATCGATGCATGCGCTTTTCCAAAAGGCAAAAGCTGTGAAAAAAAATGGAGATTTTGTGATTCTCTTCATGGAAAAGGGATCTTTTTTACAACCGTTTAAGAAAATTTGGGAAACGGAAAACCATGGGCCCTTTACCAGCTGGCAATCCATCCAATTTAAAGGAGACGCGTGGAGCTTTTCTCGCCTACTTCCGAGAAAAAAAGTCTCTTTCTTTTTCTACTAGCGTTCCTTCCGCTTAAAAAGTGTAAATCAATTCAAGCTCATATTTCTTATAATAGATCAAAGGACCCAGTGTCTTTTTGATATTTTGCGACATCTCAAGACTTTGATAGAGCGTCAAATTATTGGTAATGCCGTAGAGAAGGTCGAGTACAAATCCCTTGTAGTTGCAGCTACCAACTGCATTTGCTCTCGTGGTGGCGGTTCCCTCGCTATTTTTGATATCGGTTGTGTAGAGGCCCACTCCTGCTGCGTTGCCGCGCTTGATGCCAGAGGCGTCGAAATCGGGAATTGCTTGTGGCTCCACATATTGAAAGGTCAGAAGAACGGCCCAATCGCCCTTTTTCCTGATCTGGCCAATATCCACCCCGACATAACCTGCCCAATTCATGCGCTTGTGATGGGTCAGCGGGAGCTTTTTGGCTAGATGGTTGCACAAAACAGCTGCATAAAAATCTACCAGCTTGTTCCAGGGAGCAATGACATATTGATAACCCAACATTCCCTGCGAATTCAAATAGTTGTAGAATAGATTGCGCACTTCGTTTGCGTAATGTTTCTTCCAATCGATCAATGAATATTTTACGTAAAAACCCGTATGGGCAATGCCGAGAAGCCCCAGCTCTCCCACAACGCCATAATGATCTATGTGATCATCGACAATAAAGGGGGCGATGTTGAAGTACATGTTTCCAATGGGCTCAAAAGCTTTATTGAACTTGAAAACAGCGCCATCCAATCGAGAATTGAATTCAATATCGGAATCAAAAACGTTATTCATGGGTCTTCTGCCAATCTCGGCATCGAAGGTAAAGGTATCGCGTTCTATAATTCTTCCTCCGAGATAGGCTCTTTCCAGATTCAAATGATCAACACTTCCTGAGGAAATCCCCAGGTCATTGTCGAACTCCAACTTAATAGAGGTCCAGGTGTTTTCCGTTCGATAGTCAAACATCAAGTTGACCTCGACATCCCATCCATACTCTGGTTTGCTGGTAGCCGCATGGCTGCCTCTTTGTTTAATCCCAGCTTTTTTTTCTGAAATCCACTGTCCTTCTACCCTTGTTTCGCCGCTGATGGCAAGTTCACCGCCAAGTTCTTTGATAGTCACAAGACGCTTTTGACGAATCCATTCTTTCAGCTCTTTCATCTGTTCGTCTTCCGCTTCACCGGCAGATGATTTGCTAGAAATAAAGAAAAAAAGGCCAATAAAAAAGAGCGTCCACAATTTGAATGAGCTACACATAAGAGAATTTCTCGTTTTTAAAAAAATTACAAATCTCGACATAAAGTTTATCGAAAAAAAGCTTTTTCACTCAAGAGAAAATCGGTTAAAACCTCAGCTCGGAAGAGAGAATAGAGCCATTTTCAGAAAGCCATTCTCCCTCCAGATTCAAAAAAACCTCTCTGCCGGAAGAAATAGTAACTCCCAAACAAATGCCTGCTTTATGAAGAGATTTGAGTTCCAACAAAGGATGGTCAATGAAAGGCAGATACTTCAACTTGACCTTAGCAAATCTACAGGGGATGCCAAAATAGGGAATAAGAATTCCCGTTTTATAGGAAATAGCGGGAGTAACCTGCCACTCTTTTTGTTGTATCTCTCCCCCTTTAAAAGAAAAAGGGGTCGCATTTTTGAGAAACGAGGAGGGATGAGCGCGAAAAAAAAGATATTTGCCATCTATACCAAAGGAAAACTCTTTGTTTTCTATGATTAGAAATTTTGCGCCTCCTGCAACAAAAAATGATTGTCGGCTTTTCAACTCGTACAGAGCGTTTTGCATTTGGAGGCGCAGAAACATGCGCTCGCTTCCAGAAAAAAGGGAAAAATCGAAGCGCTCCTTGACGTTTAAAGTAAGGGAAAAAATCTGCATTCTGGTAGGAATGCGCAGCGAAGTAAATTTTTCCTCATCCGATTTAAACACCCGAAGCTTTTGATCCCCTATCCACATGGCATGGTAGCCCATGCGAAGGTTCACAGGAACATCTTGGCTCCAAATGCCCTCTTCCAAAATGGAAGGAGCAGAAGGGTTTCCTGTCATCAGAGCACAAAGAGCCATAGGAAAGAAGAGACACAAGAAAATAACAGCTGCTCTATGCCCTTTGGATACAAAATTTTCTTTCGAAAAAAGCTCCCCTTTGCGCGCGCGATTTTTAAAAGCGAAAATCTCCATAAACGGCCCCACCCTCTTCATCGAAGAGACGCGCTTCCACGTTGAGCTGAAAATATTTGGAATTGGAAATACCGCACCCCAAGACCATTCCCCAATTTTTTCTGCTTTCCATGCTAAGGACATTTCCCCCGTTATCAGCAATTGGAGTCATCACCCCATCAAAAGCTTCTACCTTTGTTTTGGCTCTGGAATATTTGACTCCAGCATAGGGAACCAAGAAATCGATTTTATAAGACAGAGAAAGGTTGGCTTGCCATTCGTTCCAGTCCACGTTGTTCTCTTTTGCAACGGCAAAGGGAGTTCCATCACTTGTGATCCAAAGAAGCGAAGATTTTCCCTTTTCATATCTTCCTCCAACAGAAGCAGAGAGATCTTTCCATTCATAGCAGATCAGATTGCCACCTGCCGACCAGGTAAGGCCATAATGAGTTTCAAGATCTATGCGAGAGAAAAAACTAGGGGGAAATTCTACGCGCCAACCCGAGCGGACACGTGTTTGTCCAGCGCCCCCAAAAAGATCAAGACGATTCCACAAATTTACGACAACAAGTCCCAGATGAGAATCCATTTTAAAGTCATCGATCCGTCGATCACCTACGTTTTCCATTTTCATGCGGCGGTCGAAAACAAAACTTCCCTCATACCCAGCTCTTAAAGAAATCGGGCAGGAAGAAGAAAAGAAAAGGCCCTCTTGAATCATAGAAGGAGCTTTGGGGTTAAAAGTGGCCAGTGCTTGCAGAGCACCCGCAAACAGTATCGAACTGAAAAAAAGAATTTTTCTCATAGTGAATCCTCAAAACGAATTACGATGTGTAAAATTGTAGTTTTTATGCATGAAAGCTTTCCCTGCTTTCTCACGAAAAACTTATTGTTAATGTCCACCAGCTAAAAAGTGTCGAGCCCATTCTACGGTTTTTTCTCCTATGTAGAAAGCACCCCCCGCTCCTGCTACTGCAGCTCCCGCCACAGCAACGACTGGAGCACCAAATATTGTTATTGCAGTGCCTCCAGCAGCAGCAAGTGTCCATCCAAGTCCGCCTCCTATTATTCCGCCAATAGCACCTCCTGCAACCCCACCGACTCCCCATCCTCCCAGCGTCACAGTGGCTTCCCGCGTCCTGTGGCCCACATATTCGTCAGCTACCCGTGCTACTCTAGCAACTGTCTCACCAAGCCCTCTTGCTATGGGATCCCCTTCTCGAGCCATTCTACCAACAACTCTTTCAGCTACAGTTGGAACTTCAGCAGCCATAATTACTCCTTACAAATTCAAGTTTAAAACTCTATATGATTAATTTTTTAAGAACAAACGAAAAAAGTAAGAGATTATGGGCTAAACGGAAGTACCTGGGGCACAAATCTCAGCGCGCTCCTTCGGGAACAAACTCCTCTAATCCCAAAAGCCGCTGTATTTTTTGCAGCACAAGAAAACCCCTTTGCATCTCTTGTGCAACAGCTTTCTCTTGTATTTGGCGGTATGCCACAGCACCTGCAGCTCCTTCATCTATTTTCTCTCCAGAGATCTCTGCAAGTTCTTTCAGACAACCCTGTGGACTGATTATACTAGCCTAAATATGATACCATCTACATCTGTATATTGGCCAATACTCTTCAAAAAGATAGAGACTTGGATATAGAGCCCATCTCTATCGCAGCGTAAAGTAAATTTTTTTGTACCCATATCGCCAAAAGCTTTGGACTTTCCAAAAATAATAGGAGAGATTTGATGCTGAAAATATTTTTCAATCCTTTAGGAATAGGACCAAAGGGAATCACACATAGCCGTCCCAGTATGGGCTCGGAATACCCACTTTCAGGACATCACCTGTTCCACTCTTTAAAATCCTCAGCAATACGTTTTGGAGACTTACTTTTACAAAACTTCTTCCAAAGAAGTTTTTCTTTGTTCAAATTACCGAAAGAATCTTACATTGCCGGCTCCTCTGCGAAAAAATCTCTGGGACATACCGTTCCTATATAGCGCTCTAATAATTGATTTAACAATGGGTAGTTGTGCTTTATATGCGTGTAGCGCCCTAATTTTTCGGATATGAAATATGTGCCACATGCAGCTACCCATCGGGCGCGATCTATTAAAATCGACATACCAACAGTATAAACCAAACCTACAGGATAGACCAAAAGGACTGGCATATCTTTAACAGATTGAAGAGAAAAAAATACTACTGCACCAAGCAACATATTATCGGGAAGAGTTATGGTAAAGAATCTCTTTACTATTTTTCTCTTAGTTATTTGACCTTCTGGGTCAAGATTATTGGCTATCATTCTTGAAAGTGCCGTAGTGATGGCAAAAGATGATATTGGATACCTGGTAGTCACAAAGCAAAGCCCATCGCGAACAGCAGAAGCCGTTGCTTCCATCATACGCAACAACTGACCAGAAACAGATGATTTCGCAGCAATTTGTACTAATTGAGAAGACTTTTGTAATAAATTAGAAACATTAGTTGTCATAAAAGCTTCCTTTTTTAATGAATTTGTGACGAAAGTAGTAGTATACGTAATTCTATCATATCAGACAATGCTTGATCAGAAATAACAAGATTTTCTCTAGTAAAAGGGGCACGGCATTGCGGGCAAGTTGGATCTACTCTATTATCAACACAATATTGAAACCAAGCATCAAGTGAAATAAGCTCAAAGAGATGCGTCTCATGACAGGGAAGTCTGCAAGGATGGCGTATAGGAGTTTGAGTAATGGGACATTGATTTTGACTCAAAACGGGGTCGTTCTCAAACTGATGAGGAATAGGGCGATCGTGTATATGAGAAAAGGCCGTACGGGCTACTTGGGAACACCAAGTTTTATAATCAAGAGTACCCACAACTCTTCTCGACAAACTTGTAATTTGTTTTTTCAGGTTGTCCATGGGAGATCCCTCTTGCCATCTTTTTGATAAGAAACCTATGCTCAGAGGAATAGCAGCAGCTGAAAACATTCCAATAGTAGCTTCAACCAGTTTTGAAGGGAAAATTTTTTTCCAAATAGATAAGCTGTAG
>JAJZPH010000033.1 GCA_021811265.1 bacterium
TATGCCCATTTGCGTGAATTTGGATGTTCTTTTGGCCAAAAGAAAAATGCGTTCGAAAGATCTTGCTGAGGCGATTGGAATTTCTGAGCAAAATTTATCGATTGTGAAAACAGGCAAAGCAAAGGCTATTCGCTTTTCCACATTGGAGGCAATTTGCAAAGAGCTATGTTGCCAGCCAGGAGACCTTCTCGAGTATCGCAAAGAGCCTTCTTAATGAAGAGGCCTTCGGTTGTTTCAATTTATGTGGCGGCTTGTAAACATTGCATTGTGCCTTTGCATATATTCTTCGTAAGGGATTAAGGGCTCTTTGAGTTTTTGTTGGGTTTCTTTTAAGATTTTTCCTTGCGTGACGATCTCGCTTCCCGCTTTCTGTAAGAGTTCATAGTATCTTTGGATGATGTCTTGATGTTCTGGAGTTTGAGATTGTAGCAAAGGCCCTTCGTCGCGATAGATCTCTCCAATGATTTCTGTTGTAGAGTTTCTGGCTATGCGCTGGAAGAGAAATTTGAGGATTTCGAAATGAGAAAGTCCTGGAAAACCACAATTGGCAACCACGATGAGCTTCGCTGGTTTTTTTCTCTTTTGGGGGTGGACGGCCTCTCCATTCTGATCCGAGCCCATTAATGGGTTTGCTGTGTAAATAGAGCGGTCGAGAAAATTTTTCAAAATCCCAGTAATATTATCTCTGTATAAAGGAGATGCGTAGAGAATGACATCAGCCTGAGAAAGGTCAATCGATTGCATGTCGTCTTTGATGGCGCAAATAGATGGAGTTACTGCCCAGCAGGTAAAACATCCCCTGCAGGGCTGGATGGAAAGTTCAGAGAGAAGAATATGCTCAGAAGTTGCTTTTTCTTTTTGGGCCCCTTTTAAAAACTCTTCCACCATGCGATAGGAAGTGCTCTTTTTTTATACCAAGCGGGAAACCACTTGATGAAGGTGGCTTTGATTACAAGTGCTGGGATCCATACCATCCAGCCGCTGAAGGAGTTAGGATGAAAATATCGATAGAGATGAACAAGCGCGGCTGAGAGAAAAATGATGCCGAAACCTAATGTCAATAGTTGGTTGACTCTTACAAAAATGGGAGAGATCCAAAACTTTTTTTCCACTTCGAGTTTGGCATATTGCAGGGTAAAGGGTTGATGGATCCAAAGGGAAATGATGCTGACAGCAAAAAAAAAGAAAGAAGCGAGAATTGATAGATGGTCGGTGATCCACCCATTTTGCCATATTTGATCATTGCAAGATTTTGCAAGAAAAAAAATGAGAGAGCTCCATTCCAGTAAAAATCCCTTGCGTAGTTTTGCAAAAGAAAGAAGTGCAAACACCAGGACCGAGAGAAGTTCAAGAGATGGAAAGAAAGCAGAAATAATGCCAGAAACAATCCAGGGGGAAAAAGGCATGAGCGGACGGAAGTATTTCATGAAGAGCGGCCTTCTAGAATTTTAATCGATTGGTTGCACCAGCGAATTTCTGCTTTGACAGAATGAATGCCATTGTAAAGTGTTAAGAGCCAATAAAGGTGGTGAGGAGAAGATCGTTTTTGCAACTGATGCAGAATCGATTGAAATTCTGTGAGCCTACTTTTCATTCTGGCCCTTCGATTTTTGAGATGTTGCATACACTCTTCTTTGTCGATGTTTGTACCAAAAAATAGTTTGAGCAAGCCCTCATCGCGATGCACGCTTTTCTCTTCTTCGGATCGTAGCCATTTTTTGAGCTCCAGAAGACCAAGATCGGTAATGGAATAGAGTTTGCGCGCTTTTTTCTCTTTGAAAGAGGGCTTTTTAAGGGAGATCCATTTGGATTTGGTGAGCTCTTGCAGGGCAGGATAAAGCTGCCCATTGCTTTCTGCCCAAAAGTAAGAAAGTGTTTGGTCAATAAATTTTTTAATGTCGTAGCCGGAGAGCGGCTCGATTGTAAGGAGACCAAGAATTGCAAATTTTGTTTTATTTGGTGTTTTCATGGGAATAATTTTATGTCTAAAAGACATATTTCGTCAAATGAAAAAAATGAACATTTGGCAACTTTCTGCATAAAAGAGACTTCCATTTTTAGTAAGGACACGTAAGAAGTATGCAAAAAAGTGTTGAGCGAACAAGAGAGGTGTTAGGAATTTTTTTTTCTGAGAGCTTCAAAGCCCGAGGCAATATCGAGCATCTCTTCCGTGATGGATTCTTGCCATTGGTGGTGGAACTGCATTTTCAAGTCATCGGTGAAATCGGCAATATGTTTTTCTGCAATTGACATCGATTGCCAACGACTGACATTCTCGCTAATGTAAGAATCAATGATTGCTTGGTAAAGAACGAGAAAAAAATATTCTTGTAAAAGTGCGGAAAAAAGGACGTTGGAGTCGATGGCAAACTGTGGCAAAGATCTGCTATTCCACTTTCTTGTGTGCAGATCTGCAAACCACAAAGAATCGAGAGGAAGCAATTTTTGGACATAGGGCGCATAGCTATTTGCTGAGGTGGGTTTGTTATAAAACAGATAAATGCGGTGAGTGTCTCTTTGCACAATCCATTGATTGATTGCATCTAGAAGTTCATGCAAGAGTGCTGGAATTCCTGCAATAGATATGGGATAGGAAAGCCTTTTTTCTGCAGAATGAAGGTTTGTTTCCATTTCTTTCTTTTCTTCACCTAAAATAAGAAAGGGAAAATGTGCGTCGAAAATTTTCCACTCTTCTTGTTTTTTTTGAAAAAAGGAAAAGATTTGATGGTTGAACTGCCCGCACAGCCCCAGATCCGATGTTAAGAGAATGCAGCCTATGGGGCCTTGGGCATTTGCTTCTTTCAGAGTGATTTTTTCTCTGCCAAATTGTAAGACAGCTTGCATTCCAAGCTCTATAGTGCGGAAATATTCAGAAAAAGATTTTTGTGCGTTTGTATACTGATGGATGTTAGAAGCTGCTAAAGCTTTCATAATGCGAACAAGAGATTTTAAATCGGTAGATGTTTTGATCTTTTGCTGGATGTTTTTTAAAGAAGTCACTGGGAAATGCCTAAAATTGTTCGCACGATTTTGAGAATCTCTTGTAAATTCTCTGGTAGAATTTTTTCTCCTCGTAACATCTGTTGGTAGAAAGAAGGTCCAAGTTGTGAAAATTTGTCTCGGATTTTCTTTTTACAATCCGCCACTTGCTCGAGTGCAAAGCTATCAAAGAGGCCATGCAAAAGGGCAAGCGTGATCACGATCTGATCACACATGGAAATAGGGTCGTGCTCTTCCTGTTTGAGCATTTCTCTGATGCGATATCCTCTTTCCAGGATTTTTTTTGTTTCCTCATCGATACGGCCCGAAAATCTTGCAAACATTTCCATCTCTTCAAATTGAGAATAGAAAAGGCGCAGTTTGCCTATGAACGATGCGTAGGCTGGCAGCTGTGTTTTGCCTCCTACACGAGAAACTGACTTTCCTACATCAATCGCGGGCACTATTTTTTCTTGAAACAGGGTAGGGGAAAGATAGATCTGGCCGTCGGTAATGGAAATGAGGTTGGTGGGAATATAAGCAGAGATGTTTTGCGCTTCTGTTTCAATGATGGGAAGGGCGGTTAATGAACCTCCTCCGAGCTCCTTTTTCAAATGCGTTGCCCTTTCTAAAAGACGGGAATGAATGTAAAAGATATCGCCCGGATAGGCTTCTCGTGTCGGAGGGCGTCGTAATAGCAATGAAATTTCTCGGTAGGATCTTGCATGGTGTGTCAAATCATCATAGACGACAAGCACATCTTTACCTTTTTCTCGGAAATATTCTCCGATGCTTGTTGCAGAGTAGGGAGCGATAAAATTAAGGCCTGGAGTATCTTCCCCGCTGGCAACGACAAAAATGCAATGTTCTAGAGCCTCTTTTTTTGTGAGATAATCGATGATGTTGCCAATAGACGCGCTTCTCTGCCCAATTGAGCAATAGATGCAGATCACATTTTTATCTTTTTGATTCAAAATGGTGTCGATAGCAAGGGTGGTTTTGCCCGTCTGCCGATCGCCGAGCAAGAGCTCTCTTTGCCCTCTTCCAATGGGAATCAAAGCGTCGATCATTTGTATTCCCGTTTCTAAAGGAACGTTAACGGGCGCCCGATCCATTAAAGAAGGTGCTTTTCTTTCTATGGGCCAACGGAGGTCGCTTTTTATTTTGCCTTTGTTGTCTAAAGGGCGTCCTAAAGGATCTATAACGCGTCCAAGCAGCTCATTTCCCACGGGAACGCTGATCGTGTGTTTTGTTTGCGTGACTTGAGAACCTGCTTGAATTTCCTCTTCGGGGTCTAAAAGGATCGCTCCTATCTCATCTGGCTCTAGGTTCAAAACGAAACCAAACTTTTCTTTTGAAAAAAGGATCATTTCCTCCATTTGTACATGGGGAAGTCCTTGTACTTGAGCAACTCCTTTATCCACAAGACTCACTTGACCAAATTCTTGAAAAGAAATTTGTGGAGGATGTTCTTGTAGAAACTGTGCAATAAAAGCTTGGCCTTTATCGCAAGGATAAGGAAAAGATTCTTTGTCTTTAATCATTTTTCACTCATCGATTGCACAAATGGTGCAAATGAATTTTCAAGGCTCTCATTCAAGCTATGTAAATACTCTGCAACGTTCCAAGAGATTGTGGCGTTGCGCATGGAAAGTTCCACTCCAAGAACCAGATGGGGGGATTCTTTCCATTCCATTTGTATCTGTTTCCCTATTTTGTTTTCGAAGAGAGTTTGGATTTGATGTAAAAAGCTATCCTTGATGGGAAAACTAGAGGAAATTAACAATTTTTCTTCAGGATGTTCTGATAGAATCTTCGCAATATTCTTTTTTTCCCTTTCCAAAAAATTTTCCATTTTATCAAGGAAAATTTCTAAAATTTTGCTTTCGAGTTCCACGCTTGCAAATTCTTGCAGCATGCCTTTTGCAATCATGCAGGCGCTTTGAGTTGATGTTTTGCAAAGAGATTGGAAAAGCATGCTTTTTTGCGCATCGATTTCAAGTATCCATTGATTTTTGTCCTTACGTACTTCTTCTTGCACTTTTTGCATTAGCTGTTGTTTTCGAGTGGCAATTTCTGCCTCGGCTTGCGATAGAAGCTGAGGCTTGAGATGGGCAAATGCTTCCTTTTCTTTTTGCAGTGCCTGCTTTTCTTTTTCAGCTTCTTCTTTATTTTGTTTTGCTTCTTCGCTTTGAAAATTTATTTTCGCCTGTCTTTCATTCATCACTTTGATGATTTTTTTAAACAAAACATAGTAGAGAAACACAACGAGAAGAAGAAAGTTAACGATTTGTGCAATCAACGTGAAAAGGTCGATTTTCATATTCTACTTCACTGCATGAGAGATGAGATATTCCCAAAAAGGATTGGTAAAAAGTATGACGATGGCAATGACCAGGCAAAAAATCGCCAGAGATTCGATCATGGCAAGCCCTACAAAGAGAGTGCGGATAATAGTGTTTGCTTCATCGGGCTGCTGAGCGATTGCTGTCAAAGCTTTGGAAAGAGCAATGGCTTCACCTAAAGCGGGAGCGATTGAGCCTATCGCCATGGTCAACCCTCCTACAACGATCGAAACAAGGGCTATAATTGTTATGCTATCCATTCTAAATCTCCTATTCTTTAAGGGTTACGCTAACCCCAGAAGCAATATAGATTGCTGCTAAGGCAGAAAAAATATAAGCCTGCACCTGGCCAATAATAAGTCCTAAAATGTCCAAAAGGATGGGGAAAAAAAGAGGTGCAACGATCAGTAAGATGCTTCCAAGAAGAGCCTCGCTCATGATGTTTCCAAAAAGACGTATGGCCAAAGCAAAAGTGCGTGTGATTTCTCCCATTACATGAAAAGGAAGCATAAAAATAGTGGGACGAATGTAATGGCGAAAATAATTTTTCCATCCCCTTTGCAATATTCCAAAAATCGGCACGGCCAGAAAGACGCAGAGGGCCAATGCGGCAGTGGTCGATAGAGAGCCCGTTGGGGCATGATAGCCTGGAACGATCAAGAGAAAGTTGGAAAGAGAAATAAATAGAAATAGAGTGCCAATGAAAGGGAGGTAATAATCTGTTTTTTGCCCCATGATACCCTCGATTTGCAGCCGCATGTAAGAGACCAATCCTTCTAAAAAGATTTGCCAGCGAGAAACCCTGCCTTCTACTTTTAAATTGCGTGTCGCAAGCCAAGAAAAAAAAATCATGAAAGCCATTAGGATCCATGTGAATAGAATCGTTGCATTAAGGGTGAAGCCTTTATACTTCCAAATGCTCATGAGGTCGGGGCTAATCTTGATCATTTTGCCATCTTTGCTTTGCCTTTACCTTGTGATGTGCACAAAAACCAAACCTTCATAAGAAGAAACCCTAATAAGAAGCTACAGGTGAGTTTTAATGGAGCTTTTGCCAATAAAAAATAGAAACAGAGAACAGCAAGGCACATGCGTAGAAAAAAACTGAGCAAGAGCAGGATATGAGCTTTTTTAGAAAAGAGTAGTTTGTGGACGACAATGCGCAAGCTGCCGAAGAAAACCAGTCCTAAAAGAAGGCCGCCGAATACACTCAAAATGCCATAGATTAGATCACTCATCTTTCTCATCATCCTTTTCAATAGACTTTCTTTCTTTCATGATCCAAAACCATGCATTGGCAGAGCCAACGAATATCCCTAAAAATAAAAAAGATAAAGGAACACTTAATCCTAATTTCCATTTAGCGGAAATCCAATATCCGATCAACAGTCCTAAAAAAGCAGGAAGAACGATAGACCAGCCGATAAGCCCAAACATTCCTAGCCCATACCAGACGGCATTTTTCTTTCTTCTTCTTGCCGCAAGACTGCGTTGTTCTTTTCGCACAATTTGGGATTGGAGCCGCTTTTCGTAATCTTTTCTAAGCAAACAAACCTCATTTGTTGATTTGTAAAAATCTTTGCATAAAATCTGCTTCTAGTTTCTTAAGGAGAATTTTTGTTTTTTCTTCCTCTTTTTCCGTTGTTTGAAACCCTTTTTCTAGCTTTTCTTTCAAGTTCCCGAGCTTTTTCTCTAACCATCCATGTTTAATGGCGATTAGCACCTCATTTTTGCATTTTACCAATACGCCCTCGTCATGAATAAGGTATTGTTCGTTTCCCGCAAGGTCACTGAAAATCAGAATGCTGGCAGTGAGAAGAGAGACCCAGTCAACGTGTCTGGGGAGTAAACAAAAACTTCCGTTTTTTCCTTCCGCGATGATTTTTCCTACCTCTGCTTCTAACAAAACTTTTGTGGGGACAACGATCTTGATTTTCATATTTTTTTTGCCTCGTCTATTGTGCCGATCATATAAAGAGAATCTTCGGGAAAAGAAGAAAATTCGTCGTGCAAAATTCTCTCAAATCCATCTAAGGCATCTGATAATTTTACTTGTTTGCCTTCGTAAGAAGTGAATTCTTTCGTTGTAAAAAATGGTTGGGTTAAAAATTTTTCCAGCCGGCGTGCACGGTACACTTTTTTTTGATCTTCCGAAGAAAGTTCTTCGATTCCCAGCATGGCGATAATATCTTTAAGCTCTTCGTATTCAGCAAGGGTTTGGCGAATTTTGTTGGCAATTTCGTAATGCCTTTTTCCCACGATCGAAGGGTTAAGCATTTTAGAGGAAGATTGCAATGGGTCGATTGCAGGATATAGCCCTTGTGTGAATCGCTTTCTCGATAAAACGATTGAAGTGGAAAGATGGCTAAAAATATGCACAACAGCTGGATCGGTGAAATCATCTGCAGGAACATACACTGCTTGGATTGACGTGATGGCTCCTGATTTTGTGCTGCAGATACGATCCTCCACTTCTGCCAGTTCGGTTGCAAGTGTAGGTTGGTATCCTACACGAGAAGGCAGACGACCCAAAAGACCGGAAACCTCTGCCCCAGCCTGAACAAAGCGAAAAATGTTATCTATGAGGAGCAACACATCTTGTTTTTTCTCTTCTCGAAAA
Organism: bacterium; assembly: GCA_021811265.1. GTDB lineage: Bacteria > Chlamydiota > Chlamydiia > Chlamydiales > SM23-39 > JAJZPH01. The sequence continues at coordinate 7,945 of JAJZPH010000033.1, forward strand.
AATTCGGCCATAGTAATGGCGGAAAGGCCAACGCGGAAGCGTGCTCCCGGTTGTTCGTTCATTTCTCCAAAGACAAAGATGGTTTTTTCAAGCATTTGTAAATCTTGAATCTGTCGATAAATTTCTTCTGCTTCTCGAATCCTTTCTCCAATCCCACAAAAAATGCTAATTCCTGCATATTCTGATGACATGTTGTGGATCATTTCTGTAATGAGAATTGTTTTTCCAATGCCTGCTCCGCCAAACAGCCCCGCTTTTCCTCCCCTTTCCAATGGAGTTAACACATCAATTGCCTTGATCCCCGTTTCAAAAATGGATGATTGCGTACTCATGGACATAAGAGCCGGAGGGGAATGATAAATAGATCGCCACTCCTTTGCTTCAATTGCACCTTTTCGATCGAGAGGTTCTCCAAAGACATTAAAAATGCGTCCAAGAACCCCATCTCCTACAGGAACTTTTAAAGGGTGTCCCAAGTCAATCACCTCATCTCCCCTTGATAGACCTGAGGTTGGTGTAAGAGCAACACCTCGTGCGAGTTGAGAAGAGAGATGGATCAAGACTTCAATGACAGAATTGTTTTCTTTTACGACAAGTTGATTGTTAATGGCAGGAAGAGCTGAGGGGAAATAGATATCGATCACACTTCCTCTGACAGCATGAATAGTGCCTTTGTTTTCTTCTGCCATGATCAAAAACTCTTCTTGGTTTTTAACTATCACATAGAAAATCAAATGTCTAGCTTTTAGGTTTTGCGTAGATCTTTTTCTTTATTAATGAAATATGGGGTAGTTTACGATCTTTCAACCCCGAGTTTTTGAGTGTATTCCAGAAACCGGTTTTCCAAGTTCTTTGGGTATAACGAATGGGCTAAGAAAAATTAGCTTTTTTCTCACCAGTTATTTGGGTATAAAGGAGAGCTGCTCAAACTGCGAAGAGAGTACTTATGATGCATTCCCAAATTTCTTCAATGAAAAAGGGGATAGATTTTATTGGGGTAGGAGTAGGAGCTTTGATTTTTAATCATAAGGGAAAAGTTTTTATCGCTCAAAGAGGTCCAAAAGCAAGAAACGAGGTAGGAAAATGGGAATTTCCTGGAGGATCTGTCGAGTTTGGAGAAACCTGCGAAAAAGCCATTGTACGAGAGATCAAAGAGGAGTTTGACATTGACATAGAAGTTGTAGAGCTTCTAACGGTTGTCAACCACATTTTGCCAAAAAAAGAAGCGCAACACTGGGTTTCCCCATCATTTGTGGCACAACATGTTGGAGGAATTTCAAAAATAATGGAACCCGGCAAATGTTCTCAATTCAAATGGACAAAAATTTCGGAAATCAACCCAGAAGAACTCTCTGTATCGAGCAAATCAAGTTATCTCAAATTTATCGAAAAATATGGAAAGGCGAATCCCTTTTAAGCTAAGATAACCAGTCGTTTTTCGGACTTTATTCATTGTCCCAAATGCATGAATGCAAAACTTTCGAGGGAGTAAAATATGGGTGCGGATAAAATTCAGCCGATGTCTAAATTTGCGGCCTATTTTGAAAAGTACATGATAGTCGTTGGAGTTCTCGGCCAATTGTTATTTTATTTCCAAGGAATCAAGATATTTATGACCAAATCCGCGCATGATATATCCATGACAGGGTTTTTAATTAGTCTTATTTCCCTCTCCAGCTGGCTAGTTTATGGGATATTAATTAAGAATAAGGTATTGGTTATAGCAAACGTGGCTGGAGTGGTTGGCGCGCTTTTTGTAATTATAGGCATTTTGATCCACGGAAATTAGGTTTTTTCTCACAGCGTTATACCCCCAAAGAACTTGGGTGTAGTTACGTTTAATGTGAGTCAAAGACTCGGAGAATCGTATCTTAGGAACTGTCCAAGAATAAAATGAACTATTTCACCAGCGCGAAGTGGTTCATTTTATTCTTGGACAGTTCCTAAGACATCATTCAGGTGTTTACTCTGATTTGCTACTCAAAATCTACCCCAGAAAATATCCTTGCTTCCTTGTCATATAATCTAATATAATCTCATATAGTTGAATTTGGAGGTGCTTGTATGGCAAAAAACCATCGTTTTGAGCAAAGATTTGCTTCTGTTCCCCCAGAAATTTGGTCTAAAATTGCACGGATTGATGAGTTAAAAGGCAGGTGGATCGCAGGAGTTAATTTAAGTCCTCAAGTGTTAGGTCGACTCAAGCGCTCTGTTTTGATTACTTCTTCCGGGGCTTCCACTCGCATTGAAGGATCCAGACTTTCAGATGAAGATGTAGAGAAACTCATGCGAGGTATAGATATTCAAAAGTTTACAGATCGAGACAAGCAGGAAGTAAGGGGATATTTTGAATTGCTGGAAAACATTTTTAATTCATGGAAAACCGTTAAATTTTCCGAGAGTGCAATCAAACATTTGCACAAAGAGCTTTTGAAGTATGTGAAAAAAGATGCCGTGCATAGAGGAGAATATAAGAAGGGGGAAAATAAAGTGCATATGATTGATGCTGCAGGCAAATCTGTTGGTGTGCTTTTTAACACCACGCCTGCGTATCTAACTCCAAAAGAAATGCAGGAATTGGTGGAATGGACGCAAGAGGCTTTATTGAAGAAAAAATACCATCCATTGGTGATTATAGGCAATTTTATCATCGAATTTTTGCACATTCACCCATTTCAGGATGGTAATGGTCGCATTAGTCGCATTTTGACGAATCTTCTTTTGCTTCAAGCGGGTTATTTGTACATGCCCTATATTTCGCTCGAAAAGTTAATTGAAGATAATAAGCCAGATTATTACATGGCTTTGCGAAAAAGCCAAAAAACCTTTAAAACCAAGCACGAAGATATCATGCCATGGATGGAATTTTTGTTGACGATACTCTTCAATCAGTCAGAAATGGCGCTTGAATTATTATCTCAACAAAATATAGAGAAAATCCTATCTAGTAAACAATTGGCCGTCTGGCAGTATATGCAAACGGTCGATGAGGCCACACCTGGTGAAATTGCCAAGAAAACAAAAGTAGCTAGACCCACTATCAACCAAGCCCTTGATAAATTAATCCGCCTCAAAAAAGTCGAACGTATTGGTCTTGGCCGTAGCACAAGGTACCGTAAATTTTGATAAGACCAATAGGTTTCGATCGGGTTATGAGTCCCATCAAAGAATCGATAGAGATTTGAATGTATAGAGATCATTGGCTATTCAGGCGGGGCCGCTCTTGCAATTCTCATTGTTGCACAACGCACAGATGTTGTCTTTTTGCGTACCGTCGCCGGGAATCTTGATACCAACCGTTTCTGTGCTTATCATCGAGTATCAACGCTCGAAGGATCTTTGAATCCTCTGGATGTCGCGCAAAAAGTTGCTTTTATTCCTCAGAGTAATTCTTAAAATTTCTAATGAGTCAATTATTCCTCTCTAAATGGAGAAACTTGTAGCTAACAAAGCAGCTGCTGCCATCGACATGTTGACAGGTACCTTTGAAGAGACAGCAGATGCGCCAATCCTCAGAAGATTGACCGCAAGACATGATTAAAAAACAGACGACAAATGACCGTCTAAGAAAGAAACATTAGGCGTGTTGGGAAACAACTTTTTTTACGCGGTTTCTCGCTTGCTAAGCTGACATAGCAAAGGTTTTAAAGCCAAAAATGCCCTTGGATGGGTCTATTCGTTTTGGCTCTTCATCTCTTTCGTCAAAAAATAGCTGATGATAGTTCGGATCGCAACCATCGCACCTAGAATAATCAGCTCTTGGACCGTAGGACGGATGATAGTGCGTATAATGTCAGCTCCAATCAGGTATTCCAGGCCGATTAAAAGATAAACGCTGAGGTTGTGCCGGATCTGGCTGCGCTCTATATGCATGTTTGATCGAGAGAGTTTTTTAAATTCTATCGACCCTAGCTGAATAGCTGAAACAAACGATCCCCAAACGATAATAATTACTCCAATAATTCCTATAGCTAGCGATAAGTAATTGATTACATCCATGATCTACACCTTAAATAAGACAAATAATGTATTCAGGTTATTTTTTAAATAATTTTTTAACGAAAGGAAACTAAATAATAGGTGGCCCGGACCCGAACCCGAAGACCAAAGGGTTATAAGTCCCATTCTCGAGACAACTCTTTGCAGAAGAGAGTTAACCGGAATCAAGGCTCCCTTTCAAGAATTCTAAGGTCTTGTCCCGATCTGCTCTCAAATATTTTTTGTAGACCATCATTTGCAGAAAAATGCCGAGGAAGAGTACGTCTAGGTAGAGACAAGCAGACCTAAGAAAACAATAGTTGACCGACCGTCGGTCGATAATGTATAGTCTTGGTTTTTATAAGGGGTGTTATGGCGAGAGTGGTAAAAAATCCAGAGGAGAGGCGTCGAGAGATTGTGTCTGCGAGTCGAAGTCTATTTCTCAAGCAAGGCTATGAGAACACGACCATGCAGGATGTGATAACAAAGCTGCAGATTGCCAAGGGAACCGTCTATTACTATTTTGAATCCAAAGAGGAGTTGTTGGAAGCTGTGGTTGAGGAGATGGTTGCTGCATATATCGCCATGGTTGAGACGGCATTGGACGAATGCAAAGGCAATGCTCTCGAAAAAATGCGCCTGCTCATTTCTGCTGGAAAAGTGGTTCCTCGACAGACGGACATAATGGATCATCTGCATCGACCCGACAACATGGGAATGCATGTACGCCTCTTGGCCGCCACTCTATCCCAGTTGGCACCTCTATATGCTCGTGTGATCTCTCAGGGATGCGGGGAGGGCCTTTTTCATACAGAGCATCCGCTAGAGTGCGCAGAAGTTCTGTTAGCGGGCATTCAATTTGTCACGGATTTGGGCTGCTATCCATGGACGCAGCAAAATTTAAACCGTCGGGCGCGCGCCATCCCGGCGTTGATAGAAAATCAGCTGCGTGCCCCAAAAGATGCCTTTAGTTTTTTGTTCGAACAAAACTACTAGATAAGGAGATTTATTGTGCCCCCTGCTCATGCTTATCATCCGGTGTGGTTCTATCTCATCACGATTTTAATCGCTTTTGTTCCTATTGTACCTCACTTTATCAATCCGAAGGGAGGGCAACAGATGCAGTTATCTCTTCTGTTTTTTGTTTTGTGTGTGCCATGTATCACTGCGCTTGCGATGATCTACGCCTCCCATAACGAGATGTTCATCCAGGACTTTTGGCAAAGACTGCTGCTTTTCAAAATCAGCCCAGCTTACCTTGCGGTGATCCTGCTGCTCTTGCCATGCACTATTTTCTTGGCCACCGGGTTATCATTGCTTTTTGGCTGCTCCACCAATCAGTTTTCAATCGCAAGCGAGTTCAGCGTCATGAAAGGATGGCCTATTCTTGGTATAGCCCTTCCATTGTTATTGGCGCCTATCATCGAAGAGCTTGGCTGGCGAGGATATGGTGTGGACAGCCTCAGAGCTTATTTTAATTTATTTTCCACGTCAATGTTGTTCGGTCTTCTTTGGGGGGTATGGCATTTGCCCACATTCTTCATTAAGGGATATTATCAGAATCAACTTTGGCATCTCGGGATAATCTATGTTATTAACTTTTTTGTAAGCCTTTTCGTTGTTGCCATCTTGATGAACTGGGTCTATTACAAAACTGATCGCAGCATTCCTGCCGTTATTCTATTTCATTCGGTTCTCAACCTCTCCTCTATTCTATTCAAGACAGAACCGTTTACAAAGTGTATTGTGACGGTCCTCCTATGCGTCGTTACGATCATCGTCATTGTTTACGATAGCGGTTTTTTCTTTGGCCACAGCGTTATGTCAATGACTCAGAAATAGGATATAGGTATGCAAAATGCGGTTTGTGGATTTTTCTGTCTTTCAACAATTTTGAGTGCGGGGCTTTCGCTTCCAGGCTGTGAGCGAGTGAGGTGTGTGGAGATGAAGACTTTGAATCAACTACTACAACGTGAGCTCGAACGCCTGCGGAACCAATACGGCTTTCCGGGTGTAACAGTTGCCTATGTGTTGTCAGACGGCACTGTGGGAGATGTTGCGAGTGGATTTGCAGATATTGAAGCTCAAAAACCCATGACCACCAAATCTCGGATGCTTGCAGCTAGCATTGGAAAGACCTTTGTTGCTGCAACCGTCGTCGCTCTGGCTAAAGAGGGCCGCTTGCACTTGGATGATCTACTTTCACGCTGGCTGAGTGATTACAGTTGGTATTCCCGCTTACCTAATCATGAGACAATCACGCTGCGGCACCTGCTGACACATAGTTCAGGACTGTCCGACCATGTGTACACAACGAACTTTCCTGCATTGCTTTCGCACAGAGGGTTTTTCGTCGATAGTTTTTTTTCGCCTGAATTGCTGATCGAATGCATTTTGGATCTGGCTCCGTTATTCGAAGCCGGTAAGGGTTGGGCGTATACGGATACCGGGTATATCCTTTTAGGACTTGTTATTGAGGCAGTCTCAGGGAGCAGCTACTACGAAGAACTGGAAATGCGGTTCCTAAAACCACTCAAGTTGGACATGACAAGTCCATCGGATCGAACGGCGCTTCCTGGTTTGGTCGCAGGCTATGCTGCTCAAGACAATGTATTTGGTTTTCCTGGAAAAACTGTCGATGAGTCGGGGACACTGGCCTGGAACCCCATTGTAGAATGGACAGGTGGCGGTCTGATCAGCACTTCCCGTGATCTCGCTGTGTGGGCGAAGCTCCTTTACGAGGGCCGCGCCATGCAGTCCGATTATTTGACCGATCTGTTTCAGTCAGTACCTACAAGCGATGATGCGTCCAAAGCTCGGTACGGCGCGGGCGTTCTCATAGAGCAAAAGAACCGTTTCGGACAAAGGTGGGGCCATGGGGGCGTTATTCCAGGGTATAGCTCTAGCATGCGCTATTATCCGCAATACGGCATAGCTGTTGCTTTTCAAATGAACACGGATAGCGGCATCTCAGCTTTCGCCAGCGACATAGAAGATCGCCTGGCGGATATTATCATTAACTATAAACAAGGCAAAGGCGATGGAATTTAGGAGTGCTTCATGGTTTGTGTTTTTTTCTCTCTTCGTGTGGGGAGAACTGTTAGCTGCACAACCTTGCAAAGAACCTCGGGAGCTGATCGAAATGCTAGGAAATAAGAATATAAAATCAAGCCTGGAATGGATAGATGCCTCAGAAAACCGTGCTGTCGAGACACTGATTTCGTTGGCCTCCATTGTCTCTCCTTCGGGCAAGGAGCTCGCTCGCGCACTTTTTATAGCTGAGAGAATGCGAGCGATTGGACTTCAAGATGTGCATGTAGATGCGATATGCAATGTGATTGGAAGAATCAAGGGCCGCTCTGGCTCGGCCATCATTTTTATTAATATGATTGATGATCTACCAGAAGTTGCCGATCTACAAAATACAGGCAAATACTACCCGCATCGTGTAGAGGAAAGAGTTATAGGTCCCGCGACTGATATACAATCAATGGCCGCTGCAGTTCTTCTCGCAGCAGAGGCTCTGATACGAGCGGGAATAACCCCAGAGCACGATATTGTGTTTGCATCAGTAGCCCAGGAAGAGACTGGATTAACTGGTATGAAAGCACTTTTCGAACTATGGAAAGATCATGCTATCGCCTGGGTGGACGTTTTAGGTGACGGTCAAAAGATTGTTTACGGTGCTCCGTTTATTCATTGGTGGAAGATCATAGCTTATGGAAGAGGGGGACATACCGAAGAAAAGCTTTCCAATGTGAATTTAGGAATTGTTCGCGCGGTGGATAGCATTCTAAGCCTTCCCTATCCAAAACAGTGCGAAGATACATTTATCAATGTTGGGATGATTCAAAGCGGAAGGACCTATAACCACAAACCCGAGTCTGGTTGGTTCTCTCTTGATGTGCGCTCAATGAGCAGAGAGATTATTTATGAGATCGACACAGAAGTGCGAGCAATCCTCGGTCGTGTGAAGGAAGAGACTGGCATTCGGTTAGAGATGGAATCTGTGACGATTCTAGATGGTGGTCAAGTTTTTGGGGCGCGGGAGTCACGGCTCGTCCAGCTTGCAAGCGAAATATCTCTGCATCTTGGTTACCAACCCACTATCTCTCCAAAAGGATGTTGCAACATGATCGTTCCGGTTTCTCATGGTTGCATTGCCATCGGTCTTCACGGCGATCGTGGAGGGCAAAGGGCAACTGCTGAAGAGTGGGCAAGTATACAAGCTATGATGCGAACAGCTAAGTATATCACGCTACTGGCAGCGTGCTTTTAATAGAGAAAGGCAAAGCAAAGACTACCATATTCGCAAAACAAGTCTGTTCGTGTGGGAGGCCGCGCGAGCTTATTAACCCGACAAACAAATAAGAGACAAAAATTGAAGAGTGTGTTAGCACTTCTCCATGCAATTAGGCGATACGAGAAAATTAAGTATTGCGGAAAATTTTCTGCTGTTTTTTAAAAAGAGCTTCTTTATCCATTTGGTTGCGGTTACCCTTCTCGTCATTCAATTTTAGACCACCAGGAGAACATCGGTCTGTGTACAATCGGTGCATAAATCAAATACATTGAAATTGAGTAGGATACGTCAAATTTCTCCTTTGAATTGAAGAACTGTGCGTAATTGACTCGATGCTTTGAGAGCTCTTAGTTTTTAGTAAGATAACGCGAGTTTTGGATATGCCGCTCTATGAAAAAGGCAGATATTTCAGATGATTTAACAGCCAAAATTGGGAAAATAGAGGTCGAAGGCGCCCTCATTT
>JAJZPH010000004.1 GCA_021811265.1 bacterium
GTCTTACTATTTGGACAGAACGCTGCCCTAATATGTAAAAACGTTCGCGTTCTTGCTGCAACTGGCGCAGATGTGTTGATTTACTGCAAAATTGGGAAAACGGCAAATGAGTGTTTCCGTGCTTGGATTCATCCAAGAGCTACACGTGGGCTCTCTGGTGGTGCAGATGCTTTTCGAAAAACATGCGACTTGTTTGCAGATACGGCGACTGCTCTGAAGATTTTTCGAGTGGCAGTGCTGAAATTTGGACCGTTAAAACCGCTTGCTCTTTTTGGAGATGTCTGTACCTTGGGAAAAGATCTTTTCGATCTGAAAGAGGGAGTGATTGTGTATTTGAATCCTCGTCAATTTCCAATGGGTAGAGCCCAAGATCTAAGTTCTGCCATGCTCAAGATTGTGAAAAGCACCACGCACGTTGCTCTGGTCTCGTTTTCCATTGTAGGAATTGCGTTGTCATTTACCGTTTTGTCAACAATGGGAACTTTGACTTTGTCATCTGTCTATTGCATCCTGGTGATTGTCGATGCTGTTTATGATGAGAAAATTAAAGACATTGAAAATACAAGAAGACCAAAAGCGCTCGAGAATCCTGGCGATATTCATTATCTACAAAGACAATCCGCAAGAGAACGCCGACCAGCAGCTGGAGAACCACTATTAGTAGTAGAGGAGTGGTTATAGGGGGACACACTAATTAAAAACACAGCTTTTTATCGCTTTGTTCAAAAGCTCTCAAAATTCTTTTGAGAGCTTTTTTTTTGCATTCGTTGTAGATTTTTCTCGAAAGTGTTTGTTGCTGACAGTTCTCATGGATTTTCGAAGGTAGCGTTTATGGAAATAATCGGTAGGAAAAAAGCCCTTTTTTCTAAAAAAAGAAAAAGGGGAGCTTTTGGACTCGTTGTGGAGGAGTTTGTTTCTCGCTATGCGGAGTGGGTTCTTCTCTTCTTTTTTGTAGGAGCGATCAGCAGCTGCGTTATTTTTTCTTGGAGCGTTTCGGAGTCGAGTTGGAGCTTAGATCGCTTTTTTCAGAAAAACATTGTTTTGCCAAAAGAGAAACTTGCCATTTCTATCGAAGGAGCTGTGGAAAATGCAGGGGTATTTTTGGTGAAAAAAGGCTTTCGGATCGAAAAGCTCATCGAGATGGCACAGCCGACGGAAGACGCAATTCTTTGGAAAAAACTCTATAAAAAAGGCACAATCGCCGAGCAAAGAGCGTTTTTTATTCCCAAAAAAGAAGATCTCGTTTCTTCAGTGCAAAAAGGCGAAAAAAGAGAGCGCAACAGATGATTGCACGATTTATAAACATTTTTTGAAAAACTCCTTTTGTGAGACTCAAGAGCAGATGGGATGGGAAAATTTTACCAAATGTTGTTGAGAGAAATGAAATGTTTTGATACTCTCCTTTCATTGTCTATTAAAGCATAATACTTTCGGCAAAAAAAACAGCCCAAAGCAAACGCAGAAAAAAAAGGTTTTTCTCTTGAAAATTAGGAAGAAAAAGACCTTGGAAAAGGAATGAATATGTCGCTGAAATTGATTGGAAAAAAGAAGGGAATGTCACAGGTGTTTGACGCAAGCGGAAAAGCGATCGCTTGTACCATTATTTTGGCAGAGCCTAACGTGGTGACACAGATCAAAAAGAAAGAGACAGATGGATATAGCGCTATTCAACTGGGCGCATTTTTGGACAAGAGAGCAACCAAGCCCTTAAAGGGACATTTCCAGAAAGCGGGCGTTCCTTGCTGCCGCTTTCTCTTGGAATCGAGAACGCAGGAAAACGAAGCTTTTCAGATAGGACAAAAAATTGAAGCTAACTATTTTGTCCAGGGAGAGCATGTCGATGTGACTTCGCGCTCAAAAGGAAAGGGATTTCAGGGAGTGATGAAACTCCACAACATGGCAGGAGGTCCCGCTTCTCATGGATCGGGATTCCATCGTCATGCAGGATCGACGGGCATGCGCACAACTCCTGGACGTTGCTTTCCCGGAGCCCCAAGAGCTAGCCGTATGGGCGGAGATTGGAAAACAGTGCAAGGACTGGAAATTCTTTTTGTCAATGCGGAAAAACAGCTCATTGTTTTAAAAGGCGCTGTTCCTGGATGTATCGGATGCACTGTTTATATCGGCAAGGCAAAGAAAGCAAAAAAAATGAAGATAGAAAAAAAACGTTAGGAGTGCATAGTGGCAACTCTCAAGAAATTTGATATTACTGGAAAAGAAATAGGAAGTCTCCAGGTTCGGGATGAAGATCTACAGTCGGACGCAAATCCGCAAATGATCAAGGATTATATCGTTGCTATTCGAAATAATTCACGTCAATGGTCTGCCAATACGAAGACACGTAGCGAAGTAAATCATAGCGGACAAAAGCCTCATCCACAAAAAGGGATGGGAAGGTCAAGACAGGGATATTTGGGTGCTGCTCAGTATAAAGGTGGCGGCAGGGTAGGTGGTCCCAGACCAAAATTTGATCAGCACCAGCGGATCAATAAAAAAGAACGTCAAGCTGCTATTCGGCATTTGTTCATTGAAAAAATCCAGGAAAACCACTTGCAGATTCTTTCTCTGAAGTTAGGGCAAGTTCATAAGACAAAAGAAGTGGCCCAATTTTTGAGAGCTGTGGGACTAAACGAAAAAAAGGTGCTCATTCTTGGATCTCTTTCCGCTAAAGAAAAGAGCGAAGAGTGGAGACGTTTTCAGGGAAATATTCCTAAAACCGAGTTTTCCTATTTGACCAATATCAGTGGCTACGACTTGGCATGCTATCCATACCTCATTTTGTTAGAAGATGCCGAGAAAGAGATGCTAGATCTACTCATCAAGCAGGAGAAAGGCAAATGAAGAAGAATCCTTACGACATCATCAAATCGCGTTACATGACGGAAAAGACCAATGTGCTTGCAGGCTTGCACAAAGCAGAAAGTAACCCTTCTCTGAAAAAATGCAAGACGCCAAAAGTTGTTTTTCTTGTCGATAAAAAGGCAAACAAACAGGAAATTGCCGCTGCTGTGGAAAAGATTTATGCCAACAAAAACATCCACGTGACAGCAGTCAATACGATTGTAGTAAAACCCAAGTGGAAACGAGTGCGTGGGCGCCTCGGGCGCACATGCGGCTTTAAAAAAGCTATTGTTTCTCTTGGCGCTGGCGAAACTTTAGATGAACAAGGATAAGATCATATGACAAAGAAATTTCGGCCGATTACTCCTAGTCTGCGCACACTGGTTCTACCAAGCACGGATGCTCTAGCTCCCAGCAAAAAAAAAGCTCCCAAATCTCTTTTTTCTGCAAAAAAAAGAACGAGTGGTCGCAATCATCATGGGCATATTACCTGCCGCCATCGCGGTGGAGGACAGAAGAGAAAATATCGCATCGTCGATTTTGTCAGAGCAAAAGAAAATATTCCGGCCAAGGTAGCTGGAATTGAATATGACCCTAACCGAACAGCTTTCCTTGCCCTTTTATATTATGCAGATGGGGAAAAGAGTTATATTCTAGCGCCGCAAGGGTTGAAAATTGGCGATATGGTGCAAGCAAGCGAAGAGCCTCCTTTTAACATAGGGTGTGCCATGCGGCTGAAAAATATGCCGATCGGGTCTGTGATCCACAATATTGAACTCTACCCAGAAAGGGGAGGAAAGTTGGTTCGTTCTGCGGGCCTTTCCGCCCAGCTTTTGGGACGCAGCAATGGCTATGCATCGATTCGCATGCCATCGGGCGAAGTACGCTTGATTTCCGAAGAGTGCAAGGCAACTTTTGGAATTGTATCGAATGTGGAGCACAACTTGCGTGTTGAGGGAAAAGCAGGACGTCGCCGCTGGCGAGGCATTCGCCCCACGGTTCGAGGAGTTGCGATGAACCCCGTAGACCATCCACATGGTGGTGGAGAGGGACGTAGCAAAGGAAACCATCCACAAAGCCCTTGGGGTCTTTGTGCGAAGGGATATCGTACGCGGTCTAAGAAGAAGTCGAATAAATCCATTGTCAAGAAGCGAAGTAGGTAATCGTCATGGGAAGATCATTGAGAAAAGGTCCTTTTGTTGACCATCATCTGATGGAGAAAATAGAAAAGCAGAATAAAGAGGGAAAGAAACGGCCGATAAAAACTTGGTCGAGACGTTCCATGGTTGTGCCCGAAATGGTGGGACACACTTTTGAAGTGCATAACGGAAAGAAATTTTTAAGCGTTTTTGTCTCAGAGAACATGGTGGGGCATAGGTTAGGAGAGTTTTCTCCCACGAGAACTTTTAAAGGCCACCCCATAAAGAAAGTTACGGAAACACCTGCTCCTGCAGCAGCACAGTAGTTGAGAGGAACTCATGCAATTTGCAAAAGCTATCACCAGATTTGTTAGAATCAGTCCGCGCAAAGCGCGACTTGCCGCTCAGCTCATTCGGGGAAAATCAGCAGAAGAGGCGCAAACGCAATTACTCTACTGCCGACTCAAAGGAGGGAGACTCCTTCTAAAAACTTTACAAAGCGCTATATCCAATGCAGAAACGCAACTGGAAGCAAAAAGAGAAGATTTGCGTGTGCACGAGGTTCTCGTAGATGGTGGCCCTAGCTTTAAAAGAGCCAAATCTAAAAGTAAAGGAGGGCAGATGCCTTTCTTGAAGAGAACAAGTCATTTTACCGTAGTGCTATCGAATCAAGAGGAGAAAAAATAGAGATGGGACAGAAAGTATCACCAACAGCCTTTCGATTAGTTAGGAGAAAGAAATGGCTTTCCAACTGGTATGCGAACAAAAATGAGTTTGGGAACCTGTTGGCACAGGATCGATTCATTCGTGATTATCTATCGAAAAAAACCGCTCTTGCCGGAGCTTCCAAGATTGTCATCAAGCGCATGAGTGGAAAAATTGAAGTGGTGATCCATACGGCCAGACCAGGACTTGTGATTGGAAAAAAGGGGACGGAAATCGATGTGCTGAAAGGGGAGCTAAGCCAACTCACTAAGATGGATGTTTGGGTAGAAGTAGAAGAAATCAAAAGGCCCGACCTCGATGCGAAGCTGGTTGCTGATGGAATTGCCAAGCAAATTGCGCGCAGGATGCCTTTTCGCAGAGTATTGAAAAAAGCAATGCAAACGACTATGGATGCTGGTGCCGCAGGAATTAAAGTGCAGCTATCTGGAAGGATTGGCGGTGCTGAGATTGCTCGGACAGAATGGTATAAAGAGGGATCGATTCCTCTACATACGTTGCGAGCAGATATTGACTATGGAACGGGAAGAGCAGAGACCACCTATGGTTCTCTGGGTGTCAAAGTGTGGATCAATAAGGGAGAAGAGATCCTCTCTTCGAAAGCGATGGGGAGCTGATTATGGCCTTAATGCCGGTAAGAACAAAATTTAGAAAACAACAAAAGGGACAATACAAGGGACGCTCGAAAGCGGCAACCTTTGTCACATTTGGCGATTTTGGTATGCAGGCACTGGACCGAGGATGGCTCACTGCGCAGCAGATCGAAGCCTGTCGGGTAGCGATCTCGCGCTGTTTTAGCCGCAAAGGACAGGTGTGGATTCGGGTTTTTCCCGATAAACCCATTACCAAAAAGCCTGCGGAAACTCGTATGGGAAAAGGAAAGGGAGCCCCCAGTCTTTGGGTGGCTGTAGTTCGTCCGGGACGCATTCTTTTCGAAGTGGGTGGGGTGACCAAAGAAGAAGCACAAGAGGCTCTGCGTCTTGCATCGGCAAAAATTCCCATTCGTTCGCGATTCGTCAGTAGATTGGAAAGGGTATAAGCTATGACAAAAGCAAAAGATTTGAGAAATGAGTCTAATGAGCAGCTGGTCAGCATGGTTGCTGATCTTGAGAAAGAGCTCTTTGATTTGAAAAATGAGATGGCTCTTTCCCATAAAGTGGAAAAGTCGCACCAGATGTGTGAAAAAAGAAGAAATATCGCTCGGATCAAGACCATCTTGTCGGAAAGAGCGCATAAAGAGCAAGGAGCGAAAGCAAGTGGAACGAGGTAAAAGAAAAGTTTTGGAAGGAGTTGTTGCTTCCAACAAAATGCAAAAGACTGTGACGGTTCACGTGAAGCGCCATTTTCACCATTCGCGTTATGGAAAGCTTCTTCATGCATTAACAAAATGCTATGCGCATGATGAGAGCGGACAGTTGCAGATTGGACAGAAAGTTCGCATAGTAGAATGTCGCCCTCTATCCAAACTCAAGAGATGGAGAGTTGTGGAAGTCATTCAAAACCCTTGATACGGAAGAGAGAGAGATATGATTCAGGAAGAGACAAATCTTGATGTGGCAGATAATACAGGAGCGCGAAAGGTTCGCTGTTTTCGAGTCTTGGGAGGTTCGAAAAAACGCTATGCACAAGTAGGCCAAATCATCATTGTGTCGGTGAAAGATGCCGATCCCACAGGCACCATAAAGAAAGGACAGGTGGTGCATGCCGTGGTTGTGCGCACCACAAAAGCGATCAAGAGAAAAGACGGATCTAAGATTCGATTTTACGACAATAGCTGCGTAATTATTGACGATAAAAAAGAGCCGATCGGTTCGAGGATTTTTGGACCTGTTCCCAAAGAAGTGCGAGAAGCTGGCTTTATCAAAATATGTTCGTTGGCCCCGGAAGTCATTTAGGAGTGTAGAGCAATGAGTAATAAATGGATTAGAAAGAATGATCTCGTGATGGTGATTGCGGGAAATGAAAAGGGTAAAAAAGCAAAGGTGTTGTCGCGAACGAAAGACAGACTTCTTTTGCAGGGAATCAACTTGCGAAAAAAGCATCTGAAGCGAACGCAAAAGACCCAATCTGCGCAGATTTTGGATATTGAAGAGCCCATCCACATTTCCAACGTCCAGCTCTGCGACGACGCAGGAAAAAGACTGAAAATTAAGGTAAAAAGAAACGAGAAGGGAGAAAAAGAGCTTGTCTATTTGGACAATGGCAAAGAGGTTCTTTTTCGCTCACTCCACCAACCAATTGCATAGGGAAGCCGATGTCTAGGTTATTTAAGAAATTTCAAGAAGAAATTCTTCCAGCACTGAAGAATAAGCATAAAGATCGCAACGTCATGCAGCTTCCCGTGTTGAAGAAGATTGTCATCCATATGGGGATCGCCGAAGCAGCAAAAGATAAGAGTATTCTACAAGCCGTAACAAATGAGCTTATGCTTCTTTCCGGCCAAAAACCCGTGGTAACGAAAGCAAAAAAGGCAATTTCTAATTTTAAGTTGCGCGAGGGACAGCCCATTGGCTTGAAAGTGACTCTACGCGGCAAGAGAATGTATGACTTTTTTGATCGTTTTTGTAATATTGTATGTCCGCGTATCCGTGACTTTCGAGGATTTCCTCAGAAAGGAGATGGAATGGGCAACCTGTCGATTGGATTGGAAGATCAACAGGCTTTTCCAGAGATCAATTTAGATGAGGTGAAAAAAACCCAGGGCATGAATATCACTTTTGTTACAACGGCTCAACAAGAAGAGGACTGCATTGAGCTTTTGGAGCAACTTGGATTTCCCTTCAAAGAAGAAAAGAGCCCTTCATAAACTAAAGGAAACATTATGGCGTTTAACGATCCTATTGCAGAACTGCTAGTGAACATTCGAAATGCAGGAAGTGCACAACATCGCTTTGTAGATGTGCACATAAGCCGGATGAAAATGAGTATCATCCAGCTTCTGAAAGAATTTGGCTTCATTGAAAATTTCTATGTGAATGATGCGAAGAAAATGGTACGCATTCTTTTAAAATATACTCCCCAGCGAGAACATGTGATCCGTGGGCATAAAAGATGCTCTACTCCCGGGTTGAGAAAGCATGTGGGTTGTGAAGACATTCCTCACGTGTTTGGAGGCATTGGACTCTCCATCCTTTCGACCTCGCAGGGCGTCATGGCGGGAGAAACAGCTCGAAAATTGCAAATAGGCGGAGAAATTCTCTGTTTGGTTTGGTAAGGAAGGTATTGCATGTCAAGAATTGGTAAGACTCCGATTGAAATTCCCAAAGGCGTAACCGTGGAAGTAAAGGGCGATCTAGTGATGATCAAAGGCTCCAAGGGAACATTGAACCGAAAGCTCATGCAGGGCCTTTCGGCAAAGCTTCAGGAAGGACAACTGATCCTCGAAGCTGATGAACAAGTAGAAGGAATTGGTAAGTTTCACGGACTCTATCGCGCCCTGATGAATAACATGGTGAAGGGTGTAGTAGAGGGATATGAAAAAAGGCTTTCTTTGGTAGGGGTAGGTTTTCGTGCCCAGGTGATGGGAAGCAACTTGGATTTGAAAGTAGGCTTTTCTCATCCTACCTCTCTTCCTATTCCTAAGGAAGTCAAAGTAGAAGTGGATAGCAAAACGAATGAGATTATTATCTCAGGTGCGGATAAACAGGTTGTAGGACAATTTGCTGCCAATGTGCGCGCGATGAAAAAACCCGAACCTTATAAAGGCAAGGGCATCCGATACAAAGACGAATATGTGCGTAAAAAGGCAGGAAAAGCTGCAGCAGCAGCAAAAGGACCGGCATAACGATGGATAACAGTCTTAAGAAAAGAGAAATTTCAAGAAAAAGACGTGCTTTTCGCGTCAGAAAAAAAGTAAGGGGGACCTCTCTTGTTCCACGTCTTTCCGTCCATAAGAGCAATTGCCATCTCTATGCACAGCTCATCGATGATGAAAATGGAGTCACGATCGCTGGACTTGGAACTCTTTCCAAACAGTTACAAAAGACCGAATTCAATAGAAAATCCAAGGCTGCGGCTCGCGAGATCGGGAAAAATTTGGCATTAATGGCCAAAACAAAAGAGATTCAACGAGTGATTTTTGACCGAGGTAGGTTCAAATATCATGGCTTGATTGCTGAGCTTGCGAAGGCGGCTCGAGAAGCTGGATTACAATTTTAACTGAGGACAAAAAATGGCAAGAGAAAGAGAAATGCGAAAAGAGTCGGAAGGGAAAAACTCAGAATGGGAAGAAAAAGTTCTCTATATCAACCGCACGGCAAAAGTAGTGAAAGGCGGACGAAAATTTAGCTTTTCTGCGCTTATCCTTGTAGGCGATGGAAAGGGCAAAGTAGGCTATGGTTTTGCAAAAGCAAATGAAGTCTCTGATGCCATTCGTAAAGGAACCGATGCTGCAAGAAAAAATGTGTTTACTTTCGAAATGGAGGGAACAACGATCCCTCACGAAGTACGCATTCGCTGGGATGGGGCAATCTTAATGCTGAAGCCTGCGAAAGAGGGAACTGGCATTGTAGCAGGATCCAAAGTGCGTGCAGTGCTTGAACTTGCCGGTGTGAAGGATGTCGTGGCGAAGAGCCAGGGATCCAGCAATCCTCTCAATCAGGTGCGTGCTGTGGTCAAGGGGTTGAAGAGTTTGAAGAATAAGAAAAAATGCCTGGAAGAAAGAGGTTTGGCCAGATGACACAACTATCCAATTTAAAAAATACACATCGCCGCACAATCAATGTGCAAAGAGTCGGAAGAGGTGTGGGCTCGAAGCGGGGAAAAACCTGCTGCCGTGGCCATAAAGGAGAAGGTTCGCGCCGAGGCTGGAAACGCATGTATGGATACGAGGGCGGACAGATGCGCCTCTATTGGAAACTGCCTTGCCGCGGGTTTACTCGAGGCCGTTTTGAGACACCTACTTTTATTTTGAATTTAGAAAGCCTCAATCGTTTCTTTAACGATGGAGAGGTTGTGAATAGACAGACGTTGCATGACAAAGGATTTATATCTCGCGCCTTTCTCAAACAAGGGGGATCGATCAAAATCCTCTCGAAGGGAAAGATTGAAAAGAAGGTGATCATAGAAGCAGATAGCTTTTCACAAGCAGCGATCAAAAAACTTGAAGATGCAAAAATTTCATATAAAGTTATCACAACATGATTGAAACTTTGCGAAGAATTTTTTCCATTCCCGAGCTGAAGACGAAGATTTTCTTCACTTTGATGCTTCTTACTGTCTGTCGTTTGGGAACATTCATTCCCGTTCCGGGAATTAACGCCGACATTGCGGTGCTCTTGTTCCGCAATGCGACTCGAGGATCGCAAAACCTGTTTCAGCTGATGGACATTTTCTCTGGTGGTGCGTTTGCGCATATGACCGTGTTTGCTCTTGGAATCATGCCCTACATCTCTGCTTCGATTATCATGCAGCTGGTCGTTGCTCTCATGCCCTCTTTTCAACGGGAGATCAAAGAAAATCAGGATTTGGGAAGAAAGAAGCTTTCGAAATGGACGCGGGTAGGAACGATGGTCCTATCCATTTTTCAAGCGGGGATTTTTGCAAAATATGCGCTGGGCATTAATGCAGCAACATCCGGAATTATCGTTAGCCATATGGACCAGGTGCGTATTTTAGGAGTCCCTTGGCTTTTCTACATTACGGTCATGCTTACGATGACTGCGGGAACTCTCTTTTTGATGTGGCTGGGGGAGCAGATTACCCAAAAAGGCATTGGCAATGGAACGAGTCTCATCATTACTGTAGGCATTCTATCTTCTCTTCCTGGAACGATTGGTTCGATTATCAAGCAGCTCAACCTCGAATCGCAAGAAGCTGGACAGATGACCTTTTCTTCGCTAATAATTTTATGTCTGGTCTTTGTTCTGATCATTGTAGGGACGATTTTAGTCATTCAGGGACAAAGAAAAATTCCTTTGCAATATGCCCGCCGTATGGTGGGACCTCGTGAAATGCAAGGAGGATCTTCCTATATTCCTCTCAAAATCAACTATGCAGGAGTGATTCCGGTCATTTTCGCCTCTTCTCTTCTCATGTTTCCTGCAACGATTGGGCAGCTTCTCGGACAAGGGTGGCTCATGCGGCTTTCTAGTTTTTTATCTCCAGGAAGCTGGGGCTATTTGAGTCTCTACGTCTTTCTTATTCTATTTTTTACTTACTTTTGGACGGCGACCCAGTTCCACCCAGAGCAGATTGCTTCTGACATGAAGAAAAATGGAGCATTTATCCCCGGAATTCGGCAAGGCAGACCTACTCAGGAATTTTTAGAATCTACGATGAATCGAATTACTCTTCTTGGTGGAGTTTTTTTAGCACTTATTGCTATACTACCTGCACTAGTTTCACACCTATTAGGGGTGGATAACCGCATCAGCCACTTTTTTGGCGGAACATCGTTATTGATTTTAGTGGGAGTCATACTCGATACATCGAAACAAATTGAATCGCACCTGCTCATGAAACGTTATGAAGGTTTCATGAAAAGAGCTGGTCGTTAAAGAAAAAGAGGATATGGGACATGCCAAGAATAATTGGAATTGATATTCCAGAGAATAAGAGACTCGAGGTGAGTCTGACCTATATTTATGGGATTGGAAGAAAGCTTTCGAAAAAAATTCTTGAAAGAGTGGGCCTCGATCGGAACATGAAAGCAAAAAATTTGACCGAAGAAGATATAGCGAAAATTGCAGCTCTACTTCAACAAGATTATGCGGTGGAAGGAGATTTGCGGCGCCAGATTCAAAACAATATCAAGCGTCTCGTAAGCATTCATAGCTATCGCGGAATGCGCCATCGTTTGGGACTGCCCGTACGTGGACAAAGAACGCGATCGAATGCAAGAACCCGCAAGGGCAAGAGAAAGACGGTTGCGAACAAGAAAATTCAAATAGCTAAGGGATAATTGAAGGAGATTTGCAGTGGCAAAACAGCAACAAGGCAAAACAGCACAGACAGCAGCGGAAGGTGGAGAAGCTCAAAAGAAGCCCAAAATTCGCGCACGCAAAAAAACAGCGCGCACCGTTCCGATGGGCGTGGCTCATGTAAAAGCTACGTTCAACAATACAATTGTGACGATCACCGATCCTTCGGGAAATGTGATCTCCTGGTCTTCTGCTGGAAAATCTAATTTTTCTGGTTCTCGCAAGTCTTCTGCATTTGCAGCCACTGTAGCGGCGCAAAATGCAGCAAAAGAAGCGATGGCCTCTGGCATGAAAGAGTGCGAAGTGAACCTCAATGGGCCAGGAGCTGGTCGAGAATCAGCAGTACGTGGTTTACAGAGCTCTGGACTTACGATTCTTTCGATACGTGATACCACTCCAGTTCCTCACAATGGCTGTAGAGCTCGAAAGCGAAGACGGGTATAAGATTTACTTATTAAGGGAGAAAGAACAATGGCTGTAAAATATGGCAAGTTTGAGATGCCGGAAAAAATTCTGATTGATGAATCGGCGAGTCGATTGCCCACATACTGTCGATTTATTGCAGAGCCTTTTGAAGGCGGGTTTGGACATACGGTTGGAAATGCGCTGCGACGCATATTGTTGTCAGCCTTGGAAGCTCCTGCCATCGTTGGGATACGTTTTGAGGGTGTTCCTCACGAATATTTGGCTGTAGAAGGCATTGTGGAGGATATGACCCATGTGGTTTTGAATATCAAGGGAGCTCTTTTGCGCTATTTACCAAGCGATGAGGAAGATAGGTCCCGAAAGCCCAAGTTGATCACGCATACATTGGAAGTGACGCAAGAAGATCTCAATGCGGGCAAAGGCACCCATATAGTGACACTAAAAGAATTAATGGGTCCCTCGTCTCCCTATGAAATCATGAATCCCGATCATCCCATTTTCACCGTGACAAAACCCTTTAAAAAGCAGTTAGACGTTCGTGTGGGGATTGGGAAAGGGTATCTCCCTTCCGAAAGTAATACGAGCTTCGAAAAAATGATAGATGAGATTGTAATCGACGCCTGTTTTTCTCCTGTTCGCTTAGTGAACTACTTTGTTGAAAACACACGTGTAGGACAAAACATCAATTACGATCGTCTAATATTGGAAGTAACAACCGATGGCCGCATCACGCCTCAGGAAGCCCTTACTTTTGCAACGCAGATCGGCATTCAGCATTTTCAAGTGTTTGCATATCTCAAGACGCATGAACTTACCTTTGATAAGGGAGAAGTAGAGGCTAATAAAGAACGCGATGAGATGATGAAAAAGCTTAGCTTGAGAATTGGAGAGATTGAGCTTTCCGTTCGATCGACCAACTGCCTTGAAAGTGCCAGCATCGAAACAATTGGGGAGCTTGTTGTGATGCCAGAATCTGAAATGTTGAAGTTTCGCAATTTTGGAAAAAAATCGCTGACGGAGATCAATCAGAAATTAGATGAAATGGGCTTGAGTCTTGGTATGGACCTTAGCAAATATGGCATCTCCAAAGATAACATCAAGGAAATAATTAAGAATTATCTAGAAAAAAACGCAGGAACTGAAGAGAAATGAGACACGCAAAGCATACATTTAAAATTGGACGTACGGGATCACATAATCGATGTTTGATTGCTAACATGCTCAAATCTCTTGTAGAGCATGGGCGTATTGAGACGACGATTACAAAAGCCAAAGAGTTAAGACGCCATGCAGACAAACTGATTACTCTGGCGAAGAAAAACACTTTGGCAAGCCGCAGGCTGGCGATAGGCCGTATGATGGTTCGCTTTAATCCTCTGACTCCAAAAGAAATGAAACAGGCAAAACAGGGAGATTTTTCTTCTTACAATGGAGATCGCCTTGTGGTGAACAAGCTTTTTGGAGAGCTTCGCGAGAGGTTTCAATCACGCAAAGGTGGGTATACAAGGATTGTGAAAACAGGTTATTCTGTTGGCGACCAGTCTCCAAAGTGCTTCATTGAGTATTTGCAGGAATAGATAATTTCTTTGAGACGTATTTGATAATTCCTAAGGACAGGTCCTAAGACTTTACATTCAAGTGTTTTCTTGATTAATATGGGTTAGGTTTGAAAAAAGGGGGAAAAAATGCGACGTCTTAAGATAGCAATTAATGGGTTTGGCCGCATTGGCCGGCTAGTCTATCGTGCAGCTCATGCAAGAAAAAATTTTGAAGTTGTAGCGGTAAATGACCTTGTCCCTGCAGATAATCTGGCATACCTTCTTAAGTATGATACAGTTCATGGGAGATTTCCTGGAAAAATAGAAGTATCTTCCTCAACTATTGTTGTGGATGGAAAAAAGACGCAAGTCTTTGCTGAAAAGGATCCGACTCTTCTTCCCTGGAGAGATCTTGGTGTTGATTACGTGATCGAATCTACGGGTCGTTTTACCAAAATGGAAGATGCAAAAAAGCACCTGCTTGCGGGAGCACGAAGGGTGATTTTGACGGCGCCTCCGAAAGATCCGATGCCTATTTTTGTCATGGGAGTCAACCACAAAAAGTTTGAACCAAAAACCGATCTAATTGTTAGCAATGCATCCTGCACTACAAACTGTCTAGCGCCTCTTGCCAAGGTGATCTTAGACCATTTTGGTATAGAAGAGGGGCTGATGACGACCGTACATTCGGTTACGGCCAGTCAGCCTACAGTAGATGGCCCTTCCCATAAAGATTGGAGGGGAGGTCGTGCGGCAGGATTTAATATTATTCCTTCTTCTACAGGTGCTGCGAAAGCTGTGGCCAAGTGCATACCTGAAGTAGAAGGCAAGTTAACGGGCATGGCCTTTCGCGTGCCCACCATTGATGTTTCTGCGGTTGATCTCACGGTAAAAGTTACAAAAGAGACGAGTTACGAAGAGATTGCGCGTGTAATGAAAGAGGCCTCGATGGGAGAGATGAAAGGGATTATTGATTATTGTGATGAAGAGGTTGTCTCTTCTGATTTTATCGGAAGCCCCTATTCCTGCATTTTCGACAAACGGGCCGGTATTGCTTTGAATTCTCGTTTTTACAAGCTGATTGCTTGGTATGACAATGAATTTGGCTATTCCAATCGAGTCGTTGATTTAGCAGAATATATGGCTTCAAAGGAGTAGATGTGAATTTTACCCGTGAGCCTATTATAGAAACGGTGATTACACCTAAAGAAGGAAATAAACTTTCCGTGCATAGCAGCAAAGGCTTTGGACAAGAAGAGTTTCTTGTCGAGGCAGTTGAAGTAGTATCTTTTGGCAGAGCTCATTTTTTTCGTTCTCTTGAAAAATCCAAACCCTTTCTTTTGCCAGTGAGCGATTATGAAGTTGTTGAGGTTAAAGAAGCGCGCATGGTTTTAAAAGGAGTAGGTTTTGAAAAGACGATCAAGATTGGTGGGGGAAAAGAAGTAAATCGGGAGGTATCGGAAGAAAAGACGATTCTTCAACCTGAAGAAACAGCCCCTTCACAAAGTACGCCACCTCCTTCCTATCAAGAGAAGAAGCGAGATCGCAAACGCTATCGCAGAAAAGGGGGGCACCAGATGCGCGAATCTTATACCCCTCAGGCATCTGTCCCGGAAGCAGCTCCTGTACAAGAGGCCGCTCCAGCAGAGGTTTCTGAAGAGAAGAAGGAGGGAGAAGCTCCCCCTCAAGTGATGCGGAAGTTGATACCGCCGCCGAGTACGCTGATCAAAGAGAAGCTAGCGCGGATTAAGGGAGCCATTGACGAAGAATTGTTTCCCTCATCCGAAGTAACTCTAGCGGAAGGCGAGATGCAGAAAGCGGAAGAAAAAAAAGAGAGCGAGGAAGAGTTTCCATCTTTTGATCAGAATCTAAACGACTGATTGAGTGCTCGGGTGGTGGAATGGTAGACACAGAGGACTTAAAATCCTCTGGGCCGAAAGGTCCGTGCTGGTTCGACTCCAGTTCCGAGCATATTTGCGAGGAAGAAAGCCAATCATTTGGCTTTCGGCTGGAGGAGAAGTGAGAAGCCTCCGCTTGCAAGAAGCGGCAGCTTCGAACCGGCGGGAAGCCCGGACTCCAGTTCCGAGCATGTTATTTTGCAATACTTACAATTCTTGAGTGCCCATGTCTTGGCATAAGTTTTTTTAACGATCTTTGGCAAAAATTTCTTGATGTGGTTAAGATGGCTTCCAAATTTATTTTGGTAGACAGTTGAACATTCTTGCGGAGGGGTTATGAAACTCTGTGGATTCTTTCTAAGTTTTTTGTTATGTGTTT
Source organism: bacterium (assembly GCA_021811265.1). Classification (GTDB taxonomy): domain Bacteria; phylum Chlamydiota; class Chlamydiia; order Chlamydiales; family SM23-39; genus JAJZPH01. The sequence continues at coordinate 15,865 of JAJZPH010000004.1, forward strand.
TTTGCTCCTCGCTTTGTTCCGAAGAGTTTCTCTTTAGCGAAAGTGCGCTTGATTCCTATATTGAAAAGGGCATGGCTTCTTTAGATGTGCCGGGGGTGGCTATTGCTATTGTAAATGACGGAAAAATCTGTTTTATCAAAGGGTATGGTGTACGCAAAGTGAAAACTAAAGAAGTGGTGGATGAAAACACAATTTTCTCCATTGGCTCTTGCACCAAGGCTTTTACTGCGGCGGCTCTTTCCATTCTCGCTGATGAAAAAAAACTCTCCTTTGATGATGCTGTTCTCTCACACTTAAAGAGTTTTCGTCTCTCCGATCCTTACGTAACTCAAGAAATCACAATTAAAGATTTACTGTTACATCGTTCTGGATTAGAGAGGGCCGATCTTCTCTGGTATGGAGGTTCTTTTGACCGAAAAGAGATCATCAGCAGATTAAAACATGTGGCTTTTGCACGCAGTTTTCGCTCGGAATATGGATATAACAACTTAATGTATTTGGTTGCAGGAGAGTTGATTCCTATTTTGACATCCCAAAGTTGGGATGGGTTCATTCAGCAGCGGTTTTTCCTTCCTCTCGAAATGACAAGAAGCGGCACAACGGTGCGCTCTTTAAATGAATCTGAAAATGTGGCTTCTCCTCATCAAAAAATTCAAGGAGAAATAAGAGTTGTCTCATGGGCAAATGTTGAGAATATAGCGCCCGCTGCAGCAATTAATTCCACTGCGAGCGATATGGCAAAGTGGGTGCAAATGTTATTGCAAAAAGGGATTTATAAGGGCACTCATATTTTAAATGCTCATAGCATAGAGCAGATGTTTTCTCCGCAAATTTTTGCCAGTGAGCCTTGGACCAAAGGTCTTTATCCAATGGAAACTGACTTTTTTACATATGGTTTTGGGTGGCGTATTTATGAGTATCTGGGCAATAAGATTGTGGAGCATGCCGGGTGTGTGGATGGAATGGGAAGTCTTGTGGTCATGATTCCAGAGAAAAATTTTGGTATGGTCATTTTGACCAATCGATTGTTAAATGGGTTGCCCTACTCGATTAAGAACCATCTTTTTGATATCTACTTATGTCTTCCTCAAAAAAACTGGAATGAGAAGATCGGAAAGGAGTTTTCTGATTTTGAAGAAAAGGCGGCGTTGGATGAAAAAAATACAGAAAACGAACGTGTTGCCAATACGCAGCCTTCATTGCCGTTAGAGGAATATGTGGGGACATTTCATAATGATGAGTATGGTGATGCGACGATCTTTTTGCAAAATGGCGAATTGGTGATAGATCTTTTAGCTTTTCACTGTCCATTGATGCATTGGCATTTTGATGCTTTTCGATTTGATCCCAGCGTTTCTTTTCCACTTTTTATGAATAAACCATTTGTGAATTTTCGTCTGAACGCCAAAGGTAAGGTGGAAAACTTACAAATGACTACCTCTTGGGCCTTGGAGTCAATTTGGAAAAAAGTCTTAGCCAGCCAATAGAAAAAAGGACCTTTTAGGAGTTGTTGGATATATCGACTTTTTCTCAACGAAGCCATGCAAGTTTGGGAAAAATTTTTAGATATTGTGCGCTTTCTTTTCTTGACACTTAGCATATTTTTTGAATAAATTTAATTTTTAACAACGAGGAAAAAATGAATATTTTCAGCAAGCTAAAGGTCTTTTTTATCCTGTTTTTTTTCCAATTGATGGCTCAAGGTGCCGAGGCAAATGTTAGAGAAAATTTTTATCTCGGTTTGGGATTGGTAGATTCCATCAACCATTATGAACTAAAAGTGAAAGACACTTCTACTCAGATCTCCGTCAAGAGAAAAAAAGAGCATAATCAACTATTGGGCAGCGCGTTTTTGGGATATGGTTACACAACTCACTGCTCGCTTTATATCGCCGGTGAACTGGGTACCAATTTTCCAAAAAGATCGAAAAAAATTTCTCGTCCTGGGGTCACGTTCGTTCCTTTCACATTTGTGGACCGAATCTCTATTCAAGAGTATGTGACGGGAGATATTCTACTTGGCTATCGCCCATTTGATTGTTTCGTAGTGTATTTGCGTGGAGGAATTTCTGTTGCCAATATTAAACTCCACCAGTTTGTCAACAGCGCCGCGAGTCCCTTTGGTTTCGATGCCGATAAGACGAAAGCAGGAGGGCGTATTGGCGCTGGATTGAATTACGGCCTGACAAAACATTTTGGATTAGGCGCTGATTATGTCTTTACGGGTTATCAAAGGTTTCGTGCTTTTTGGCCCATGTTTAGCACTCTTTTCGTTGCAGAGAATTCTTCACACTTCATTAGCCTCTCTGCGATCTATAGTTTTTAAGGGAAAGAGAGTCTCCAAACTGATCAGAGAGGATTCAAGTGGGAATCCTCTTTGTTTTCGTCTTTTAGGGGTTATGTTTGCATGCTTTTAAGATCCACAAGCAAAATAAGACTTCCTTTTTGATTGGGGAATTTTTCTCAATGATTCTCTAGTTTTCAACACAGCCAACCCTAGCCTTTGTTACCAAAAAGGAGTAAGAGTATATGACGACAACGCCGCTCAAGGACCAGGATGTCTTCATTAAAACTTTTTTAATAAGCTGCCGAGAGTCTCCAGCGAGCCCTCTTATGGGCAGCCTCATTCGCCAGGTTGAGAGCTTAGAAATAAAATTTCAACCGGACCTGTTTGTATGGATATCTGAATTCATTCAAGATTTAGAACGAGCATGTAAGTTTTCTCCTACAAAAGAAACTCTCCAACAATTGGGCGAAAGAATCCAAATAATCGGAGAAAAAACACAGCCCCTTAAAAAACAAGGTAGGGCTCAGCAGGGTTTTTAGAATAGAACCAGAAGATATACACAAAGAACTTGGAAGATCGCAAACTGCCCAATATTAATGAAATATGGGGTAGTTTACGATCCCCGAGTTTTTGGCGTGCTCCAGAAACCGATTTTCCAAGTTCTTTGTGTATAACTAACGCGAGTTTGGGGTATGCCGCTCTATGAAAAAGGCAGATATTTCAGATGATTTAACAACCAAAATTGGGAAAATAGAGGTCGAAGGCGCCCTCATTTTCCCAATTTTGGTTGTTAAATCGCTGAAAGATAGCCCTTTTTCATGAGTGCCTTATCCAAAACTCGCGTTAACTAGAGCAAGTATGCTATTTTTCTCTTACAAAAGAAACTCTGCATTTTCGATGCAATTTGGAGAAGAAATTTTGTCAATGGATTGCATGTGTAGAATAAATTTCTTGTTAAAATTCTTTGAGAAATGTAAAGTTGTTTTTTTATTTAATGACAGGATTTCTCATGTCCGATCATGTTTCTGATGAGAAAAAGTTGCAAAAGCCTCAAGATAATCTTTTCGTTTTTAACGACAAGAATCTTTGCAGGTTTCACAAGAGGAAGTGGGCTTTTGATATGGTGGAAGTTTGTACAAAAAACCCACGTCCGCAGCGTTATTGGTGCCATTTTACAATTCGGCTATTCGATAATGAGGAATTTGTACAGTGCTACCCCAAAAGGGGACAACTGAATTTTACATCAACAACTGATGAAAAAGAACATTTTTCCCAGAGGACTCGATGAAAAGACAAATTATTTTGGAATTAACGATAATTTTTTCTTGCTTTAAGGAATGTTTTTGTTGTAAAAAATATTGCGCGAAAAACTTGAGTCATAATGACTAATCTTCTGTTTTTCACCTTAATTCTTGGCAGATCTTTATGAAAGTTAGGAAAAATATAGGTTTTTTCTCTAGATCATTGGAAGTGCTTCAGTGGGTATGCCGTTTTAACTTCGGCAATTTCGAAACAGAAGAATTTAAGAAATTTCTCCGTATGGGCATCATTTTTTTTCTAATCATCGGTGTCTATTGGACTTTGCGAGCACCTCTAAAGGATGCTGTCTTTATCTCGTTGTGTAGCTCTATGGAACTGCCCTACGTAAAAACCGCATCTGTTTTATTTATGGTTCCCATTGTGATGGTCTACACAAAATTGCTGGGAATGTTTGCAAAAGAGAGGGTTTTGGTAATTGTGCCTGCATTTTATGGGATTACCATTTTAGTTTTGAGTCTCTTGATCTTTTTTGTACAAGCTCTCTCTGAAACAATTTCTGATCGTTCTTTGGTCGCTTATTGGGGAACCAAAGTTTTAGGCTATTTTTGGTATGTCTTTGTTGAGAGCTTTGGCTCTTTGATCCCTGCGCTTTTTTGGGCATTTGCCTCGGACTCGACAGATCCTGCAACTGCAAAACGCGGCTTTCCACTTGTTTATGTCTTTGGGCAGCTTGGTGGAATCATTTTTCCTTATACGATTGGCAGTCTTCCTCATCGTTTGGGTTTTACAACAGACGCCTTTTCGATGGCGATTTTAGGAATTCTTATGCTCCTGATCATACCTGCAGTGCGTTACTTTTTACGAAACACCCCTGCCGCCCTGTTAGTTCCCTTTCGAGCAGAAAATGAGACGAAACCAGAAACGCCCCAAGAACCTGGGTTTTTCGAGGGGTTAAAGTTGATTTTCAGGCATCGTTACCTCATGGGACTTTTTATTGTAAATTTTGTGTATGAAGTGATCATCACGATTTTCGATTTTAATTTTAAGATTGCAGCAGGACAAGAATATTCAGGAGTTGCTTTGAGTCGTTACTTGAGCTTGTATGGATCTAGTGTAAATATGATTTCTTTTGCTTGTCTCATTTTAGGAGTTAGCAACATTATCCGTTATTTAGGGGCGGGAGTTGCTCTTTTGATCACCCCTGTCATTATTGGTGCAGCTCTTTTTGGGTTTTTAAAATTGGAAAGCCTTTCGTTTCTGTTCATTTTGATGGTGGGTTCTAAAGGAATCAATTATGCTTTGTATGGTCCCTCCTTAAAGCAACTTTACATACCGACAACGTCGGAAGTGCGCTTCAAAGCATTGACTTGGATTGAAACTTTTGGCTCGCGTACTGCAAAAGAGGGGGGGTCTATCATCAATATGTTACTCTCCTTTTTCCAGAAAACGTTTGGTGTGGTTGCCGGAAGAACTTATTATTTGATACTCAGCGGAGTCATTGGATCTTGTCTGGTACTGATCGGTTTTTGCTCTGCTCTCTATTTAGGGAAAAAATTCAAGGACGCAATAGAGAGCAAGAAAATCATTTGTTGAAGTTGCGAACTTTGTTTCGACCATCTTTTATTGCCAAATCAAAAATAAGAAATAAATTCGTGGAGTTGTTTTCTAAGAATTTTCATCGAGAACAACTCAAAAGAGCATTCCAGGTCAATCACCATTGAGGAGTTCTATAGCATGAGCAAACTGGGGAGATTCGATATGGGAAAAAATCTCATGCAGCAACAGTTTTAATTCCATCAGGGTATTTTCTGTGACACTCAAGTCTAGTTTTCCTTCCAGTCGGTCTTTTGCAAATTCACTAATGGGGGGTACTTCAATGAGTTCATATTCTCGTATGCCCTCCGGGGTGATTCTATCTAATGCATCAAAAGTCCACTTCAGAAAAACTACTTGCTTCATGAGATAGAGTATCGCTTTTTCTTTTGTCGAAGGTTTTCTTTCCAGATAGCTTTCAAACAAAAGCTCTTCATGGCTAGGTCTGGAATAAAAGCTGGTTGCTGCTGCTACCATTGCAAGGTCATAAAAGGGATCGCCGGGTCCCGCAGCTTCGTAATCGATTGCTTTGCATTTATTTTCCAGAAATATAATGTTCCTCAAATGCAAATCGTTATGACAGGGAGCAGTTTTTCGATAGGGTAGTAGAGCTTCGCGTATTTCTTTGAGCGTTTGTTCTATTCTTGCGATGGGAATATATAGGTTATATTTAAACTTATTTTTTTGAATTTCATAGTCAATTCGTTGCAGTGGGTCGTAGAATTTCCGGTCCAAAAAAGGTTTTCCTCGATGAATCTTCTGTAGAAGCTGAGCGAGAGCTACATAAAATCGGTCTTGTTGCATATCTTGGTAGGTAATTTTTCCCTTGCCGTCGAGATATTCCATGATACAGATGCCTTTTGATGGATCTGCAAAATAAATCTTTGGTCCATATCCGTTCTCATGGGCTATTTTTAAATTGTCAATCTCGCGCTGCCATTTTTGTTGAGATTCTTTTTTCATGAACCGAACGACATATTTTTCCGTTCCATCGGTTGCAAGAAATAGATAAGATCCGCTATGCCCTCCTGTAAGCTTTTGTGCGGTTACTGTTCCAGGCAGGGATAACCCCTCTTTCACTACAGCTGCAGCATCTTTTTCGTCTGGTTGTGATGATGTTGTGCAGGAGGAGATGATGAATAGAAAAAAAATAGCGGCATAGGCTCTTTTGAATGGTCGCGCCAGGTTCCATATGTTTGTTTTGTGGGGGAAGTTGCGATCAGGTGTTTGTGTTGCTGCCTTGCGCATATATTTTCTCTTATGTTGACAACCATCTGAAGGAAAGCAGATAGATCCTTTTTTTCTTAAATAACAGATATGCAGGAATAAAAAAAGATTTGATTTCGTGTGCCCATGACATGCTTTTTTTGGCAACTGCATCGCAGATTTTTAAAAAATTCAGTGGAAAAACGAGCGGATCGTATCAAAAAAACTAGCTTTTCTGGGATGGTTGGAATCGGTCTCTAACTCTCCGAAAGAGCGTAAGAGGTCTTTCTGTTTTATGGAAAGCTTAACCGGAGTTTCTACAAGAACACGGATCAAAAGATCTCCATGTCCGTGGCCATGAATGTTGGGAAACCCCTTATCCTTGACGCGTAAAACTTTGTGGGATTGTGTTCCCTCTAAGATCGCAATGCGACAGGAATCTCCATGAGGGGTAGGGATGTCTTTTTTGCAGCCCAGAGCAGCTTCTGTAAAAGTAATGGGAAGATCGAGATAGACGTCGTCTCCCTCTCTTTTAAAAGTTTCGTGAGGCGCTACTTCAATGAAAACAAAGAGATCTCCAGCGCCGCCACCACCAAATCCGGCATCTCCATAACCGCTCATTTTTAACTGCATGCCATTGTCAATGCCAGAAGGAATATGAATTTTCACCCGTTTTTTTTCTTTTGTTCGTCCCTCTCCATGACATTTGGCACAAGGACGGGTAATGATATTTCCATGGCCATGGCAATGAGGACAGGTAGAAGACATGCTGAAAAAACCACGACTTTGAAACACTTGTCCAGATCCTTGGCAGGAGCTGCAAGCTTGAATATCTTTGGCAGATGCGGCTCCAGAGCCTGAACAAGAAGAGCATGTTTCATAATTGGTCAGCAGGATCTCTTTGTCTGCCCCACGGATGGCCTCTGCAAAAGAAATGTTTAAGGAAATTTTTTTGCTAGCGCCTTTTTGCCCCTCGGCTGCAGCAGATTCAAATCCTCCTCCACCAAAGAGTGAGTCGAAAATCGAACCGTTACTCCCTCCAAAAGCGCCCATAAAAGTGCGGAGAGCCTCTTCCATGGAAGAAAAACCACCAGCGCCACCAGGAAAACCTCCACCCATCTGGTTGACACCTTCGGCGCCATATTGATCATACGTGCGTCTTTTATTTGCGTCGCTGAGCGCTTCATAGGCCTCTGAGACCTCTTTAAACTTCTTCTCAGCGTCCGGGTTGTTTGGGTTGCGGTCGGGATGGTATTGCAAAGCCTTTTTGCGATAGGCTTTTTTAATCTCTTCTGTGGTAGCGTCTTTGGAAATTTCTAAAATTGCGTAATAATCTTTCATAAAAAATGAATTTTTCTCCAATGATAGCACAGAAGAGAAATTTTAGCAATCAATAGATTCGAGTGCTAAAACAGAAGAGGTTAATACTTTTTTCTGGCGGCGGTTTTTGCTCGTTTGAAAGCAGCTTTGGATTTGGCTCTTTTGCGAACGGAGGGCTTGTCATAAAAACGGTGTGCTTTTGCCACTTTCATGACTCCTTCTTTGTCCAGCTTTTTTTTGAGTGCGCGTAGCGCTTTATCGATAGGTTCTCCAATCCGAACTTTTACTGTAGTCATGAATCTTCATTCTCCAAAGGGTTCAAAAAGATGTACTCAATCGTAAGAAGTTTTCGAATAAACATCAAGGGGTTTCAGAAAATTTCTTTCTTGTTTTCGAATCTTTCGGTAAAATGTAAAAAAGTTTTTCAAGGAAGGGTTTTATGAGCGGTGTATATACGATGCGTCCCGATACTTATATGCTTTTGTCTTCTGTTCAAATGCAGGCAATAGAACAGTCTTACGAAGCAGAATGCAGAGAGAGCGAATATGATCCGTCAACAATAACAGGAGAGCAGACTATGAGTGGCGAAGGGTTTTGTTGTGCTGCGGCTGCGACACCTTCTTCGATGGATCCTCGCAAACGATTGAACTTGCAACGCTTGGCTTTGCAAAGCGTATCTTCTCTTTCAAGAATAGAAGTTCCCCCAATTGAACCACCCAAGGAATACGGAGCTTATTTTGGTGTTGCTTATCCACCTTCTCCGAAAGAGGTGGGACATGGATCGACAAGAGAGGTGCTGTGTACACATCTACAGCCCGTTTCTTTTGATGGAATTGCCTCCAGATGTTTGGACAGCATGATAAAAGTCGACAACTTTTTGCGTGAGTCTTACTCAACAGTTGCAGTACAAGATCCAGAAGTAGGCAATCTTATGCGAGTTGATATTCATGACCCCCATCCCCTAGCTTATAATAATGCATTTTGGAGTATGAGGGATAAAAGGGTTCATTGTGGAGATGTAGATCCTAGGATCTTTTCTTCCTCACTTGCTGAGAATCCAGAGATTATTGCTCATGAATTTGGGCATGCAGCCACTTTTTATTCTGCGAATTTGAGTTATGAAGGTGAAAGTGGTGCGATTAACGAGTCCATTTCTGATATTTTAGCAATTACAGAAAAACATTGCCAAGCTGGAGTAAAAGCTGGAGATCCAAAAGCGAGTTGGAATATTTGCGAACATATGGTTGTAGGTGCACGGGAAGGAGATTCCTTGCGTTCTATGTCGAATCCAGGGTCTGGTTTTCTCGTGGCCATCCGATCCTTGGAAACGATGATCAAGTAGGTCACATGAAGGACTATATTGCATTGCCTCTAGATCAAGACCATGGAGGAGTTCATAAGTATTCGGGCATTGGCAACAAAGCTTTTTATCTTGCCGTGACACAAGATGCTAGTCCTTCTTGGGAAAAAATGGGAAGAATTTGGCTTCATGCTGTTAAACTTTCTCCGCCTAATATTTCTTTTTCTACTTTTGCACAAAAAACTGTGGAGGCATCCATAGCTTTAGGATTCGGAGAAAGAATTTCTGCTATTGTAGCTGATGCTTGGGCCCGAGTAGGAGTTGTTTTAGGGAGTCCTCCAGTGAAAATATCTCCTACAATGGAAGCGCCTCAAGACGAAGAACTTGATAGTTCCTCAGGTGGCTCGCCAGGTTCACCAGGTAGCTCTGTACCTAGATTGTGCGAATATCAGTAATTCTAAGATAGTTGCAAAATGTAAAGCCCACCACATCGGGGTTTTGCAATCAGCTCTAATTTTATGAGAAAATCTTATAAATAAAGAAGTTCGAGCTTTGGATAGGGTCCTTGAGGGAAGTTTTGGGTAAACTTCTGCATGGTTATTTCTGCCATTTGGCACAAGTCTGGAGCGCTTTCAATAAAGAGAAGTGTAGGAAATTTTGTACAAGGGGGTCTCCTATGGGACAGATATAATGATTCTTCTTTGCAAGGAAGTTTGGAACTTCGTTGTGGGGGATAAGAGCAGGAGTGCCATAAGAAATACAAGATCCTTTTTTTTCTCCTTCCAATGCATACATTCCTCGGGTATTGGCATCCATGGCAATGAGAAAAGTGCCGTCGCTAGGAGGGGGGGTGTACACTTCAAGAGAGCAAAAGCCGATGAGGGGAATCTTCAAGGCAAAGCAAAGACTTTTAGCAACGGTTGCTCCCACTCGAAGCGAGGTGTAAGAGCCAGGTCCCTGGCTTGCGCCAATAAATCCAAGGTCGGAAAGAGCGCATCTTTCAGAAGATAGAAATTGGTGCAAACGCATGACCAAAAAGCGCGAGCAGATCTCTTTTCCCTCAATAGAACAGCAGGCGAGAGGAGTCTTCTCTTTCATAGAGCACCTCCATAGGCAAAAATCCTATCAAAGGTGACATTTCTACTTTGGAAAAAGGTGACATTATCATTTTGGGCTTACATTCAAAAAATTTCTTTTCGTTTTTTTTCGCTTTTCAGTAGAATTTATATGTTTTTAAAGGAGGCTTTTTTATGAGCAGCGAAATATATCCAAAGCGCTCTGCTTTCTGTTTGTTGCCTATTGAGCAAATGCAAATGATAGAACAGTATTACGAAGCAGAATGTAGAAAAAGCGGACATGATCCGTCAAAAGTAAAGAAAGAGCAGGTCAAAGAAGGGGAGCCACTATGTGTTTCACGATTGGCTTTGCAACGTTTGTCTTTACAAAGGTTGAGGAGCCCTTCTCCTTTACAAAGATTGAGAAGTCCTTCTCCTTTACAAAGGTTGAGGAGTCCTGCTACTCCTTCAGTATGCTCAGAAGGCACAAGTGATGAAGCTTTCGCTGATTGGAAAGGGCGTAGTGAGTCAAGAGAAACGATAATGCTGATAGAAAGAGTTAGATCTGCAAAAATTAAAAGGGAACTATTTGAAATGAAAATGTATGAAAAACTTCGATCCAAATCGTGTTCAATGTAATAATTCTTTTTAAAAATTTATCCATGGAAGACTTTTTTCTGCAGGATTTTTTCGGAAGCTGGAAGAAGAAATGTGGATATTTGTTCTGCAAAAACATCTTATAAATAAAGAAGATCGAGTTTGGGATAGGGGCCATGTGGGGGTTTTTGGATAAGCTCTTGCATGGCTATTTCTGCCATTTGATGTAGGTTGGGAGTGTTTTCAATGAAGGGAAACGCGGCAAACTTTTGTACAAGAGAATCGCCTTTCGGACAGATCTGCTGGCTACTCTTTGCAAAAAGGTGGGGAACGTCTTTATGGGCAATGAGAGCAGGATTGCCACAAGTAATACATGATCCCTTTTTTTCTCCTTCCAATGCATACACTCCTCGGGTATTGGCATCCATGGCAACGAAAAAGGTGCCATCGCTAGAGGGGGTATACATTTTGAGAGAGCAAAAGCTGATGAGGGGTATTTTCAGGGCAAAGGCAAGGCTTTTAGCAACGGTTGCTCCTACTCGAAGCGAGGTGTAAGAGCCAGGTCCCTGACTTGCACCAATAAACCCAAGGTCGGAAAGAGCGTATCTTTCGGAAGATAGAAATTGATGCAAACGCATGACCAAAAAGCGCGAGCAGCTCTCTTTTCCCTCAATAGAGCAGTGGGTGAGGGGAGTCTTTTCTTCAATAAGGACGAGATGGGTAGGTTCGGTGGAGGTATCGAGAAGAAGGCCCAATTTTTTAAAAGTTGTATTTGACATGGAAAAGATAAATTTGCAACTGTTAAAAACAGGTTGTTAAAGCAAGAAATTATACCATCTTCTGCAAAAAAAAGAGAAGCCATTAAAAAAATTGACTTCATAGCAGAGTATGTAGAAAATTATAAGTAAATTTGCGAGGTTCCTTTGATCGAAAATCCCAATGAAAATAATGAAGAGTTTATTACTACACCTATAGACGAAGAAGTAATCGGAGCCAACAAAGAGGCAAAAAAAGAGAACACTCCCTCCATTGCCTACCCTACAGAAGTTTTTGTCCTCCCCTTGAATCGCCGTCCTTTTTTTCCTGGTATGGCGGCCCCTATTTTGATTGAAAGGGGAGCCTATTACGAAGTGTTGAAACTTGTTGCGAAAACCGAGCACAAGTGTTTGGGGCTTTTCTTGACCAAAAAAGAGAATGTCAACATCTATAAAATTTCTCCAGAAGACCTCCACAACGTGGGCGTGCTTGCACGTATTTTGCGCATTATTCCCTTGGAACAGGGAGGCGCACAGGTTGTCTTTAATATGGAAAAGCGCATTTCGCTTATCGAGGCAAAAAGCAACAAGTTTTTGTCTGCAAAGATTGCCTATCACGACGATCCCCCTCTGCAGAATTTGAGCAAAGAGTTAAAAGCCTATTCTATCAGTATTATCACCACAATTAAAGAACTGCTCAAATTAAACCCTCTATTCAAGGAAGAACTGCAAATATTTTTGAGCCATTCTGATTTTACAGAACCAGGAAGACTGGCCGATTTTGCGGTGGCTTTGACAACTGCTAATCGTGAAGAACTACAGGAAGTGCTTGCTGCTTTTGATCTCCAAGTACGCATTGATAAGGCGCTGCTTTTGTTGAAAAAAGAGCTGGATCTTAGCAAGTTGCAGAGCACGATCAACCAGCGCATCGAAGCGACCATTTCCAAAGCCCAAAGAGAGTTTTTTCTACGAGAACAGCTCAAGGCAATCAAAAAAGAATTGGGAATGGAAAAAGATGACAAGACGATCGAAATTGAGAAGTTTGACGAAAGATTGAAGAAGAGAAAAGTTCCCGAAGAGGTATTGAAAATCATAAAAGAAGAAAAAGAGAAGCTCTCTGCTCTCGAGGTGATGTCGGCGGAGTATGGAGTAAGCCGCAACTATTTGGACTGGTTGACCATTGTTCCCTGGGGAATTTTTAGCAAAGAGACGACCGATGTAAACAAGGCGCAAAAGATCCTCGAAGAGGATCATTATGGGCTTAAGGATATCAAAGAGCGCATTTTGGAGTTCATAGGGGTGGGAAAACTTTCTGGAGGTGTCAAGGGCAGCATCATCTGTCTTGTAGGGCCCCCAGGAGTGGGCAAAACGAGTATTGGCAAAAGCGTTGCAAGAGCGCTCAATCGCAAGTTCTACCGATTTTCTGTAGGCGGAATGCGCGATGAGGCTGAGATCAAGGGACATCGTAGGACCTATGTGGGAGCAATGCCTGGAAAAATGGTACAAGCATTAAAACAGGCTCAGACGATGAATCCCGTGATTATGATCGATGAAGTGGACAAGATGGGTGCGAGCTACCAGGGAGATCCCGCTTCTGCTCTTTTGGAGGTACTGGATCCCGAGCAAAACAAGAGCTTTCACGACCATTATCTTGACGTAGATTGCGATCTTGCCAATGTACTTTTTATCGTAACGGCCAACGTTCTGGATACCATTCCAGAGCCATTGAAAGATCGCATGGAAGTGATGCGCCTTTCAGGATATATCTTGGAAGAGAAGGTGCAAATTGCAAAAAAGTATCTCATTCCTCGCAACCGCAAAAGCATGGGGCTCAAATTAGGAAACATTCAATTTACCGACGACTCCCTTGCAAAAATGATCGATGGCTATGCTCGAGAATCGGGCGTGCGAACGCTCGAAAACCAGATCAAAAAAATTATGCGTAAAGTGGCGCTCAAAATCGCACGTCGTAGAAAAACTAAAAAAGTCACCATTACTCCTTCCAATTTGAGTGAGTATCTGGGAAAGCCTGTTTTTACTTCGGATCGTTTTTATGAAAAGATGCCCATAGGTGTATGCACAGGGCTTGCCTGGACCTCTCTTGGTGGTGCTACTCTCTATGTAGAAGCCATGCGTGCTTCCAGCGAAGACAAGACAGTGACCAAGCTGACAGGGCAAGCGGGCGATGTCATGAAAGAGTCCTTTCAGATTGCCTGGAGCTATTTGCATAGTTCTTCGGAAAAGTATGCTCCGGCAGTTCCTTTTTTTGCCAAATCAGAAGTGCATGTGCATATTCCCGAAGGAGCCACTCCAAAAGATGGGCCCTCCGCGGGCATTACTATGGTGACCGCTCTGCTTTCACTCTTGCTTCAGGATCCAGTGAGCGACAAGCTTGCGATGACTGGCGAAGTGACTTTGACGGGAAAGATATTGCCCATAGGAGGCCTTAGAGAAAAATTGATTGCTGCGAGAAGGTCGGATATCAAAACCCTGATTTTTCCTAAAAACAATCTCCGTGACTATGATGAGCTGCCCGAATATTTGAAGAAGGGGCTCAAAGTGCATTTTGTCGACCATTATGAAGAGGTTTTTAAAATCGTATGGCCCAAGAGAAAAATTCATGAAAAAGTGTTGGAAAAACGAGTGTCAAAAAAAGATTCTTCCGCCAGAAAAAATTGAGGAGGTTGTATGCAGCATCCGAAAGGATGGGAAAAAAATTGCAACTCTCAACGGCTCTTTTGATCTTTTGCATGCAGGTCATTTGCACATTATTTTTGAAGCTTCTTTGGTTGCCGACGTTTTGATCCTAGCACTCAATAGCGATGCATCGATCCAACGCTATAAGAGGCCCGATCGGCCGATCATTCCTTTGCAAGAGCGGCTTGCAATGATTGCATCTTTGAGCTGCGTGGACTATGTCACTTGGTTCGAAGAGACCGACCCGAGAGAAATTCTAAAGCGCATTCGGCCCGACGTGCATGTCAATGGAGCAGAGTATGGAGCTGAATGTATCGAAGCTTCTGTTGTGCGCCAAGGAGGCGGAAGGCTGCACCTTGTCGCGCGCATCCCTTCACTTTCAACTACAGAAATTATTGAGAAGATTCGAACATGCGATCTATAGCAAAGTTTTCCAATGAAGAAGACGCCAGGCGTTTTTCTTTCTTCTTGAAGAAAGAAGGAATTCACAATGAATTGGAAGTAGAGGGCAGCTCATTTTCCCTTTGGGTAGAAGATGAGGATGACCTTCTTCGGGCAAAATCCTTTTTTGAAGAGTGGAAAAAAGGCACGCTGCAGCTTCCTGAAGTGATCGTTGAAAATCCGCCCCCGTCTGTTGAAAGTCACGAGGAAGAAGAGCTCTCCGAAGAAGAAGCCGACGACGACGAGGAGGCTCCTTTAGAAGAAGATTCACTGGAAGAAATGGAAGTGACTAAGGCACCGCCGCCACTCGAGCGAAGAAAAAGATTTGTGATAACCTTTATTTTCTTTTTGGCCTGTCTTTGTTTCTTTTTCTGGAATGGATTGGAAATGTTGGATTGGCAAGAGCCTTCCAAAGGAATTTTTTTAGTTACAAAAATACAAAATTTGCTTCTCTATGACGACCCTTCTGCGCTACGGAATGTAAATCAGTATCTCATAGAAAATCCCTACGATCCTTCAAAAAATTTCGATGAACAAACAGAAAAGATGCAAGAAATCCTCAAAAAAAGGGAAGAGATTCCCATCTGGCGCGGATTTGCATCTTTGCTCGACAAAAAAAGTCAGCAATACTCTCTTGCATCTCCTACCTTTGAAAAAATCAGACAAGGGCAGATCTGGCGTCTGATCTCTCCCTCCTTTTTGCATGAAAATTTTTTGCATATCCTTTTCAACATCTTATGGCTGTGGGTGCTTGGCAAACAGGTAGAAACAAGGTTGAGTAAAACTAAATATTGTCTGCTCGTTTTTCTTCTTGGTCTTGCAACCAACACCATGCAATATCTCATGAGCGGTCCTTTCTTTTTGGGCTATTCGGGAGTGATCATGGGACTTGTGGGTTTTATCTGGATGAGGCAAAAAATTGCTCCCTGGGAGGGTTATCCTCTCTCTAAGACCACGCTTTTGTTTGTTGCATTTTTTGTCCTTGCCCTTTTTGCTTTTCAGTTTTTTTCTTTTGGACTAGAAATTGTGGGCATACATCTGCTCTCTTCCAACATTGCTAACACGGCCCATGTGAGTGGAGGGATTTTGGGGCTACTTTTAGGTCGTCTTTCCTTTTTTTCCAGGAGGGCGAGTTGAGCGTCAAGGATCTCATTGTTTTAGGATGTTCGAGCCAGCAACCCACGAGAAATCGCAACCACGGGGCCTATCTGTTTCGCTGGAATGACGAGGGGCTTCTGTTTGATCCCGGCGAGGGAACGCAAAGGCAGTTTATCTTTGCCAATATTGCACCCCCTGTGGTGACGCGTATTTTTGTCAGCCATTTTCACGGGGATCATTGCTTGGGGCTCGGGTCTATGCTCATGCGTCTGAATCTCGACAAGGTGAAGCACCCCATCCACTGCTATTTTCCCATGAGCGGAAAAAAGTATTTCGACCGTTTGCATTTTGGCTGCATTTACCATGAAACAATCCAGGTAATCGAACATCCCGTTGCTAAAGAAGGTCTTGTCGAAGACGATGGAAAATTTCGCATCGAGGCAGCTTTTTTACAACATGGAACAGATAATATTGGATGGCGCATTACCGAGCCGGACCGCATTAGGTTCGACAAGGTAAAATTAGAAAAGCTCAAGATTCAAGGACCCCTTGTGAAACAACTGGAAAGAGAAGGCTTTTTGCACGTCGATGGCCGCAGAGTTGCTTTGGAAGAGGTGAGTTGTGTGCAAACAGGAGAAGCAATTGCCGTTGTGATCGATACTGTCCCTTGCCCGCAAGCAGTTCATCTTGCCAAAGATGCAAGCATTCTTCTCTGTGAAAGCACCTATTTGGAAGATCACCGCGATCTTGCGGAAAAATATTTGCACATGACAGCACAGCAGGCAGCTCTTATTGCCAAAGAAGCAGGGGTAAAAAAACTCATTTTGACCCATTTTTCTGCGCGCTATCAAGAAGAGCTTGCTTTTGAAGAAGAGGCACGCAAAGTTTTTCTGCCAAGTTTTGCAGCAAAAGATGGCGCACGATTTGAATTTCCCAAAAGCTCTTCAACACTCTTTGGTTCGTAGTATGTCGAAGCTGGTGATCTCTCTTTAACAAAAAAGCTTTCTGTTTCCCAGGCCTGTTCTGTGATCTCTACACCCCGCTCATTCGATCTCAATTTGTTCGATTCTCTCTATTCCCAGTTTTCGTTCTTCTTGACTCAAAGATTCTGGTCTCATCATGATGAGCTTTATCTTCCGATCTTTAAGCTCACGAAATAAGCCTTCTTGTGCTTCCTTTCCAAGAGAGCTTAAAGTAACGTGTGGATTAGCGGCTGCTGCTCCAAGAACCGGACTTCCCATTGGATTAGCAGCTGCTGATCCAAGAATTAGACCTCCAGCAACTAGATTTCCAATAGTAGAGATAATTCTTGCGGGAAAAAATCTTGCCACAAAAACCTTCTCGCCCGACACACCTCCAAAAAAACGATCAAAACCCCCTGTTGGATTCAATGCAAAGACCATAGCTCTAATCGTATCTGGCCCTCCGGGTCTTATGAAGCGAATTTCACGATTTTGAAAGGATCCTTCACGATCTGTAAACCTCCAAGAAAAAACAATAGTTTGTGCGCTGGCACTCAAAGCATTACTAATCAATTGCTTGTTTAACATTTCTACTTGCCCCTCTTGTGCATAGTGTCTAGCTAACTTTTCACCCATACCTGAACCAACCATTCCTAACATATCACTTATGGGTTCTTCTCTTTTTTTGTAAGAAGGAGGCATAGGAGCCGAAGGAGGCGCCATGCCTATGCGCACTCCAACGTGTTCCCAAGAGTTTTCTACAATGTGAACGACTGCCTCTCCACACCCTAGTTCTTTCGCTGCTTCTACGGTTTTTATTGCAAAGCCAGCAAAATCTATATCATGTTGAGAATGAGTCAGAGCGAGACTCCAAATTTTTCCCATTCTATCCCAAGAAAATCCTCCATCTTGTGTGGCTGCGAGGTAGAAAGCATGATTTGCTATGCCAGAGTATTTGTGAACTCCTCCAAAGTCATGTTCATAATCTACAGGTTCTTCGTCGCCATGATATTCGGACATATCACCTACCTGAGCATCATCTCCGAGAATAGGATGGCCTCGGAAACCAGATCCCGGCATGGACATGGATCGCAAAGAATTTCCTGCAGGAGCATTAGCAATCAATCCTTCGCCAATGTTCCAACTAGCATCCGAATCTCCCGCTCTTTTTTTTGTTCGATAATGTTTTTCCATAATAGCAAAAATATCGGAGAAGGATTCATAGATTGCTCCACTTTGACGTTGATAATCCAAGTTGGATGAATAAAAGATAACTGCATGTCCAAATTCGTGGGCAATGACATCTGGATTTCTAGCAAAAGAGGGAGAAAACAGTCGAGAATCAAAGTCTCCACAACGCACTCTCTGCTCGCCAATTCTATCCCAAGCAGCATTGTTGAAAGTACTAGGATCATGAACATATGCTAGCATACAGTTTCTTAAAGGCTTTTGGATTGATAGAAAAGATGTTTTTTGAAAAAAATCATCGACTCGAACCATACTGTCAAAACAACCATTAGCATCATCATCAGGACTCGAAGTCATAAAATACGAACGAAGCGATATTCCTGTAATACCACCAGTTACGTCTTTTGGAAATAGGCGACTAGCAAGAGATGCAGGTAAGGGATCTCGACATGGAGGTATAAAATGCTCTGGCATTCTATCAAGAATCAAGAGTTCGTAGGATCGTTGAAGAGCTAGACGAGTAAAGCAGAGTTGTCCTTTTGAAATCTCTTCTTCACTTTTTGTCTGTTGTTTTGATATCGATTGCACGATGGTCCAAAAAGGAAGACCATCTACCATGAGTTCAGAAGTCGCTGATCCAGCAGCTTCAGGAGTTCTAGTAGAAAAACCGCGATGACAAGCTTCTACGAATTCTCTTGTCGAAGAAGGAGAGGTTTCCATGCCTTCGTCTTTGGCTTCTTTTTCATAATAATTCTCTACTGCTTTCAACATTTGAGGAGGTATAAGCATATACCTCTGGGGACGCATTACAACAGCACTACTCATAAGCACTCCTTGATAAAGGATTTCTTAAAGTATTTTACGATGTATAAAAAAATAGGAAAGAAATTTTTTAATAATTTTCTTGTCTTCTATGTATTTCTTTGAGGCTGTATGTGTGCCAAAAAGTACGAAAAATGATCTATCTGAAAATTGGATCAAAAGGCTCCACGCCCTGATCCAAAGCCTGGTTGCATTTCCTGTCGCTTCGATGGTGGTTGGCCTTCTTCCGAAGCTCTCGGAGGAGTGCCTAAAGTACTAGGAGCGCTTGTAGCACTTGGAGGAGGCGCTATATCTATGCGCACTCCAACTTGTTCCCAAGAATTTGCTACTATTTGTGCTATAGCTTTTCCAAATAGTTCTTTCGCTGTTTCTACAGTTTTTCCTGCAAAGCCTGCAAAATCTATATTGTATTGGGAATGAGTCAAAGAATGATACCAAATTCTTCCCATTTTTCCCCAAGAAAACCCTCCCTCTTGTGTGGCTGCGAGGTAGAAAGCACGATTTGCTATACCAGAGTATTTGTGAACGCCTCCAAAGTCATAACTCATAGGTTCTTCATGATAGTCGGACATATGACCTACCTGATCATCATCTCCAATAAGAGGATGGCCTCGAAAAGCGGATCCTGGATGGGACATGGATCGCAAAGAATTTCCCTCACGAGCATGAGCAATTAATCCCTCACCAATAGTCCAACTAGCATCTGGCGCTCTAGCGTTTGTTTTTGTCCTGTAATGTTTTGCCATGATTGTAAAGACATCAGAAAGTGATTCGCAAATGGCTCCACTTTGACCGCGGTAATCCAAGTTGGATAAATAATAAATAACCGCATGACTAAACTCACGAAAGATTATATCCGCATTAGCAGGAAAAGAGGAAGAAAACAGACTAGGATCAAAGTCTCCACAATGTACGGTCTTACCAACGGAAATCCAACCACTATTATCAAAAAAACGAGGATCATGAATATATACTTTCATAAGATTTTCTGATTGAGGATCATTTATGGGAGTGATGTGGAAAACCTCTTGGAAAAAACGATCAACTCTTATCATGATTTGATAACACTGATTTGCCTCCACGTCTGAGGAAACAAGATGTTCATTCCAACAGAGTTTCTCTCCTGTAATTGCATTCCACACTTCTTTTGGGGAGTCTCGAAAATCAGATCCAGGAAGAGTGTCGCCAACGATAGAGGAGCCTGCGCCCGGTGCAACAGGAATTGGAAGATCCCATCTAAAACGATCTACTAAAGAAGTAGGAGTTTCTTTGGGTTTTTCTTTTGTTTTTTCATCCATCTTTTCCCCTGTCCAATACACTCCCACGTCAGTCCAAGACTTTGCTACTATTTGTGTTATAGCGTCTCCAAATCTTAGTTCTCTCGCTGCTTCTATAGTTTTTCCTGCAAAGCCTGCAAAATCTATATCGTGTTGGGAATGAGTCAAAGCATGATACCAAATTTTTCCCATTCTTTCCCAAGAATGTCTTCCATCTTGTGTGGCTGCGAGGTAGAAAGCGTGATTTGCTATACCAGAGTATTTGTGAACACCACCAAAGTCATGGGATTCATCTGCAGGGTCTTCGTCGCCGTGATATTCAGACATAAGACCTACCTGAACATCATCTCCAAGAGCAGGATGGCCTCGGAAACCAAATCCTGGATTGGACAAAGATCGCAAAGAATTTCCTTCACGAGCACGAGCCATTAATCCTTCGCCAATGTTCCAACTAATATCTGGATCTCCTGCTCGTTTTTTTGTTCGATAGTGTTTTTCCATAATAGCGAAAATATCGGCGAGAGATTCATCGATTGCTCCACTTTGATACTTGTAGTCAAAATTTGATGAATAATAGGTGACAGCATGCCCAATCTCGTGGACAACGGTATCTGGATTTCTAGCAAAAGAAGAAGAAAACATAGCAGGATCAAAATCTCCACAATGCACTCTTTTATCACCGATATCCCAACAAGAGCCATTAACAACAAGAGGATCGTGAACACATGCTATCATAGAATTACTTCTAGAAGGTTCTTTGATTGGTACGATAGAAAATATTTTTTGAAAAAAATCATCAGCTCGAGCCATACCTTCAAAACAACCATGAGCATCACCATCAGTGCAAGACGTCATAAAATCCGAACGAAGAAGTAATTCTTTTGTGCTAGCATTATGTACTTCCCTTGGAGATGGGCGAGGCATAAAAGGTATATAGAAGGCTCCTGGCCGTGTTCCTATAGGATGCTCTGGCGTCTCCTCAAGAGTCAAAGGTTCGTGGGTTCGTTGAAGAGCCAGGCGAGTAAAGCAACGTTGCCCTGTTGAAATCCCGTCCTCGCTTTCTTCTTTAGCTATTTTTTCATAATAATCCTCTGATGCTTTCACCATTTGAGGAGGTATGAACATATATCTTTTGGGGCGCATCACAACGGCACCACTCATAAATACTCCTTGATAAAAATTTTTTTAACGTATTCTATGACGTTTAAAAAAATTAGAAAAGAAATTTTTTGAATTTGAATTTTTTAATGATCTATCTGGAAATTGGATCAAAATAATCCAGTTTCCGATGATCTGAAGAGTGGTTGCATTTTCCGTTGCTTCGATGGTGGTGGGAATTCTTCCGAAGCTCTTAGAGGAGGTGTCATACCTATGTATACTCCAACGTGGGACCAAGAGTTTGCTACAATGCCAGCGATTCTCTCTCCAAATTCTAGGTCATTCACTGCTTGTACAGTTTTACTTGCAAAGCCTGCAAAATCGATATCGTGCTGAGAATGATTCAAAGCAAAAAGCCAAATTTTTCCTATTTTCTCCCAAGAAAAGCCAGCTTCTTGCATTGCTGCAAGATAAAAAGCATGATTGACTATGCCAGAATATTTGTGAACGCCTCCATAATCTACGGCAAGAGGTTCTACCTGGTAGCTACTCATATGATCCACTTGATCATCATTTCCAAGAATAGGATGACCTCGGAAACCAAAGCCAGGATGAGATAGAGAACGCAAAGAGGTTCCCAGTGTAGCACCACGAATCAATCCCTCACAAACATTCCAATTAGCATCTGGAGCTCCAGCTTGTGTTTTTGTCCGGTAATGTTTTTCCATGACCGAAAGGACATCAGAAAATGATTCGTGAATGGCTCCACTTTGAAATTGATAGTCTAATCTGGACAAATAATAGAGAGCCGCATCACTAAACTCATAAGAGATCATGTCTGCATTAGCAGCAAAAGAAGAAAATATCTCAGGACTACAATCTCCACAACATACTCTTCGATCTCCAGGTCTCCAAAAAGCCTGGTTGAAAGCTTCAGGATGATGAATGTCGGTTCTCATAAGATTTCCTGATGCAGGATCGACTATGGGAGAGATTTCAAAAGCTTCTTGGAAAAATCTATCCACTCTTACCATGCTTTGATAGCACTGATTCGCATCTTCGTCCGAAGAAACAGGGTGCTCATTCCAACAAAGCCTCTCTCCTGTATTGCCATTCCACACTTCTTTTGGAGAGATTCGAAAATCAGAACGAAAAAAACCACCAAAAGCACTCATACTCTCCCACATGAACAATTCTTTAAAAGATTATAGATCTAGAGAGAAAAAACAACAAGAATCTATGGCGGGTCACAGCAGCTCCCGCTCAAAATGAGAAATTGGAAGCACTCTTGCTCTCGTACACGACTCAAAAATGGATAAAAAACGCTTATGAAAATTTTTAAGATCCTTTATCTATAAAAAACTTCAGTGGGAGCTACTGGGTCAAAACCTTTTTTTAGAATGCTTTAAAGTTTCAAAACACCCATGAATACCTATCTCATGGGTGTTTTTGTAGATAGGCTTGAGAATTAAGAAAGTATCTTTCGCTTCAATGGTGGTTCTTCCGAAGCTTTTGGAGCAGTCCCTGCAGCACTTGGAGGAGGGGCCATATCTGTGAGCACTCCAAGTTGGGACCAGGAACTTGCCACTATATGTTCTACAGCCTCTCCAAATCCCAGTTTTTTCACAGCTTTTACAGTTTTCCTTGCAAAGCCTGCAAAATCGATATCGTGCCGAGAACGAGTAAGCGCAAGCCTCCAAACTTTTCCTATTTTCTCCCAAGAAAAGCCAGCTTCTTGCATTGCTGCAAGATAAAAAGCACGATTGGCTATGCCAGAATATTTGTGAACGCCCCCATAATCTACGGCAAGGGGTTCTACCTGGTAGCTACTCATATGACCCACTTGATCATCATTTCCAAGAATAGGATGACCTCGGAAACCAAAGCCAGGATGAGATAGAGAACGCAAAGAGGTTCCCAGTGCAGCACCACGAATCAATCCCTCACAAACATTCCAATTAGCATCTGGAGCTCCAGCTTGTGTTTTTGTCCGGTAATGTTTTTCCATGACTGAAAGGATATCAGAAAATGATTCGTGAATGGCTCCACTTTGAAATTGGTAGTCTAATCTGGACAAATAATAGAGGGCCGCGTGACTAAATTCATGAGAGATCACTTCTGCATTAGCAGCAAAAGAAGAAAATATCTCAGGACTACAATCTCCACAACATACTCTTCGATCCCCAGGTCTCCAAAAAGCCTGGTTGAAAGCTTCAGGATGATGAATGTCGGTTCTCATAAGATTTTCTGATGCAGGATCGTCTATAGGAGAGATTTTAAAAGTCTCTCGGAAAAAACTATCAACTCTCACCATACTTTGAAAGCAACGATTCGCATCCTCATCTGAAGAATCAGAATGTCCATTCCAACAAAGCCGAACTCCTATATTTCCATTCCACACTTCTTTTGGAGGATCTCGAAAATCAGTTCTAGGACGGTCCAAAGGATCGCTAACAGGAGGTCTTGCACCTGCTGGGGCAATAGAAATCGGAGGGCCTTGAAAATCAAGTCTAGGATGATCTAGCGGACCGCCGGTAAGAAGACCTATATTTGCTCTCGAAGCATATTGTAGTACACATGGTTCAAGAGCCAAAGAATGACCATAACCAACTGAACTCATTGAATCCGCTGGTGGCCATAGAGGACTCCATAGAGCTGATAGAAAGAGCTTAAATCCCTCGGCAAAATGAAATTCTTGAGGAGATTCTATCGCTTTTCTTTCTTCCTTCCAAATGAGTTCTAACTTCTGAGGAGGAATCAGCACATACTTGTCTGGACGTATTGCATTTGAAGCACTCATATACCCACTATGTAAAAAACTTTTTTAAAGAATTTTATAGAATCTAGAAAAAAACAAAAAGAGTTTTTGTGACGCAGCAATTCCTGTTGTACATTTTCGATGGAGAATCTTTTCGACGAGTTTTCTTCTATTTTTCGAAGTCCATATAAATCAACGAGATATTGCGCTCGAAAAGTGGATGAAAAATGTCTGCGAAAATTTTTAGTGCCCTTTATCTATAAAAAAATTTTCATCAGACGCTACTGGGTCAACGCCTCCTTTTAGAATGCTTAAAAATTTCAAAATACCCATGAATTTTACCTGCCTCATGGGTGTTTTTGTAGATAGGCTTGAGAATTAAGAAAGTGCCTTTCACTTGTGTGTTCGCTTCTGTGGTGGTTCTTCCGAAGCTTTTGGAGGAGTGCCTGTAGCACTTGGAGGAGGAGCCATACCTGTGAGCACTCCAACTTGAGACCAGGAACTTGCTACTATTTGTTCTATAGCGTCTCCAAATTTTAAATCTTTCACTGCTCGTACAGTCTCGTGCGCAAAGCCTGCGAAATCGATATCGTGTCGAGAGCGAGTCAAAGCAAGGTGCCAAATTCTCCCCATTCTTTCCCAAGAATCGCCTGCATCTTGGGTGGCTGCAAAGTAGAAAGCGTGGTTTGCTATACCAGAGTATTTGTGGACGCCTCCGCAGTCGCTAGACAAAGGTTCCCGTTGATAATCGTCCATGTGACCTACTTGGTCATCGTCTCCAAGAATTGGATGTCCTTTGTAGCCGGTTCCTGGAGCAGACATAGAACGCAAGGAACTTCCCTCACGAGCACCCACAATAAAGCCCTCGCAAAGATTCCAGCTTGCAGCTGGATCTTGAGCTTTTACATCTGCCTTGCGATGTTTTTCCGTGATGGCAAAAACATCAGAAAGAGATTCATTAATCGCCCCGCTTTGATACCTATAGTCCAAATTTGATGAATAATAGGTAACCGCATGTCCAAACTCATGAACAATGATCTCTGGGTTGGCTCCAAAAGAGGAAGCAAAGATCAAAGGATCTGCATCGCCGCAATGCACTTTATGATCTCCTGGATACCAAAAAGCATTGTTAATCGCACTAGGCTCATGAACAAAGGATATCATGCGATTGTGCGTTGATGGTTCCTTGACCGCGACTGTAGAAAAGGTTCCACGGAAAAAAAGATCGGTTCTCTCCATATTTCCATAGCAATGATTTGCATCATCGTCGGAAGAATTGGGTCCCCCATCCCAACGAAGGCGAGTAGCCGTGTCTCCATGCCACACTTCTTTCGGAGATTCGGAAAGAGGAGTAGGGATGTGAAAAGCTGCAAAACCAGCTTCTCTAAAACGCATTTCCGTTGGAACCAAAGTCAAAGGAATGGAAGACTTTTGCAAAGCCAGTCGTGCAAATGCAAGATCTTGCTGTGAGGTTTCTCCACCAGCTATAATCCCTCGCCTTGACATGGAACGTATCGTATCCCCATATGACAATCTTCCAATCATTAATTGAGTTGGGGCAGCAGCAGCTGCTGCTGCAAAAGCAGCACTTCCTTCAAACTTACGACGACAGGCATCTACAATTGGTTCTACGCGAGCGGGAGTAGTATCTACCCTTAACCTCTCGCACTCGCTTTGGTAATAGTCTTTGATCATTTCCCCCTTTTGAGGTGGTATCAGCATATATATATTTGAAGACCACACTTCTCTAACACCCACAAACAACTCCTTGGTTAAGAAATTATTTAAAAGATTTTGTAGAGTTTAAGAAAAAAAGAAAAGAATTTTTTTAATCACATTTTTTTCTTACAAAATCTTTACAATAAAGCAAAACAGATCTTTTTTTATTACGAAGAATATACACAAAGAGCTTGGGAAATGAGTTAGTGCTTTTTTTTGAGATATTCCGATAGGGGTCCTTGGAAGAAGACGATATTGTGATCTGCTTCAAAGGCAATGATTTTATTGGCCACATTGCCTACAAGATCGCGGTCGTGGCTGGCAAAGAGGATGGTTCCCTTAAACTCTTCAAGACCCCAAGCAAGAGCAGAGACAGCTTCGATGTCGAGGTGGTTGTTGGGCTCGTCGAGAATAAGAACATTGGGATTTGTCAACATAAGGCCGCCGAGCAAGAGGCGTGCGGATTCTCCTCCGGAGAGCGCTTGCAGCTCTTTAAATGCATCATCTCCTGAAAAGAGCATTTTTCCGAGTATTCCACGAATCTCTTGGTCCATAATTCTTTCCCTTCTCGACTTGAGCCAGTCGAAAAGAGTGGTGCCGGGCGTTTTTTCAAGGAGGTCGCTGTGGTTTTGTGGGAAGTAGCCCATTTCTACGTTATGTCCTCGGACGATGTTTCCGCTATCGGGTTCTATTACTCCAGCTAGCAGTTTTAAAAGAGTTGTTTTTCCGCGCCCGTTGTTTCCAATGATGGCAATCTTATCTCCACGCAGAATGTCGCAGGAAAAATTGACAATCACGGGATTGTTGGGATAGCTTTTGGAAACACGTTCGAGCCGAAAGACCACCTGTCCCGCCTGTTTTTCTTGAGGGATGAAGCGAATGTAGGGACGCTGGATGTTGGACTTTTTTAGCTCCGAGGGTTGTAGCTTTTCAATCTCTCGAACACGCGATTGCACTTGAGATGCCCGAGTGCCCGCACCAAACCTGGAGACAAACTCTTGCAGCTGTGCAATTTTCTTCTCTTTCGTTTTGTTTTCTTCTTCTGCACGCGAGCGCACAGAAGTTTTGGTGAAGAGCATCTCATCGTAATTGCCGGGATAGGTGATAATGGTTTCATAATCGATGTCGGCAATATGGGTGGCCACTGCATTGAGAAAATGTCGATCGTGACTGACGACGATCAAGACTCCTTTGTATGCGTGTAAAAACTCTTCTAGCCAGTGGATTGACTCCATATCCAGATGGTTGGTGGGCTCGTCGAGAAGAAGTGCCTTTGGTTGTCCAAAAAGTGCCTGACAGAGAAGAGCGCGGAATTGGTGGTCTTGTGGAATGGATTGCATGCGTAGGTGATAGGAATCTTGAGGAATGCCCATGCCAGAAAGCAGCTCTTCTGCTTCAGCCTCGGCTGCATAGCCATTTTCTTCGGCAATAATGCATTCGATCTCTCCCAGACGCATGCCAATGGCGTCGGTCATCTCGTGATGTTCCAGCGCTTCTTTTTCTTTTAAAGCATCCCACAAACGCGTGTTGCCCATGATGACGGTATCGAGTACGCTGTTTTGTTGAAAGGCTTCGATATTTTGCTTCAAAAATCCTACTTTATCAGGTAGAGAGACAGAGCCGCTTGTAGGCTCTTCGATTCCCATGATGATTTTGAGCAGGGTTGATTTACCGCAGCCGTTGGGTCCTGTGAGTCCGTAACGATTGCCGTCGTTAAAACTCATTGTCACTTCGTCAAAAAGCGTGCGTCCACTAATTTTTTTTGAAATATTTGTCAGGGTAATCATGAATCAAAATATTGGTTGGCTTGAAGATGGAGGCATTGTAGCATAAGGAGAGTTGTAAAACAAGAAATCGCATGGATTTTTCTGCGTGTTTAGATTCTTTTTTAAAAACTCTGCAGCTTGGCCGGCAGGTATCGGCACACACCCTGCGCGCCTACTCTACCGACATCAACTCTTTTTTTACATTTCTTTCTTTGAAAGAAAATTCCCTAACGCTAGAAAAGGTCGACAAGTGGCACGTTCGCTCCTATCTTGCACAGCTTTTTGCACAAAAAAAGAAAAACCGCACCATTCTGCGCCATCTTTCTGCTTTGCGCTCTTTTTTCACCTATCTGGTCAAAGAAAAAGTACTTGCTTCCAGCCCTCTGGATGAAATTGAGGGTCCAAAAAGAGAAAAGAGGTTGCCTCTTTTTTTGTCCTATCCACAAATTGAAAATCTTTTCTCACAGCCAGACACGACGCTCTATCTGGGCCTGCGTGATCGCGCCATTTTGGAGCTTTTTTACAGCTCAGGACTTCGCTTGAGCGAACTTGCTGCCTTGAATCGTCTCGATCTGGATCGAGGACAACTACTGCTCAGGGTTCGAGGCAAAGGAAAAAAAGAACGTATTGTGCCTGTGACAAAGTGTGCAATGGAATGGATTCTATCTTATTTGGAGCATCCCATACGCTTTTTAAAAACAAAAGACCATGCGCCGCAAAAAGATGCAGGGGCCCTCTTTCTCAATAGACACGGAGAGCGCATCACCACCCGTTCTATTGATCGTAATTTCAAATATTATCTGAAGAAAAGTGGGCTTGGAGAGAAAATTACCCCCCATACCATTCGCCATACCATTGCCACCCATTGGCTGGAAAACGGGATGGACTTGAAGACGATCCAACTTCTTTTAGGTCACAGCTCGCTGTCTACCACGACCATTTACACGCACGTCTCTTCCAAACTCAAACGCGCAGTATATGACAAAACCCATCCACGGGCGAAAACATCCCTTGGATGGGTTAACTGAGAAACACACGCCTCACAAGAATCCTTGTAGCTTTGCAGTTCCTTTAGCTTCTTAGTATCGATTCTGCCCAGGGTTGGATGTGTCTGTCGAACAGGTAGGTCACACCAATATGGGATGCAAGACAGCTACCGCCATTAATAAGAGCAAAAGTAAGTAGATGGTCTTTTAACCACAAAGTGACGGGGATCCAGATGTACCCTGTGGATAAAGAAGCAATCAAGCTTAAAAGGGCGAACGTAGAGATTGCCATTGCAGCTAACGCAATTGCAGTGTCTTTTGCCAGCCTATTATTTACGAGGGAAGCAATCTGGTTCGTACGAAGAGTTAACTGGTGGTTTCCTACTTTTAGAGAAATAATTTCTGATGCCATAATAATAACCTCATTTAATTGATTAAGAATTTGCAAAATTTTCTGATCGATTGTTAATAAAGTCAATTAAAGAGTTATTTTTAATTTCTAAAATGTACTTATACTCAAAGAACTTGGAAAATCGGTTTCTAGAGCTTAAGCGAAAATCCTCGCGGTTGAAAGATCTAATCTACTCAATATTAATGAAGTATGGGGTAGCTTACGATCCTCCAACCCCGAATTTTTGGCGTGCTCCAGAAATCATTTTCCAAGTTCTTTGTGTATAATTCGCTCAGGATGAAGATGGAGAAGAAACTCTCTCAGAGGTATGCAGTCGATCCCATCGATTTTACGCTGTTCTTTGCCGAGGTAGAGAAAAAGAGGTATTGCTTCGGGATATTCTTCGCGAAACAGGTGAAGAGCCTTTACATCTTGTCCATGTACATTCAACCCTCGCTTTACTTCTATTGCCCAAAAACCTTTTGGTCCGTAAATCACAAAGTCTACTTCTACCTGACTCCTTGTGCGCCAAAAGCAAAGCTGATGCGTTTCTTTTTGTGCCTGTACCCATGCACGTAAATGTTGCGCTACGAGTCCTTCTAACGCTGGCCCTTCCAGCTCGGCCTCTTTATCTAAAGGGCCTTTGGGTCTAAGGCTTCGATAGACACCTACATCAAAGTAATAAAATTTTGGATGTTGAATCAATGCGCGCTTGGCTCTCCTAGTAAAGACTGGTAAACGAAAAGCAATTAATAGATCTTCTAAAATTTCCAGATAATTATCCACGGTGGTTCGTTTCACCAGAGCTTCCCTTGCAATGTCATTCACATTCAAAACCTGTCCATGTGAAAAACTTAAAATTTCCAGAAATCTTGCAAAGTTGCCTACCTGTCGAACCAATCCTTCTGCAATAATTTCTTCGCGCAGATAAGTTCCTACATAATTAAGTATTTTCTCTTCTGGATCTTTTGCTTCATAAATCATAGGAATCAATCCCACTTTCAAGGCGGTTTCCAGACGAAAAGAGGCTTTAAGTTCTACGGCAAAAAAAGAAGGAGGCATTAAACGAAGAAGGGCTCGTCCTCCCAAAAGATTTCCTACTTCTCGCCTTAGTTTGCGTGCGCTGCTTCCAGTCATAATAAACTGGATGTTTTTTCCTTCTTCAATTAAGGAATGAACAACAGGCAAAAGTCCTGGTGCGCGCTGAATTTCATCGAGAATGATAACGCTCCCTTCGGGAGCAACTTCTACGATTTCTCGCAATCTCTCTGGAGCTGCGAGATATAGTCTTTCCTGTTCAGGTTGCAGAAGATCGATACGAGTAGCACGTGGATAGGCATGCAAAAGCCAGGTCGATTTACCAGTTCCTCGAGGACCTAGGAGGAAAAAGCTTTCTTTTGGAGGAATGAGAATTCTTGCAACATAGGGGTTCATCTTTACATCGCTTTTGGAACTTTTGCTGTCATTTTTCCAAAACCGTTGGAACTTTGCAATATATATATCTATAAGTTATTGAATATTAGATTATTGAGAATAAGTTTTTGATAAGAACACACGAAAACAATCCCGAATTTTTGGCGTGCTGCAGAAATCGATTCTTAAGTTTTTTTGGTCTGTTCAAATTCCAGATAGAAAAAATCCCGGGAGAGCGGTAAGCCGGATTCTGTCTTCGCCATAATGGCGGAGGGTACCATTCCTCTAGGAGATCTGTCGCCAGATCCCTCAAGCGACCTACTCGAGCTGTCAATGCGAAGAACATTGCAAAAAGCTCTTTTTGGCCTTGCTCCAGATAGGGTTTGCAACCTCTTGCGTTGCCACAAGAGGGTCGGAATCAACCAACAATTTCACTCGCTTTTCAGCGACATGTTTTCTGTTGTACTTTCCGTAGCCTTGCGGCCCCCAGTCTTTCACTGGTATCTTCTTCTGTGGAGTCCAGACTTTCCTCTGCCCGTTTTCGGCAGCGGTACCCTGCTTTCCCGGGAAAACATTGTGGTTGGTAAGTTTTTAAGCGCGTCGTCGTCGTCTCTTTGCAGCAGCGACGGGAGTGCCTTGCAGCTCTTCGCTTTGTGGCCAGAAAAGGATGCGCGAACAATGTTCGCAAAAGACGAGTCTTTCTCCTTTGCGTACCAAATTTTCGTGTTGTGCGGTGAGTGCGATGTGACAGCCAGCGCAGGTGCGGTTTTCAATAGGCACAATGATGCGATCCCTTTTGTTTCCAAGTAACCTTTCGTAGATTTTCAACACTTCGGGATCAGCTGAGGGGAGCAGTAGGTCGCGTTTTGCTTTCAGCTCCCTACCTTCGGTATTGATCAGATGGATCGAAGAACGAATCTCTTTTTCGAGCTGCAGGCTGCTTTCTTCTGAAGAAGCAAGACTCTCTTTGATCTTTTGTAAAATCTCTTCTTCCATATTTCTGCGGTCGATCAGATTGCTCGTGGCTTGTTCGGTGGCAAGACGTTCTCTTTCCGCAGCTGACATTTCTTGAGTCAAGGCGTTGAACTCATCTACTTTTTTGATCGAACTTTGCTGCGATTCGAGCTTTTTGATATACTCTTTGATTTCAAGAATTTTGTGCTCATGGATCTGGATATTTTTGGAAAGCTCGGTAATTTCCAACTGTTTGGCGTCTAGCTGCTGTTTTAAATCGTGGCGTAATGTTTCGATGTGCTGGAGCTCGCCCTCTCTTTCACGTTTTAAGCGCATGAGGCGCAGCATTTTCATATCGAGTTCTTGAATCTCGAGAAAGACGGATAAAATTTTCAGCATTTTCCCTCAAAAGAGTGTAAGATTTTTCAATCGAGTGTATCTTTTTTCTCTCTAACCATCAAGAAAAATTGAGATCATAGGATTTCTTTGTAATTTTACTGAAAATTTTTTATGCTTTTTCCATTCATCTTTAAAAGGAGGTTTTATGAGTGGCTTAACTGTTCCTGTATTGGCGAGTGTGGTGCTGAGTACCCCCATAGTTGGGCCGGGAGCTGATTTCGTCCTTCAAGTTTCAGATTGTCTTGAAAAGAAAGTTGAAAAGACTTATTGCCACTATGCCACCGCACTCAATGCAATAGCTCTTGTCGCAACTATTGCTTCGTTTTATTTTTTTGGCGTACTGGGAACAACTCTGGGAGCTATTGCCATAGGGTTCAATTGCACGACCTTAGCAGGAAGAGCGTATCGTTGTTTTCGATTATCACGAGAGTTCTCTTTGTAAAATTTATTTTTTGCGAATTATTTTGATTGTGAACCACTCTGGGAACTATTGCCCTAGTGATTAATGCTTCGCCGTTAGTTATAGCTATCTCAAAAAAAGATTCTCTTTTAAAATGTGCTAAGGTAGCTTTCCGGATAAGTTTATCGGAAAGAGTGCATTTGCTAGGAGAGTCTTTATGTCTTATTTGAAGAAATATTTCTCACAAGTTCTAGAAGAAAAGCAGAACTGCGCTGCCATTGCTTTTTATGCAGCCATCGACCATGTGCAAAAAACTTCTCCCGAAGTGGCACAAAGCATTGTCAAAGAACTAAAAGACCAGAGGAGCCATTTAAAGCTCATCGCTTCTGAAAATTTTTCGTCACTGGCAGTGCAATTGGCCATGGGCAATTTGCTCACCGATAAATATAGCGAAGGATTTCCCTATCATCGATTTTATGCAGGGTGCGAAAATGTCGACCTCATCGAACAGATGGCAGTGGACAGGGCCAAAGAACTTTTTCAGGCAGAACATGCCTATGTACAACCCCATTCGGGGGCCGACGCCAATATGGTGGCCTACTGGGCCATACTCGTGCAGAAGATACAAAATCCAAAAATGCACAAATTGCAAATGAAAAGCTTAGAAGATCTTTCTTCGAAAGAACATGAAAAATTGCGCAAAGAAATGGTGCAGCAAAAGGTCATGGGCATGTCGCTTGGCTCTGGTGGCCATTTGACCCATGGATATAGGCAGAATATTTCTGCGAAAATGATGCAGTCTGTGAGTTATGATGTCGATCCCAAGACCGGCCTTTTGGACTATGCATCGATTGCTAAACTTGCAAAAAAGGAAAAGCCGCTCATCCTCGTTGCTGGCTACTCTGCTTACCCACGACGGATCAATTTTGCCAAAATGCGCGAGATCGCAGATAGCGTAGGGGCTGTTTTATTGGTGGATATGGCCCATTTTGCAGGCCTTGTTGCAGGAAGGGTGTTTACAGGAGAATACAACCCAGTTGCTTTCGCCCATATCGTCACGTCGACGACCCATAAAACCTTGCGAGGTCCTAGAGGGGGCCTTATTCTTTGTAAAAAGGAGTTTCAAGAGGTAATTGACAAAGGCTGCCCCCTTGTTTTAGGTGGTCCTCTTCCCCATGTGCTGGCAGCAAAAGCCGTTGCTTTTACAGAAGCGCTTTTACCGTCATTTGCCCTCTATAGCAGACAGGTGGTAAAGAATGCCCAAGCACTCGCAGACGCACTACAAAAAAAAGGATGTGAAATTCTCACCGGCGGCACCGACAACCATCTCCTGCTTGTCAATGTCAACAAAAGCTTTCAGCTCACCGGAAGACAGGCAGAGACAGCTTTGCGATCGGCTAGAATGACCGTCAATCGCAATGTCCTTCCCTTTGATACCAATGGTGCCTGGTATACTTCGGGAGTACGCATCGGGACGCCTGCCGTAACAACTTTAGGAATGAAGGAGTCAGATATGGAAGTCATTGCTGGATGGGTTTTTGATATTTTGCAACATACAAAACCAGTTTTTTCTGAAAAAGAAGAGGGTCTTTCAAGGTCCAAGGTGGAGACCGAGGCTAATGTGCTTGCAAAAGTGCAAGGAGAAATTCAGGAGCTTTTGCATCGATTTCCCTTGTATCCAGAACTGGTTGTTTCTTAAAATGAATCATGCTATATCGAAACTACTGGAAATAGGAGAGTCTTATGGTGCACGAACAGCAAAAAACGGAAAAGTTTTTGCAAGACAAAATCGAACAGTCACTTTTAGATCAGAGAAGAGTTTTTCTTTCGGGAGTAGTGGATCAAGATTCCGCTGGTGAGATTATTCGCAAGCTCTGGTATTTGGAACATTTAGCTCCCGGAAAACCCATCTTGTTTGTTATCAATTCTCCCGGAGGTGCTGTGGACTCTGGGTTTGCCATCTGGGATCAGATTCGCATGATCACCTCTCCCGTTTCTACTCTGGTGACGGGATTGGCAGCTTCCATGGGATCTTTATTGAGTTTGAGCGCAAAAAAAGGAAAACGCTTTGCAACTCCTTATTCAAGGATCATGATTCACCAGCCCCTCATAGGAGGAGTGATTCAAGGGCAGGCAACCGACTTGGATATCCAGGCGAAAGAGATGCTCAAGACAAGAGATGTCATCGTCAAAATTTATTCCGAAGCTACCGGCAAAAGTGAAGAGGTGGTACGCAAAGCAATCAATCGTGATAATTGGATGACGCCTGCCGAAGCCAAGCAGTTTGGCCTGATAGATGCAGAGGCTCTCACCTTCAAGGAAATTGGGTTTTAAAAACTGTACAATCAGTACAATATGCCAAAACCGCTGGGAGGAAATGGGCTTTTTGTCTCCCAGAGGTTTTGATCAAAAGAATCTTCGTGCCTTCTTATTTCTTTCCAGACAGGACAACGTTTGTTTGGGATGTTTTCTTTTTTAAGCGGAAAATGGAGAGCTCCAAAAACCGATTTTTCAGGTTGTTTGTATATAAATGGAGAAAAGGAATAGAATATCGTCTTTAACGATCTGATTTTTGATTTCGTAAAAACTTTGTAGGAGGGAAAAATTATGGCGAAGAGTTTGTCCAAAAAGAAGACTACAATTGGAGTTCCGAAAGAAATTAAGAATAACGAATTTCGAGTCGGTGCTACTCCACATTCTGTAAAAGCATTCGTGGATGCAGGTCATGAAGTATGGGTAGAAAAAAATGCAG
Source organism: bacterium (assembly GCA_021811265.1). Lineage (GTDB taxonomy): Bacteria > Chlamydiota > Chlamydiia > Chlamydiales > SM23-39 > JAJZPH01. The sequence goes on from JAJZPH010000004.1 coordinate 50,359, forward strand.
GAGAAAAGATTGGTTTTCCCGACAAAGTGTATGAGCGTTTTGGCGCGAAAATCGTTTCGTCTCCCAAGGAAATCTTTAAGAACTGCGAGATGATCATCAAGGTAAAAGAGCCCTTGGCAGCTGAATTCCCTCTTTTGAGAGAAGGGCAGATCCTTTTTACCTACCTCCATCTGGCTCCCGACCCAGAACAGACAAAGCAGATTTTGGCGAAAAAGATCATCGGCATTGCTTATGAAACTGTAACCGATGCCAATAACCGCTTGCCCCTGCTTACTCCTATGAGTGAGGTAGCAGGAAGAATGTCCATTCAAGTGGGAGCAAAGGCTCTACAGCTCATCAACGGAGGAAAAGGTGTTCTTCTCGGTGGTGTTCCCGGCGTGAAACCCGCAAAAGTCCTTGTCTTTGGTGGAGGGACTGTAGGAACAGAAGCGCTGCGTGTGGCTCTTGGCGTTGGTGCAGATGTGACGGTGTTTGACAAGAATCTGACCCGCTTGCGTCAGCTCGATGAGCTTTTTGGACCAAGGCTCAAGACGCTCTATTCCACTCCCGCAGCCATCGATGAAGCTATCAGGACTGCTGACTTGATCATCGGAGCTGTTTTGGTCCCTGGTGGAAAGGCACCTAAGCTGATTACAAAAGAAAGTTTGAAGAAAATGGAACCTGGTACTGTGATCGTAGACGTTGCCATTGATCAGGGAGGATTTACTGAAACCTCGAAGCCTACCACACATGCAAATCCTACTTACATTGTCGATGGCATTGTGCACTATTGTGTTGCCAATATGCCCGGCGCTGTTGCGCGCACCTCGACCATTGCTCTTACCAATGCCACATTACCCTATGCATTGAAGTTGGCAAACTTAGGCGTCCAGAAGGCTCTGTTGGAAGATCCTGGTTTTCTCAAGGGATTGAACGTTTTCAAAGGGAAGGTAACAAACGAAAACGTTGCTCAGGATTTGGGGTATGAGTATGTTGCACCTGAGAAGGTGTTGCGATAGAATTTCTCGAAGCTGAGAAATTGCACTTTCTGAAAAATGAGAAAAAAGGATGAAACTTCCCGAGTTTATTCAGAAAGTTTACGACCGACCTTCTTCCCATAAAGGAAAAAAGGTAAAGGAAATTCTTTTTTCCCGAGGCACCTATCAGGTTGCAGTTGTAGAAAAAAAGGGCCAAAAAATCTTTTGGCCCTTTTTGCGCTTAGATGATAAGGGAGAGCTTCTCGATTTTTTTTGCACCTGCCCCGAATCGGAAAAAAAACAGGGATGTTCCCATGTTGCCCTTGCTTTTTTCTCTATTTTCGATGAGAAAAAAGGACCTGTGCACGTTCGTTTCAAAAGCTCTTTTTGGAGAGCTCTATGCCTTGCAGGGGCAAGAAGAGCGGGATTTAGCGCTTCTTTGAAGAAAAAAAGAGGGGGATATTATTGTGGCACGGGAAAAGAGCCCTTTTTTCAACTGAAGCTAAAAACAAAAAAGGCACAAGAGCATCTCCACGCGCTTTTTTCTAAAAAGACAAAAGAAGAAAATTCGTGGAAGTTTTCCAATTTTTCCACAGAAGAAATTGCCCTCTGGAAGCAAAAAAGTAGTAGCGAAAAACAATCTTCTGACACAGCACGCGCAGAGCAAGCCGAAAACTCGGTGGAGATTTTTTTCGAACTTTCCTTCTGGTCCGATCTGGCCAAGTGGCTCTTTTTTCTCCAGGAAGATCATAAAAAATATACAGTAGACTTTTTGGGCAGTTTTCCCCATGCGGTCTTAATCGCTTTCGCCGATGTAGAAATTTTGCTTTCTTTGAAAAAAGAAGATTGGCCATTGCTCATACCCACGCTCACTTCTATTGATTCTTCTCTCAAGCTTTATGGAAAAGAGGAGAGCATCGAAAAGATTACCTTTGATCCCGATCAAGCCATTTTTCACGTCGATTTTAAAAAACATCCCGAGAAAAAAGGCAAAGAAATAGCAGTCGGAGGGTGGCTCTACGTAGAAGGAGAAGGATTTTATTCGAAAGAGCCTTTTTTCCCTTCTGCGACCATTTCCAAGGAAGAGGTTGCCTCTTTTTTAGAAAAGGAGCCGCTTCTCTGTAAAAAACGTTTGCAGGGGACAGAAATTACTCTAGAAAGCATGCCTGTGCACTACCATCTGTTTTTTGACGAAAAGCTTTCTTTGCATATCGAGCTTTATTTGTTTGCCATCCACGACCTTGAAGAGAAAGGAGCTCTCCTCTTTTTTCCTTGGGTCTTTTTGCCCGAGAGGGGTTTTTGTCGTTTGAAAGAAAGCTACTTTTCACAAAAAGAGACTGTCATTACAAAAGCAGATGTTCCCGAGTTTGTCACGAACCACCGTTTGTGGCTGCAGGACCAGGAGGGGTTTCAGGCCCATATAACGCCCCTTTCCTCTCATCTGGTCTATGAGCTGCTTCCTCAAGGAGATCTGCAATTTCATCTCAAAATGGATCTCGTGGAAGAGAAAGAGTGTATGGATTTCAATGGTTGGCTCTATGTGCGCGAAAGAGGTTTTTATTTAAAGAAGGTGCCTTTCATTTCCATTCAGCCCGGTCTTATGGTGAAGAAAGAAGAGATTGCCTCTTTTATTGCGCAGCACAAAGAAGATCTCGAAGAGGTTGCTTTCTTTTTTACCTCTTTCAATCCCATTCAGAAGATGGGGCTAAAGGTATATTTGAATGAAAAAGAAGAAATTTGCATTCAGCCCCAACACGAGCTTGTCCCGGGGCTTTCTCTCGACGACCTTACCTTTTTTGATTCCTACGTCTACATTCGCAATAGAGGTTTTTTTGAACTTTCTCCATCGGACCGTCTGCCCGCTAAATATACAAAAGAAGTCATCATTTCTCATGAAGAAGAATCCTTCTTTTTCAGCTTTGAATGGGACGCTTTGGAACCTTTTGTGCTCGGGTTGGATTTGCGACTGAAAAAACCGGAAAAGCTCTTTTTAAAAGTGGTACGCCTGATGCGCGAAAAGAGAAAAAAGCGACTGAGCTATTTGGCTAGCCTCAATTATGAGTCGGAACTGGGAACTTTGCAAATAAAAGAGCTCTGGAATGCATTGCAAACCAATCGCAAGTATCTCTTTTCAAAGGCAGGTCTTTTGAATGTGAAACTGCCTCGATTTCACTGGCTCTACGGCATCAAGAAAGAACGCTTTGATTCCAGAACGGGTTATTTGCGCCTTTCTACTATGGAGTGGCTCCGTTTGTGCATTTTTGAAAATATCGAAGAGCCCCTTGGCGAAAATAGCGAAGAGAAAAAAACAAGGGCTCTTTTGGAAGAGCTTTGGAATTTCCGTAGCGATCAGCTGCTCGATATTTCCAGACTCTCGGCCAAGTTGCGTCCCTATCAAGAGACGGGGCTCCATTGGCTCTGGTTTCTCTACTCCCATGGACTTTCCGGTATCCTCTGCGACGACATGGGCCTTGGCAAAACCCACCAGGCCATGGCTTTGATTGCTGCGATCTTTTCCGAAAGGGAAAAAAAGCATTTTCTTGTCGTCTGTCCCACATCGGTGATCTACCACTGGCAGGAGCTTTTGAGCAAGTTTTTGCCCTCAATGAAAGTGATGACTTACCATGGCCTACACCGCAGTTTGGAAGGTTTTAAAGAAGATTATGATCTTCTGCTGACCTCTTATGGCATTGTCCGCACCGATCTCAAAGAGCTCAAAAAGGTCTTTTTCGAACTTGCCATCTTCGATGAGGTGCAAATTGCCAAAAATTATCTGTCCAAAACCTTTCACTCCTTAAGAACCCTTGCAGCCAATATGAAGTTGGGGCTCACGGGAACGCCCATTGAAAATCGTCTGCGAGAGCTCAAAACTCTTTTTGATTTGGTCCTTCCCTCTTACCTGCCAGGAGAGGCTCTTTTCCATGAGTTTTTTATTGTCCCTATTGAAAAAGAGAATGACGAAGAAAAAAAACAGCTGCTGCAACGACTGGTGCGCCCATTTCTTTTGCGAAGAAAAAAAACTGAAGTTCTTCTCGATTTGCCAGAAAAAATTGAAGAGATTGCTTACTGTGACCTTTCTGAAGAGCAGCGCAAGCTCTATCGTGATGCGGTAGTTTCTTCGAAAGATGAGCTGCTCGTTGAGTTTCAAGACAAACAAAAGAGTATTTCCTACATGCATGTATTTGCTCTTTTGACAAGGTTGAAACAGATCTGCGACCATCCCTCTCTTATCTATAAGGACTTGCTAAGCTTTCACAAACATGAATCGGGCAAATGGGATCTTTTCGTTGAGCTGCTCAATGAGGCGCGCGAGAGCAAACAGAAGGTTGTTGTTTTCTCGCAATATCTCGACATGCTTGCCATCATTGAATCCTATCTGAAGAGAGAAAAGATTGGATATGCAATCATTACGGGTTCGACAAAAGACCGCGCTGCCGAGATGAGAAAATTTCGCGACGATCCTGTATGTGAGGTCTTTGTCGCATCTCTTCTTGCCGCTGGCCTCGGAATCGATCTATCGGCGGGATCTGTGGTGATTCACTACGATCGCTGGTGGAATCCGGCGAAGGAAAATCAGGCAACGGATCGCGTGCACCGCTTGGGACAAAACCGCGGTGTGCAGGTCTTCAAACTGGTTTCGAAGCAGTCGATTGAAGAACACATCCATCACCTTATCGAAAAGAAAAAAGGCCTTATCGAAGAGATTATTGGTAAAGACGAGAGCGACATTCTCAAATCTTTTACAAGAGAAGATCTGATGGAGCTTTTGCAAGACATGATTATCGATATTGGACATTCGTGATTCATTTTTAACTTGTATGCTATAGCGCTATATTTATCAAATTTGGCCGTCGGTGCGTCGGTCTAAAGCCTGTGGAGCTGCCCGGGTTGCTGGAAGCGGTGTATATGCCCATGATGTTACCCCATATAGGACTTATTGTATAAGATTGAAGACAGTAAGTAAGGATCATTCTTATTGCAGGAATTGAAAAACCACGATTCTAAAGTTTGTACTTGTCATCATTAAAACTGTGGTTATACAACAAGAGAATATTTTACCAAAAAATGATTTGGTGGAATATTGCCAAATGGCTATCTTTGCAGAAAAGTATTCTTTGGGTTTTTTATGAAAAAAAAGATCAGAATTGGTTTTCTTTTTGGTGGCAGGTCTGCAGAACATGAGGTTTCTCTTCTTTCTGCAAAAAACATTGTCTCTTCTCTTGACCCAACAAAATATGAACCGGTGCTTATCGGAATTGACAAAAATGGGCAGTGGCATTTGCGGGATGCGGATCAATTTCTTCTCCATGCAGAGAATCCAAAGCTTGTGCACCTTTCTGGGGAAAAGAAAGAGGTGGTACTAACGCCGAGCCAACAGGGAAGTCGACTGATCAATATTGAAAAAAAAGCACCCGTTGTCAATCTCGATGTTGTCTTTCCAGTGATGCATGGAACTTATGGAGAAGATGGGGCCATCCAGGGATTTCTTAAAATGGCCGGAGTTCCTTTCATTGGTGCGGGAATCCTGGGATCGGCAGTGGGTATGGACAAAGATGTGATGAAAAGGCTTCTGCGTGATGCTGGCATTTCTGTTGCTTCTTTTCTTACGATCTCTTCTTCTGAAAAGAGCCGTCTTGATTTTGCTCAAGTCACAAAAAAATTGGGCCTGCCTCTTTTTATCAAACCGGCAAACATGGGCTCCTCTGTGGGTGTTTCAAAAGTAAAAAATGAATCGGAATTTCTTCTCGCCGTCGCAAAAGCTTTTCTCTATGACTCTAAAATCTTGATCGAAGAGTTTATTGAAGGAAGAGAGATTGAATGCTCTCTTCTTGGCAATGAAGAGCCCGTCTGTTCTCTTCCCGGCGAAGTAGTTCCTACCGATGAGTTTTATTCCTATGAAGCAAAATATATGGATGATGCGGGCACCATATTTAAAATTCCAGCTGAGCTTACGTCGGAGGAAGTTGCAAGAATCCAAACAGATGCCTGCAAGACCTTCAAGGCTCTTTGCTGTGAGGGGATGGCGCGCGTAGATCTCTTTTTAAAAAAAGATGGATCTGTTGTTATTAATGAGATCAACACGATCCCAGGTTTTACAAAATTGAGCCTTTATCCACGTCTGTGGGAGGCTTCTGGCTTATCCTTCGACCGTTTGATCGATCGCCTTGTCGCACTTGCTTTAGAGCGCTTCGAGAGGGAAAAGTCCATTAAAACTACTTTTTAAAGCAAAGAGTACCAGCTCTTCTCTCATTCTACTACTTTTTGCATGCAAGAAAAAAACTATATGTGTTTTATTTAGAGCAGCTTAGTAAAATTAGACTTGCAAATTCAAAATCGGATTTTGAATTTGCAAACAATGAAACCGATGAAAGGCGTTTCTGAATCATTGGCAGGAAGAATTGCCATTTTTCAACTCTACCCTTTGAGCTGGAGTGAATGCAAATTTTTAAAAGATCCGAAGGATGATCTTGTATGCGCCCTACAAACTGTGCAAGGCTTTTATCTTTTGAAACCCTATTTTCGCAATCATACGAAGCGACTTGTCAAATCTTCAAAAGTTTTTTTTGTAGACAGTGGACTTCTTTGCTATCTATTGGGCATTGATTCTGCAGAGAGGTTCTTTAAAGCTGCGGAACGGGGCCGTGTATTTGAAAATATGGTTATTATGGAAGCAATTAAAAGATGCTCTTTTGAGGGAAAAAGATTTCAACCCTATTTTTATCGTACAAGTTCTGGTTTAGAAGTGGATCTATTGATCGAAAAAGGAAATGCATTGGAAGCCTTTGAGATCAAATTTTCTAAAACTATTCATAGAGAAATGGCAGAGCCCCTCAAAATTTTTGCCTCTGAGCATTCTCTCAAGCGCGCCTCGCTTCTTTCTCTCCGAGAATAATCGATTGTCCTTTTTCCGGGCATTCTTGCAGAGCATTGGAGTTCCATCTAAGGATTTATTTGCAATAGTTTAATAATGAAGAAGATAAATAAGGCCAGCGACTAAATATTTTTTACCTTGGAATTTAACCAAAAATTCATTATTTTCGGGTTGTAAATCGACCAAAAATAGATCAATTTTGCCTTGGAATTTGACCATGTTTAAAAGAATTATAGATTTTCATCTCGATAAATGGAAAAAAGATCCTTTTCGCAAGCCGCTTCTCTTAAGGGGGGCAAGACAGGTGGGCAAAACATATGCGGTTCGAAGACTTGGCGGACAGTTTAAGTCTTTTGTTGAAGTCAATTTCGAGCGTTTAGAGGGAGCTGCTTCGATCTTCGAAAAGGACTTTGTTCCGGAAAAAATTGTTTTATCATTGTCTCTTCTTTTAAAAACACCGATTATTCCTGGAGAAACGTTGCTTTTCTTCGATGAGGTCCAGGAAGCGCCACGAGCTATTTTAGCTCTTCGCTATTTTTACGAAGAAATGCCCAATCTTCATGTGATTGCTGCTGGTTCTCTTTTAGAATTTGCTATTGAAAAGGTGGGGGTTCCAGTAGGGCGCATCTCTATGCTTTACATGTATCCTCTCTCCTTTTTGGAATATTTGGTAGCCACCGACAATCATCTAATGGGAGAAGAGATCCTAAAGCACCCAGCTGGAGAGCCCATGGAAGAAACGGTTCATAAAAAAGTCCTTGACCTCTTGGGAGAATATCTTTCAATAGGCGGAATGCCGGAAGCAGTTGTGAGATGGACCCAGACGCAAGATCCTTCTTCTGCTTTGTATGTTTTGAAGCAAATTGCAGATACATATCGACAAGATTTTGAAAAATATGCACGAAAAACACAGGTAAAATATCTAGAACAGATGTTTCGGCAGATTCCCTATCTTATAGGCAGAGAATTTTCCTATCGAGAAATCCATGGAGAATATCGAAAACGAGAACTAACTCCTGCGGTTGAGTTATTAGAAAGGGCAAACATTATTCATGTGATTCGTTATGCGTCGGGACAAGGCATTCCCATTGGTGCAGAAACCGATTTTGATACATTCAAAGTCATTTACCTAGACATTGGTCTATGTCAAGCGATCCTTGGCTCGGATATTTCTATTTGGTTTTTACGTCCTTTGGAAGGATTTGAAAATCGAGGAGAAATTGCCGAAGGCTTTGTTGGGCAGGAGCTCATTTGTTACGCTAGCCCTGAATCGCGGGCCGAGATTCATTTCTGGAAAAGAAAAGAAAAAAATAGCTCTGCAGAAGTCGACTATCTGATTCAACGTGGAGAAACGATTCTCCCCATAGAGGTCAAAAGCGGCCATGGTAGTACGTTACGGAGTCTTCACCTTTTTTTAAATAATCATCCCAAATCCTCTTCTGCCATCCGTTTTTCATCTCTCAATTATTCTGTAACCGACAAGCTCGACTCTAGGCCTCTCTATGCTGTAGCTTCTTTAGCTCATAATGCCCAGAAGGAAGCACTGGACTATCTAGTTACTCAAACACCCTGAAAAATTAAAAATCGGCTTGTACCCACCTCAAAAGAAAGTTTTACCAGCAAGTCTTTATCAAATGACGCCATTAAAACCCGTCCATTCACATACGGGATACAATGGCTTTGAATGCCGCAATCAATATAAAGAATTTGGCCGTTGGTGCGTCGGTCTAAAGCCTGTGGAGCTGCCCGGGTTGCTGGGAGCTGTGAAGCAGGAATCCTTCGCCTTTAGACGAGGGAGGTTCAATTTATTGTTCCATAGATTCTTGAAAAGCGGGGGAAGAAATCTTCCAGAGACATCCCGAAAGAAAGTGTATTTTTATTGAAAAGTAGAGTATAGTACTTTTGCAACCTGCACATTTTTTATGAACTATCCAAAATTAGCTTTAGTCGGCAGGCCCAATGTGGGCAAATCAGCTCTTTTTAATCGTATCTGTCAAAAAAGACTTGCCATTGTCGATGAAGAAGAAGGAGTGACGCGCGATCGCTCTTACGCAAAGGCAGAGCTTTTTGGAAAAAATTTTCTTGTCATCGACACGGGCGGACTTGATCCAAAGTTGCAAGGACCGTGTTCGGAAGAAGTAAGATGTCAAAGCATAAAGGCAATCGAAGAGGCTGATCGCGTTGTTCTTGTGGTGGATGGTAACGTAGGATTGATAGATCAGGACCGAAAGATTGCAGAGCTTTTGTTTCAACTGCATAAACCCTTTGTAGTTGCCGTCAATAAAGTAGATACGTTAGCCGATCTTTCTTTCGTCGATGCTTTTTACGCTCTTGGAGGGGAAAAGGTCATAGGCATTTCTGCGCTTCACGGCCTACAGGTGGTGGAGCTTTTAGAGCTTGCCTTCGAAGGGGTCTTGTGGCCTACAGGAGAGAAAGAGGAGAAGAAAAATACTACTACGAAAATCGCAATTGTAGGGCGTCCCAACGTCGGGAAATCCACTCTATTGAACCATTTAGTAGGGGAAGAGAGAACGATTGTCAGTGCGGTTGCAGGGACGACCAGAGATGCAGTGGACGTGGAAATCAACCTTGGAGAGAAAAGCTACACTTTGATCGATACAGCGGGCATACGGAAAAAAAATAGCACCCTTTCTTCCATCGAAAAATTTGCAGATATCCGCTCAAAAGAAGCAATCGAAAGATCTGACATCTGCTTGTTACTTCTCGATGTGCGCGAGGGTATGACGACTGAGGATAAAAAAATTGCTTCTTATATCGAAGAGATGGGGAAAGGCTGCATTCTTTTGCTCAACAAGTGGGATCTTGTGAAAGGCTATCGCATGGAAACATGTGCCAAAGAATTTCAGAGAGAGGTGCCTTTTTTTCAACATTGCCCTCTTCTGTTTATTTCTGCAAAAACGGGAAGAAATGTCAAAGATCTCTTTTCTCATGTGGAAAAGGTGGAACGATCGCTTTTTGCATCCATTGGGACGGCAGAGCTTAATCGTTTTATGGAAAAGTGCCTGCAGGAGTATCACCCACCAGCAATTGGAGGCAAGCGTTTACGCGTCTATTACTTGACACAAGTTGCTCACGCGCCTCCTTCTTTTGTCCTGTTTGTCAATGATGCGAGTCTTTTGACAGATACTTATAAAAAATATCTCATCAACAATTTCCGAAAGAGTTTTTCTCTGATCGGCGTGCCCGTTTCTCTCTTTGTCAGAGGAAAACGAGCCCAGTGATCCCATATTGCTCTCTAATAGGGGGTGATTTATGATGAAGTCTTTGAGAAAACCATTTTCCCAGCTTAAAAAAACCAGTTTTTCGCCTTGCTTTGATAAAAAGGGATAATATGAAAAGATCCTGGAAAGATCTGATTGTGCGCTTTGTTCCACAAGATCTTTTCGCTTCTAGCTTTTTGTCCGACTGCAAAGGCTACACTCCACTGACGTTCAAAAGTGATTTGTTTGCAGCTCTGGCAGTGGCTCTTCTCACCATCCCGCAGTCGATCGCCTATTCTTTGTTGGCTGGATTGCCACCGAGCGCGGGCCTTATGTCTGCCATTTTTGGAACGATTTTTACGGGAGCCCTGGGCTCTTCCAAGCATCTGGTTTCAGGCCCTTCCACTGGAGTGGCCATATTGATTCAGTCGGTAGTGAGCGATACCCTTGCGACTTTTTATCCCTTAGTGTCTGGTGCTGAGAGAGAACTCCTTGTAATGTCCATTGTGACGCATATTGTTTTGATCATGGGAATGGTACAGATCGTAGCTGCTTTCTTTCACTTGGGCAAAGCACTGCAGTTTGTTTCCCATTCCGTTGTGTTGGGATATTTTTCCGGTGTAGTGATTGCTGTTGTTGTCAATCAGCTTTTTTATTTCACAGGAATACCACCTCCTATGGGTGTATATAATGTGCTCTACAAAATCTTCTATTTGCTCTCCCATCTGTTTTCTCTTAGCTGGGAGGGGATTTTGTTTGGTTTTTTGAGCTTGGGGCTTCTTTTCTTTTTAGACAAACATGTGCGTAAACTGCCCTGCCCTCTGCTCATGCTGGTGGCTATTGGAGTTTTGGGATATCTTTTTAATGAATTTTTTTCTTACTTGATGAAAGAAAGAGCGTTTCACGTCATCAATTTGGGAGATATGGGATTTTCTCAAAGACCCATCCTTGCTTTTCATCTGCCCTCATTGTATTGGACGCTGCTCTCTCAGCTCTTCCTTCCTACCTTGGCTATTGCCCTTCTTTCTATTTTGGAGGTTTTTTCCGTTTCCAGAGGTCTTGCTTCCAAAAGTGGCCAGCAAATTCAATCCAACCAAGAAGTTTTTTCTTTGGGTTTTAGCAATACGTTTCTTTCTTTTCTTTTAGGTGCGATGCCAGCGTCGGGTAGCCTTTCGAGAAGTACTCTAAATTTTTTAAGTGGTGGAAAAACGCGCTTTTCCTCGATTTTAAGTGCTTTGATCACCTTTGTTTTTATTTTTTTAGCATGGCCGCTGGTCCAACACATTGCTGTCTGTTCTTTGGCTGCTTTGGTCATTTTCATTGCGCCCTCTATTGTCGACATGCGGCAGATGAAGCTCTCTTTTCTTGCAACGAAAGGAGACGGTGTGGTTTTTGTCGTGACACTGATCAGCTGCTTGGTTTTCAGCTTAGAGGTGGCTTTTTTCTTAGGAATTGTGATTTCCATTGCTTCTTTTTTGAGAAAAATTGCAACGCCACTGCTCGTAGAATATGCCTTTGATTCCTCTGGCCGCCTCATGATTGTCGATACGGGCAAGGTGCATCGCAAGATTCGGATTATCGGCATTGGGGGAGAGCTTTTTTTTGCTGCAGTGGACCTTTTTCAACAGACGCTACAAAAAGTGGCAAAAGATCCTTTTAGCCAAGGAATTGTGCTTCGATTGAACGGAGTGCATTATTTGGACGCTTCCATGTGCCTTGCGCTCATGCGTCTCGATGAGTTTCTTAAAGTCACAGGTCGCTATCTGATCATTTCTGGGATCACACAAGAAGTGTGGGAAACTCTCCAGAGAGCCGGATTAATCGAACAGATCGGAAAGGACAACGTCTTTCTGACCAATGAAATCAACCCCCAGCTTTCTACTTGGAAAGCCTATCTACGAGCAGAGGAACTGCTCTCTTCTTGCAAAGAAGAAAAAAATGAGTTAGAAAAATAACATGAAAAGTCAAGAAGGTGGTGTATGGAATTTGACGCAAGTAAAATAGAATGGCTCGATTACGATCTATTTGAAGAATATTCTCATGTGATTGGCAAAACTTTTCTGCGCCACGGAGGGGTTAGTAAGGCTCCTTTTGATTCTCTCAATATAAGCGATGATATCGGAGACCATCTGGATGCTGTGAAACTAAACCGCGAGAGGATCCGCGCTTTCTTAAAGCTTCCCCACTTGATCTTTGCCAAACAGATGCACGGTACAAACATTGTAGAAATTACAAAAGAAAATGTAAAAGAAGTGCACCAAGCAGATGTTCTTTGTACCAAAGAGCTTAACATCGGTCTTGTGATCGCTCATGCAGACTGCCAAGCAGCAATTTTTTATGATCCTCAAAAGGAAGTAATTGCAGTTGCTCATGCGGGATGGAAGGGGCTTGTGCAGAATATTTATCAAAAAGTGGTGTTCTATTTAACCGAGCATTTTCAGTCCAAGCCAGAAGATCTACTTGTGGCGATTTCTCCCAGCATTTGTCCCGAGCATGCGGAGTTCAAAAACTACAAAAGTGAAATTCCAAAAGATTTGTGGAGCTATCAAACAAAGCCTTCTTATTTTGATTTGTGGAAGATAGCCCTCGATCAGCTCAACTTGGCACAAGTTGCAAAGGAACATATCGAGGTTGCAGGCATTTGTACTTTTTGCGAGAAAAAAGATTATTATTCTTTTCGGCGAGAGAACAAGACAGGACGGCACGCGACTGTTGCGGCTCTTTTTCCTCGAAAGTAGTCTCTATGAAAGTAACTCCGCTCTCTTTGCCGGGACTACTACTTCTTGAGCTCGACTGCTACCCTGATGAGAGAGGTTTTTTTTTAGAAACCTATCAACAATCTCGTTATCAAGAAGCGGGTATTGGCTCTACTTTTGTGCAAGACAACCATTCATTTTCTCGTAAAAATGTCCTCCGCGGCATGCATTTTCAAGAGGGAAATCATCAGGCAAAACTAGTTTCTGTGATTCAGGGAACCATCTTTGACGTTGCAGTAGATATTCGCCCCTCTTCGAAAACATTTGGGAAATGGGTAGGCCAAGTTCTCGACGATCACAACCACCACCAACTTTTTATTCCAGAAGGATGTGCACATGGTTTTTGCGTTTTGAGTGATTCTGCACACGTCATCTACAAAGTAAGTACGCCTTTTGTTTCTGAAATGGAAAGGTCCTTTCGTTTTGATGACCCCACCATTGCAATTTCTTGGCCCATTTCTACTTTCATTCTTTCTGCAAAAGATCGAAAAGCTCCTCTTTTTGCCAATCTTTTTTCCAAGGAAGTTCCATGAAAAAAATCTGGCTCATTGGAAAAAGGGGGATGCTCGCGCAGAGCCTGATTGAAGAAATGCAAAAACGCCAGGTGGACTTTGTAGCAACGGGAAAAGAAGAGGTGGACATCACCTCCAAAGAGAGCTTGCTCTCTTTTGCCAATAAAGGCGCATGGAGCCATATCATCAATTGTGCGGCCTATACTCAGGTGGATCTTGCAGAAACAGAGAAAGAAAAAGCTTTTGCCCTCAATGTTCTTGGTGTAGAACACCTCATTGCTGCGGCCAAAGCCAGCCGTGCAAAGCTTGTGCACATTTCTTCCGATTACGTGTTTGATGGAAGGAAGAAAAAGCCCTATACGGAAGAAGACCTTCCCGCTCCGCTTTCGGTCTACGGACAAACCAAAAGAGAAGGAGAGATTCGTATCCAAAATGCCCTTTCTTCTTTTGTGATGCTTCGCACCTCATGGCTTTTTGGCAAGGGAGAGAACCACTTTGTCGCAAAAATTTTGAGTAAAATGAAAGCAACACATGAGCTGTTTGTTGTAGAAGACCAAAGGGGAAAAATGACTTTTGCCTCTGATGCGGCAAGTGTGGTCTTGGATCTATTGCCTTGCCATGGCATCTTTCATTTTGCCAACGCGCATGAGACGAGCTGGTATGAGATTGCCTCTTTTATTTTCGAGTCTGTCCAAAAATTCGGCCTTCCTTCTCTCTGTGAGAAAATTCATCCCATTTCTACCATAGAGTATCCCACACCTGCTAAGAGGCCTCTTTACTCGGCCCTCGATACAGAAAAGGTGGAGAGTCTATTGAAAAAACGCTATCCTAGCTGGAAAGAGGTGCTCTTTTCCTATCTGAAAACAAAGAGCGCAGAATGAACGAGCGAAAGATTTTTTCCCTTCTTGTCACAGGCGGCGCTGGTTTTATGGGTTCTGCCTTTATTCGCTATCTTCTTCAGAATCTTTCATTCGAAGGAAATGTGGTGAACCTCGATGCCCTTACCTACGCCGCCAACTTAGAAAATCTCTCTTCTGTTGCCAAAGATCCTCGCTACAAGTTTGTGCAAGGAGATATTCGGAATAAAGAGCTTATCTCTTCTATTTGCAAAGAAGAAAAGATCGACACGATTGTTCACTTTGCCGCAGAAACACATGTGGATCGCAGCATTGTAGATCCCCTCATTTTTATTGAAACCAATGTCACAGGCACTGCATCTCTGCTCGAAGTGGTGAAAAAATTTCCTCATATACACTTTCATCATATCTCTACCGATGAGGTGTATGGCTCTCTGGGCAGCAAGGGAGAATTTTTTGAACATTCGCCCTATGCTCCCAATTCACCCTATGCAGCGAGCAAAGCAGCTTCCGACCATTTAGTACGTGCGTATTCGCAAACCTTTGGTCTTTCTACAACCATTTCCCATTCGGTCAACAATTATGGCCCCATGCAATATTTAGAAAAGCTGATCCCGTTGACGATTCTTCATTGCTTGCAAAAAAAGCCGATCCCCATCTTCGGCAAGGGGGACAATATTCGCAATTGGATCTACGTAGAAGACCATGCAGATGCTCTCTTTCGCATTCTCTTAAAAGGAAAAGCAGGTCAAGTCTATAATATCGGCGGAGGGCATGAATTAAAAAACATCGAACTTGTAACGAAGTTGATCACATACTTAGCCCAGATGGAAGGAAAAGAGAAAGATTTTTATTATTCTCTAATTTCCTTTGTCACCGATCGCAAAGGCCATGATTTTCGCTATGCTGTGAGCCAAAACAAAATGCGCGACGAGCTCTTGTGGCAGCCTCTGCATTCCTTCGATGAGGGATTGCAAAAGACCATTTCCTGGTATCTGGAACACTACTAAAAAGAAGAGGAAGATATGGGCAACATTTTTTCAGAAATAGACCAATTGCAATTAGAAATTAATGCTTGCAAACCTTTTCAAAAAGAGATCTTGGACCAGCTGAAAGAATACTACAAAATAGGATTGACCTACACGAGTAATGCTTTAGAAGGGAACTCTCTTACCGAAAGCGAAACTAAAATAGTTGTCGAAGAAGGGCTTACAATCGGTGGGAAGCCTTTGAGGGATCATTTAGAAGCAGTTGGTCATGCAGAAGCTTTCGATTTTTTATATAGAATTGCGAAAAACAGATCCATTTCCGAAGAAGAAATAAAGAAGTTGCACCAGCTTTTTTATATGCACATCGATCCTACAAAAGCAGGGTGCTATCGTACGATTCCTGTTTTTGTCACTGGATCAAAATATCCGCTTCCTGCACCAAAGGAACTTTCTCACCTCATGGGCGAGTGCGTTTTACGTATGGAACGAATGAGGAAAGAAAAACATCCGGCCGAGGCTGCTGCTTTAATTCATAAGGAATTTGTTTTTATCCATCCCTTCATCGATGGCAATGGGCGTGTAGCTCGTCTCTTGATGAACTTATTTCTTTTGCAGGAGGGATTTAACATTGTCATCATTCCTCCGGCTGTTAGAAGCGAGTATATTGAAAATCTAGAAAAAGCCCATACAGACGATCGTCTGTTTGTGCAGTTTATTGCTCGCATGGTCAAAGAATGTCAGAAGGATTACTTGCGGCTTATTGCAAACTTTTCCGGTTGAATAACTGAGCCCCATATCTTGCAAAAGCTGCAGCCGTACAAAACACAAAAAAAGCAGAAGCAACCTCTATTCCTCGAACCACAGTTTCAAAAGGTTGTTGATTTCGTGTCAAATAGCTAATTGCTAAAAAAGAAATCCACGCATTTTTTGAAAAAACATCTGTAAGGACAAACCAAGCTCTCTCACCCAAAATTGTTTTTGAAGCCTCGGAAAAACCTGCTATTTTCTCTCGCAACCGATCCAGACGAGTATGTACCTCTTCCGGTTTTGTCGAAAAATATGCAAAAGCTTTCGGAGCCAAATAAAGCATTCCGCTAATTGATAATGTTTTCACGATAAACATGCATCATCTCCTTCTTTTAATAAGAAAAGACATTATGGCATTTCTGCAGAAAATTTGTTAGGAGTTTTTAGGT